>JAOAJL010000010.1 GCA_026414185.1 Microcaldota archaeon | reverse complement strand
GTCCATGCTTGCGCAGGCTATGGCTGAGCTCATGCCCGCCACAGAGCTTACGGATGTGCTGGTTTATCCGAACCCAAACGACGAGAACCGCCCCCTCGTGCGGGTGGTCAAGACCTACCCCTCGCCTGATGAGATAAGGCGCGACCCGCAGCTTGCGCAGCTTTATGCCGCCTGGAACCAGATGAAGATGATGATGAGGCAGTTTTCTCCTAAGGGGCAGAAAGGCGAAAAGGGAGAGGAGGAAATCGGGCAGGGCAGGATGATACAGCAGGCGGCAAAGGGCAGGGAGATGATGCAAAGCAGGGCGGGAAGCGGTGGCGGAACGGCTTTCCTTTTCGGGCTTATAATGGTGATAATCTTCCTTTATGTGACAGGGCAGTTTTCAAATGAGAACAAGTGGTTTGTGCTTGCAATCCTTCTGGGCTTCGGTTTCCTATTTTTGCTTTATCGCTTCACCAACAACTTTGGTAGAAGGATGGGGATGTTTGAGGCAAACGAGCCGAAGCTTATCGTGGACAACACTGGAAGGAAGACTGCGCCGTTTGTTGACGCCACTGGCGCGAAGGCTGGCGCTCTTTTGGGTGATGTGAAACACGACCCCCTGCAGTCAGGCGGGCTTGGGACGCCAGCCCACTTGAGAGTGGAGGCAGGGGCAATCCACCGCTCAAACAAGGGGGTGCTTTTCATTGACGAGATAGCCTCCCTGCGTCCCAGAAGCCAGCAGGAGCTTCTCACCGCCATGCAGGAGAAGAAATACCCGATAACCGGGCAGAGCGAGAATTCTTCCGGGGCGATTGTGAAAACCGAGCCGGTGCCTTGCGACTTTGTCCTTGTTGCGGCTGGCAATGTGATGGACATAAGGGGGATGCACCCCGCCCTGCGAAGCAGAATTAGGGGGAACGGCTACGAGGTATACGTCCAGGACACAATGCCGGACACGCCTGAAAACGAGGACAAGTATGTCCAGTTTGTAGCGCAAGAGGTCAAAAAGGACGGGAAAATCCCGCACTTCACCCGCGAGGCAGTCATTGAGGTAATTGATGAGGCGCGCAGAATGGCAGGCAGGAAAAAGAGGCTATCGCTCAATCTGCGCGAGCTTGGCGGGCTTGTGCGCGCCGCGGGGGACATCGCAAATGAGGAGGGGGCAAAGGTGGTGACGGCTGAGCACGTCATAAAGGCGCGGAAGGTGGCGCAGACCCTTGAACAGCAGATTAGCCGCAGGTTCGTGGAGAACAGGAAGGACTACAGGATTTTTTCCACGGAGGGCAGCAGTGTCGGCAAGGTCAACGGGCTGGCGGTGCTGGGTGATGCGCTTTCCGGGCTGGTCATGCCCATCGTCGCGGAGGTAACCCCCGCATCAAGCAAGGCAGAAGGCAAGCTGATTGCCACCGGCAAGCTCGGCACCATCGCGAAAGAGGCGGTGGAAAACGTCTCTGCGATAATAAAGAAGCACATCGGAAAGGACGTTTCGCAGTATGACATGCACGTCCAGTTCCTGCAGACTTACGAGGGTGTGGAGGGGGATTCCGCTTCCATCTCAATTGCGGTCGCCATAATTTCGGCGATGGAGGGCATACCTGTTAGGCAGGATGTCGCCATGACCGGCTCGCTTTCGGTGCGCGGGGAGGTCCTGCCTGTTGGCGGGGTCACTGGGAAAACGGAGGCGGCGATTGAAGCTGGGCTGAAGGAGATAATAGTGCCGGAAAGCAACGTAGAGGACATCCACCTTTCGGCGAGGCTTCGGGGCAAGATAAAGATAACCCCCGTCAGCAATTTTGTGGAGGTGCTGCGCCACGCCCTTGAGGAAGGGAAGAAAAAGAGGAAGCTTATCAGGAAGATGAGCGCACTGTTGAAAATTGGGAAGTCTGCCGGAGCCAGCCGTTAAGTCCTCACCATCACGCGCTCGCCGACGGAGGTTATGTTCTCAAGGGAAACCGTCAGCTTCTGCCCAAGCGGAGAGCGGAAGATTATCTTTGATTCTTTTGGGTCTACACCCATTATCTTTCCCATATAAACCCCGTTTTCGGAGAAAAGCTCCTTGCTTTCAAGCTTCATGCGCGAAACTATGTCCGACTTGATGGAGCGCATTGCCCAGATTCCGACAAAGCCCAGCACCATGCTTGCGAAGATTGCAGACAGGAAGTCGGCGAAGGAAACGTATGGGGGGGAGAGGTTGAGCACCCAGTCTGCCGCCACGGAAAGCATGAACCAGACTATCACTGTCATTATCGCGTAAAGCCCGAACTTGGAAAGCTCAATGCGCCTCTGCTGCTCCTTCTCGTTTATTATGTCAATCATCTTGCCTGCGAAGAGTATCATGAAGGAGATGGCAAGGAGGTTGGCAAGGGTCTTGACTATGACGGCGGCTGTCTTCACTCCGCTCAAGCCCGTCTCCACCGCCTCGCTGTAGCGCTGGAATGCAGCCCATAGCGAAACCAGAAGCATGATGAAAAAGAAGAGGTAGACTATGCTTGATATCTTTTCAGCCGAGAATCTGAATGCTGAAATCTCGCGCAGCAGGCGCTCCTCTATCCCGAATGCCTTTGCGCCAAGGTAAACGGCGAACAGCGCGGCGATGGACTCAAGCCCCCAGCCGAAATAGCGGCTTGCGGCAAACAGGAGAAGCAGAAGGGCTGGCACGCCGAACACAATGCGCGCGTAGTGCGGCTCCTTTAGCTTTTCAAGTATCACGAAATAGGTTTTTTCAAGCTCTTTTGCCTGCTTCATCACCACTATCTCCACTCCGTCTATTTTCAGGCGGGAGCGGATGACGGGCAGCATCTGCTCGTCTGACGCGCCGTCCGAGACGAATATGCAGGAGTCGGCGGGAAACTCCGAAAGCACCCGCTCAAGCTGGGCGGAAATCTCCCTGTCGGCAGCATAGCCAAGCGATGAGGCGCCGGTCAGAGTGGCTATCTGAGCCGTGGATTCCGAGAGGAGGGAGTCGTAGATGCCTATCGCCCTGAAGATGGTGTTGGCATCTGTTTCCGTTGGGTCTGCCAGAGCAAGCTTGACTGCCGCCTCAAGGTTGGCTTCCCGCCCGATTATAGGGCCTGAAATCCTCGCCTTCTCGTAGAGGTCGTTGTCCCTGTCAATGCACAGAACCAGCCTGTTTTTCTTTGCCGCCATAAGCCCTCACTGAGAGGCTTTGGCAAAATCTATTTAAATATATGACGATGCAGAAAAGAAGCGCCTGTTTGGGCTGGGAATGCCTATGGAAAAGAAATTTGTCGTCCCAGGGGATTTCATCGGCACGGAGGAGGAATATCTTGCGGGCGACGGGACTTACGTGGAAGGGGAGAGGATTTACTCCTCAATCGCCGGCGAGGTTTTTGAGTCTGCAAGGAAGCTTTCGGTGCGCCAGAAAAAATCCCTCCGCCAGCTTGGGGTCGGGACTGTCTTTGTCGGCAGGGTTGAGAACATCGTGGAGCCGATTGCGCTGGTGAGCATGCGCGTGGGGCAGGGTGAGGACAGGTTTGAGGAAACGGATGAATATGCGGTTTTGCACGCCTCAATGATAAGGAAGGGGTTTGTAAAAAATGTCAGGGACGAATACCGCATCGGCGACATAATAAGGGCGAAGATAGTTGATGAGAGAAACGGCGAGATGAGGCTCTCAACGGATGGCGAAAACCTTGGGGCAATAAAGGCTTTCTGCAAGTCCTGCCGCCATCCGCTCAAGCTTGAGGCAAGGCTGCTCAAATGCGAAAACTGCGGCCAGAAGGACAGCCGAAAGATTGCAAGCGACTACCGAAGGGCGGATGTGCAGTATTGACAAGAAAGAGGGGTTTTGATGGAATTGGAAGTGATAAAAAACGAGAAGGAATATCTTGAGGTTGCGCTCAAGGGAGAGGAATACAGCTTTGGGAATGCGCTTGCCGAAACACTGCTGGAAGACAAGTCGGTGGAGTTTGCGGCGTGCAGGATGGATCATCCGCAGGTTGCATCGCCGATATTGATGGTTCGGGTGAAGGAAGGGAGTGCGCTTCACGCTCTGCGCTCTGCCATAAAGAAGCTCAAAAGGCAGGCGAATGAATTCAAGGAGGCGCTCAAAGAGGCAAAAAAGCCAAAGGCGAAGTAGGGATTTCGGCGGCGGTATGATGGGAAGGGAGGAAAGTCGCTCTTTTTTTGCCCGCCCGGATGTTGCCTACGCCCTCATCGCCCTATTTTTCGTGCTTTATCTTTTTTCAGGGCTCTGGTATTTCGGGCTTCTTGCAGGGCTGACGATAGTCTGGGCGGTTGCGCTTGAATTCCTGCTTGGCGTGCGGCAGCACGGGTTTGCAAGGGAGATAAAAGAAACGCTCTTTGCTGTTTTTCTGGCTGTGGGGCTGTGGTTCGGTCTTGGCTGGGTGCTGCAGACGCCCTCGCCACTAAACGCCATTGTCTCCTGCTCCATGCTTCCGAACATAAGCAGGGGGGACATGGTGGTCCTTGCGGGCGGGGAAATAAGGGCTCCGCAGGAAACGGTCGGCAGCCTTGAAGGGATGGAGCATGCCAAGGTCTACCGCGAAGGAAAGCCTGTCGCAACGGTGAAGGGCTCCCTCTATTCGCACTGCGCGCAGAGGGCGGCGGATACCCTTTGCAGCGAGTTTGTCCGCAATCCCTCAGCATTCACCGAAAGGAAAGGGGAGTTTGAGTTTGGCTATGCTAAATGCGAGATAGTCTCTAAAAGCGGGGCAAGACAATACGGTCCTTGCGTTGTGTGGCTGGCTGTGAACGGCAGGAGATACTACGCCAATTTCAGCAATGACGTGGCTGTTTATGCCCCCCGGCCGGACGAGTATTATTCCAGGGTGGGCGACATCATCCACCGCGTATTTATGAAGGTTGAAAGCAACGGCAGCATCTACCTCTTGACAAAGGGGGACAACAATCCAGTCTTTGACATACAGGTGTATGATGAGCGGACTGGCGCTGGCAACAGGCCGGTTGAAATTGAAAGAAGCAAAGGGAAGGTGATCTTCTCAATTCCCTACCTTGGCTACTTCAAGCTTTTCATTTCGCCTTCCGCCATACCCACGCCAGAAGGCTGCGACAGGCACTACGCCATCGGCGGGAATGGAAGCGGCGTGGGTTAGGAAAGCAGGATGTTGAAGATGTAGCCCGTCAGCACGAAGGCTGCAAATAGGATTATTGCGAAGGCGGCAAGAAGCTTTGGCTTGAGCACTTTGCGCAGTATTATCATCTCAGGAAGCGAAAGCCCTATAACGCTCATCATGAACGCAAGCGCAGTGCCGACTGCAACCCCCTTGGAGATGAGAACCCCCACTATTGGGACCATGCCGGCGGCATTGGAATAAAGGGGGATGCCGACAAGGACTGCTATCGGAACTGCCAGGGGGTTGTCTTTGCCTGCTATGCCAGCCAGCAAGTCAGAGGGGGCATAGCCGTGAATGAGGGCGCCTACGGCTATGCCGAAAAGCAGAAAGGGAAGGACGCGGAGGGTTATTCTCTTTGACTCGCCTGCCGCGAAATTTATGCGCTGGCGCCAGTCCATCCTTTTCTCGCGCTGCGTCTTTGCCTTCTGCCCACGGGCAAATGGCTCAACTTCCTTTTCAAGTTTGAGCCTTCCTATTATGATTCCAGCCGCAACGGCGATGGCGAAGCCAGAGAGGATGTAAAGCAGGGCAATCTCCCAGCCGAACATGGCGAAAAGCATGGTCGCGGCTATCTCGTTTATGAGGGGCGAGGCTATGAGAAAGGAGAAGGTGACGCCAAGCGGAACCCCCGCCTCAACAAATCCGATGAAGAGAGGGACGGCTGAGCATGAGCAAAAAGGCGTCGGGATGCCAAGCAAGGCGGCAAGCACGTTGCCAGCCCCCTCGCGCTTCCCCCCAAGCCACTTCTGGACTTTTTTCGGGGTGATGAAGCTGCGCACCAGCGCCACTGCGAAAATGACTATTGCCAGCAGCGCCGTCACCTTTATTGAGTCGTAGATGAAAAAATTGAGCGCCGCGCCAAGGGAGCTGGAAGGCGGAACGCCAAGGATGGAATAGACAAGCCAGTCTGCGAACTGCTTCAGCATGAGCCTTTAGGCGAGGAGAGCCATTTTATAATTTTTGGCTATCTGCCTGCAAGCGCCTCGTCTATGGCGGCGCGGTCAAAGCCCACTATTATCCTTCCGCCTATGTCAAGAACTGGCACGCCCATCTGCCCGGATTTTGTCATCATCTCAAGCGCCTTTTCCCTGTCTGCGCCTACGTCGTAGTCAACGTATTTGACGCCCTTTTCTGAAAGGTAGCGCTTGGCAAGTATGCAGTATGGGCAGGTTTTGGTGCTGTAGACTATCACCTGCGGCTGCCTGAGAGTATTTTCGTCTATCATCCTCCCACTCCTAAGCTATTTTTTTTGCAAGCGCAAGAAGCTTTTTGAGCTGTGGCTTGCAGACGGAATAGCACACTTTTCTGCCTTCTTTCCGCGCGCAGACAAGCCCGAAGTCGCGAAGCACCCGCAGGTGCTGGCTTATGTTCGGCTGCGCCTTCCCTGTCCGCGCCTGAAGCTCGGAAACGCAGCCCCTCTTTGAGGCAAGCGACTTGAGTATTGAAAGGCGAAGCGGGTCGGAAAGGACGCTGAAAAGCCTTGCTTCCCTCTCCATATATTCATATATGCGCATATAAATATATAAATTGTTCGGCTTGGAAAGCTGGTCGGCTTACGGCTCAAGCCCGTAGGTAATGCGGCGGTTGCTCCTGCCCTTGTTTTCTGCTGAGAGAAAGACTATTTTCCCAATCTCGCCTGTGTTGCGCACGTGTGTTCCGCCATCCGCCTGGTAATCCAGGTCGCCAATCCTCACCATGCGAAGCTCCTTTATCTCAGGCGGGAGGGCTGATGCGAGCTTCACTGCGCCCTCAATCTTCATCGCCTCGTCCCGCGGAAGGAAGGAAATCTCCACCGGCAGGTTCCTTGCTATCTGGCGGTTTGCCTCATCAACAAGCAGCTCAAACGCTGCGCGGTCAAAGTTCTCCATGGAGAAATCAAAGCGCGTCTTATCCACGCCAAGCTGGTTGCCTGTTATCAGGATTCCTGCTTCCTTATACATTATGGCGGAGAGGACATGCCCTGCGGTGTGCATGCGCATCAGGCGGTAGCGTCTCTCCCAGTCAATTGCGCACTGCACCTCATCCCCAGCCTGCAGCCCCGCCTTTGCAGTGCGGTGGATTATTTCCCCGCCTGCTTTCGCCACCGAAACCACCGGAAATTCCTCGCCGCCGCGGATTAGCCTGCCTGTGTCGCAGGGCTGACCGCCGCCAGTCGGATAAAAGACCGTCTGGTCAAGGGCTATGCCGTTGCCTTCCAAAACCAAGGTCACCTTCGCACTGCAGGCTTTCAGGTAGGAGTCTTGCAGGTATAGGGCTCTTGTCATGGGAAGGGTGAAAGGGAGGAAGTTTAAAATATTGTGCGGATAAATCCCGCTTGGGAGAGTGATTGCCATGGCTTTTCGTTTCGTTGTTGGCGATGTGAGGCGCTACAAGAACGCAATTGACGCCATTGTGAACCTGATTGCAGAAGGGCAGCTTGAGGTTGGCAGGGATGGGCTGTTTTTGAGGGCTATGGACCCCTCGCAGGTCGCGATGGTCTCATTTTCCATGCCAAGCAGCTCTTTCAGCGAATACGAGGCGCCACTCCCGCCTGCCAAGGTGGGCTTGAACTTTGACAACCTTTCAAAGATACTCTCCAGGGTGAGAGAGGGGGAGAGGCTGGAGATATCGCAAGGGGAAAACAAGGTTCAGCTGAGGTTCATAAGCACAAAGAGGAAAAGAAGCTTCAAGGTCCCAATTCTTGACATGCCCGCTGGCGCGACCAAGGAGCCCTCTGTCCAGCATGATGTGATTGTCAAGGTTAATGGCGGGCATTTCAGGGAAAGTCTGCGGGATGCCGAGCTCGTAGGCGTCCACATAACCCTGGAAGCGACTGAGAAGGGCTTCGCGATAGAGGTCCATGGCGACTCAACGGATTTGACTGAGGAGAGCGAGATGCATTCCGAGGAAGTGATTGAGATGAAAATGAACAAGCCTGCGCGAGCCACCTTCCCGCTGGAATACCTTGTGGACATGGTCAAGGCTTGCCCTGAGAATTCGCCGCTGACTCTATACCTCAAAAGCAATGCGCCTCTGAAAATGGAATACGAGGTTGAGGGCGCCAAGGTGGTCTACTATCTTGCCCCCAGGATAGAAAGCGACTAAGCCCAAAAATGGGCTTGCCGTGTGCTTGGCATGGAAGAGCTTTTTTTGCGAAGAGAGAGGCTTTTTTGCAGCCGCAAATTCTCCTCTGCTGTAATATACAGCGAAGGCTCTACTTGCGCCAATTTTTCCTATTTTGCGGGCTTTTGGCTTGACGGCTGCTGCCTTGTCCTCAAAAAAAACAGAGGAGTCGTGCTTGCCAGCAGGATGAACGAAAGGCAAGCCAGAATGCTAAGCCGCTACCCTGTGTTGGCTTACGGCAAGAGCCCAGCCATGCAAATCAGAAAGCTTTGCGGAAACGGCCCGGTTGCCTACTCCGGCTATGAGATGAGCGCAAGGAGGTTTTTTGCCCTCAAAAAGAAGGCGGGATTGCGGCTTTTGGATGCTGGGGAAGAGATGCTCTCAATCCGCGCGGAGAAGTCGGCGGCAGAAATCAGGAAGATTGGCGCTTGCGCAAGGCTGGCAAGGGAGATTTTGGAGGGGCTTGAGCCTTGGAAGTTCAAAACAGAGCGTCAGCTTGCAGCCGAGCTGCAAATCCTTGCTCTCAAAAGCGGGGCAGAGGCTTCCTTTCCGCCCATAGTTGCCAGCGACGGAAACTCTGCGCACCCCCACCATCAGCCAGGCAGCAAGAGGCTTGGCAGGATGGTTCTTGTGGATTTCGGGGTTAGGCTTGATGGATACTGCTCGGACATTACCAGATGCTACTTCAAAGGCGAGGGGGGCAGGGAGAGGCAGGAGTATGAAAAATGCGCGGAGGCTTTCGGAAAAATAGCAGGCGGGCTTGAGAAATGCCAGAGGGGGAAGGATGCCGCAAAGCTGGCAAGAAGGGTGCTTCGCGAATGCGGGCTGCCCAGCCTCATACACTCAGCCGGGCACGGAATAGGGCTTGAGGTGCATGAAAAGCCGAATATAGGGAGGAAGTCCCAGGACAGGCTGCCCCCCGGAACAGTGCTTGCGATTGAGCCTGCTGCCTACTTCAAAAAATTCGGAGTCAGGTTTGAGGACATGGTTGTGCGCACTGAGGACGGCTGGAGAATAATTTAGCCCCAAGAGCCCACTTGTTTTAGTAAGCACCTTGCCAGTCCTTCAAAGGCTTCGGCTCTCAGCTTTCTCTCTTCCAGCGGAGCGGAGGAGTGCGCCTTGCTGTATAGCTTATGTGCCTCGGCGAATTTTCCATTTTCTTCTGCGAATTTGGCGGCGGCAAGGCAGTGGGAAGCAATTGAAACCGGCTTCTCTTTGCACTTTTCCATAAGTTCAACGCCCTCTCCTGCGGCTTTCAGCGCAAGCCCGGCCTTTCCTGCCAAAGAAAATGCGCCGAAGGCAATCCTGAGCTGCGCCGCAGCTTGAGAGAGCTTGCCCTGCGCTTCCAGCGACTTCGCCTTGAAGTATGAGGCTTGCCCCTCGTAAAAATGAGGGGTCGGGTATTCCCTGCGAGATTCTCCAAGCCACGCTGCTTCCTGCCTGATAAGGTCCAGCAGCTTTACGATGGTCTTGTAGCATTCCGACGCCTCCTCATACTGCGTGCTCTTGTTTGAATTGTCCTTTTGCCTTTTTGCAAGCCCGGCATGTAGAGAGGCAAGGTGCTGCAGTTCTCTTATAATCCGAAAGGCGCATTTTGAATATTCAAACTTCTTTCTTTCAAGAGCCAAGTCTCTTTCCATCCCAGCCCCGTGCGAACCGTTTGCGTGGCTTTTCTTATTCTGACCCGCCTTGATGTCCTTTGCGTCTTTCGCATAGCCCTCAAGGACGGAAAGCCTGTCCGCCAGGTAATCTCTGAGCGATGGAATGGCGATGTCCTCTCGCATGAGATAGGCATCCACAAGGAGGGAGAACCGCTTGAACGCGCTGTGCGCTTTGAAGCAGGGCACGCAGACGGAATGGCGGAAAATGGAGCGATAGCTATTAATTGCGCTTTTCAAAAAAACCACCTCTTACCCGCCTATTTTGATTTTTTACACAAACCACGTTTAAAGCTTTTCAGCTTTGGCAAGCGAAGAAGGCTTTTTAAGGGGATGCGCAAAATAACGTCTGCGATTGCAGAGAGTCCTCTTGCGATGCGAAGGAGCGGCGGACAACCGCCTGATTCTACTTCCTGCAAAACAGAGGGGGATTGTATGAAGATGGTGATTGCAGACCCGAAGAGCGGAAAAAGCTACAGCGTTGAGGTTCCCAAGGGCGCCGAGTCAGCCCTTATCGGAAAGAAGATTGGGCAGAGGGTTGAGGGCGGCATTTTTGGCGCAGAGGGCTATGAGCTTGAAATAACTGGCGGTTCTGACACTGCCGGCTTTCCGATGAGATCGGATGTTGCGGGTCCCCGCAGGGTATCCGTTCTCCTTTCTGGGGGAACTGGGTTCCGCAAAAAAGGAAAGGGGGTTAGGGAAAAGCGGAACGTCAGGGGAAATGTCATCTCAGACCAGATTATGCAGGTGAATGCGAAAGTCGTTGCCGCAGGAAGCAAGAGCTTGGAGGAGCTTTTCCCGAAGGCTGCCGGCGGGGAGAAGAAGGAAAAAAAGCGATAGAGGGATTTCTTGCAGGCTGAAGTCAATATAGGGATGGTCGGCCATGTTGACCATGGCAAGACATCGCTAACCAGAGCCCTCACCGGCAAATGGACGGACACGCATTCCGAGGAGCTCAAGCGCGGCATAACAATCAAGATAGGCTATGCAGACACCACCTTCTACAAAAGCAAGGACGGAACCTCCTATGCCACTGCGATGCAAGCGGAGAAGGAGAAGGGCAGATGGGAAGTCTCAAGGCACGTTTCCTTTCTGGATGCGCCTGGGCACGAAACCCTTATGACGACCACTATTGCCGCTTCAAGCATAATTGACGGGGCTGTGCTTGTGATTGCGGCAAACGAGGACTGCCCGCAGGCTCAGACAGAGGAGCATCTTCAGGTGCTTGACATACTCGGAATAAAGAAGGTGGTGGTGGTTCAGAACAAGATAGACCTTGTTTCAAAGGAAAAGGCTCTTGAAAACTACAGGCAGATAAAAAAATTCCTCTCCGGCTCCTCCTGCGAGGATGCGCCCATAATACCCATATCCGCAAACTACAACGCCAATATTGACAAGCTTGTTGAGGCGATTGAGAAAACCATCCCCACGCCGAAGAGGGACGAGACCCTTCCTGCGAGGATGTATGTCGCAAGGAGCTTTGATGTGAACAAGCCCGGCTGCGACATAAGCAAGCTAAGAGGAGGAGTGCTTGGTGGCTCGCTTTCGCAGGGGAAGCTTAGGGTTGGCGATGAGATTGAGATGCGCCCTGGCATAACGAAAAAGGCAAAGGACAAGGAAAGCGTGGAGCCGATAGTCCTCCGCGTGAATGCGCTTATGGCGGGGGGCGAGGCGGTGCAGGAGGCAAAGCCTGGCGGGCTCATAGGAGTGTCCACTGGGCTTGACCCTGCGCTTGCAAAGTCAGACCACCTTGTAGGCAACATTATAGGGGCGAAGGGGACGCTGCCGCCTGTGCTCTATGAGATAGAGGTGGAATACACCCTCCTGAAAAGAGAGGGGCTTGAAAACCCAGCCATCAAGCCGTCTGAGCCCATTGTCATCTCGGCAGGAACAGCCACTTCTGTGGGGGCTGTTTTGAAACTTAAGGGCAACAGCATGCAGCTGAAGCTCAAGCGCCCCATCTGCGCAGAGAGGGGCGGAAAGGTGGCGATAACAAGAAGGCTTGGAAACCGATGGAGGCTTTCGGGCTTTGGAATAATAAAATAAACCTTGAGTGCGGAAAGTGCTTCTTATGAACATCGCGGGGGTTTGCGCAGTTTGCGGAAGGACGGCTACTGAAAGCTGCAAGCTTTGCGGCAAAGGAAACTGCGGCAGGGCGCAGTGCAAAATAGGGTTTGTGTGCGTCCATTGCGCACGCGGAAAGGAGATGTAGGGGCTTGGCGGTCAAAGCCTTATGAAGAACTCGTGAAACTTGGTGCTCGTAAGCTCCGGGTGAAAGGCAAATGCCAAGAAGTGCCGCTCGCCTTTTTTCTGATAGGCTCCGACAACTTCTTCGCCGTAGAAGGCAAGAGGCTGTACCCCCCTGCCCTCAATTGAGATTTTTGGGGCTCGGATGAACACGCCGTTTATCGTGCCGAATATGGTTGTCAGGGTTGCTTCAAATGAAGCAAGCTGGCTGCCGTAGGCGTTTCTCTTTGCGGATATGTCCATGAGGCATAGCGGCTTTTGCCCCTCAATTCCATCCTCAATCTTTTTTGCAAGCAGGATGGCGCCTGCGCAGGTTCCCATCACCTTGCGCATATGGGAAATGCCGCCAGCCAGCTCTGCCCGCTCAATAAGCTTTGAAAGCGTAGTGGACTCGCCGCCGGGCAGTATTATTCCATCTACGCCTTCCAAATCATCAGGGGCGCGGACCTCGGCAATCTGGACAGGCACGCCGAGCTTTTCCGAGGCAGACAGAAGCGCTGCTATGTGCTCCTCAACCCCGCCTTGCAGCGCCAGCACCCCTATTTTTTTCATGGGAATCATGCCAACCATCCTTTGCAGGAAACCCGGCGCGTTATACTCCCCTTCTGGAAAGCCGCTCCTCAGCTGGCAGCTTTGAAACATCTATGGAATCCATCGGCTTTCCAAGCCCAAATGAGAATTGCGCAAGGCGCCGCGGGTCGTTGTAGTGCGCAACCGCATTGACTATGGCTTCAGCGCGGGCAGAAGGGTCCGAGGACTTGAATATCCCGCTTCCAACGAAGACGCCGTCGCACCCAAGTTGCATGCAGAGCGCCGCATCTGCAGGAGTGGCTATTCCCCCTGCGGCAAAGTTCACAACAGGAAGCCGCCCCAGCTGCGCAACTTTCTCCACAAGCGAGAGAGGAACGCGCATGTCGTGCGCCGCTGCAAGAAGCTCCTTTTTTCCAAGCCCGCGCAGGCTGGCAATCCCCTTGTTTAGCGCCCTTATGTGCCTGACTGCCTCCACTATGTTGCCCGTGCCAGCCTCCCCCTTGGTGCGAATCATCGCCGCCCCTTCGGAGATGCGCCTGAGGGCTTCCCCCAAATCGCGCGCTCCGCAGACGAATGGAACCTTGAACTGCCACTTGTCTATGTGTTGCTCCAAGTCTGCAGGAGTGAGGACTTCCGACTCGTCAATATAGTCAACTTCAAGGGCTTCAAGTATCTGCGCTTCAACAAAGTGGCCTATGCGGCACTTCGCCATAACAGGTATGGTCACCGCGTCCTTTATTTCAAGGATTTTTTTTGGGTCTGCCATCCTGGCAACCCCGCCCATCCGGCGTATGTCTGCCGGCACTGCCTCAAGCGCCATCACTGCGACTGCCCCTGCTTCTTCGGCAATGCGCGCCTGCTCGGCATTGACAACATCCATTATGACGCCTCCCTTGAGCATCTGGGCAAGCCCTGCCTTTACTGCGAAGGTGCCGACAGAAGAGCCCTTGTGGGAGGCAGGGTGCGCTGTGGAATTGCTCTTGTCCAATCGCCTCACCTTTCCCAAGAGACTTCTCGGATTAGGTTAAATAAGCTTTGTAATTCAGGGCGCGTATGGCAAGAAAGAGGCTGAGAGAAGTGGCGCCTGGCTTGTGTTTTGTTCCAAATAAAAAGCCACGAGGGCATTTTGGGCTCATACGGATACCATTATAAAGCTCTGCTACTGAAAAAAGCTGCAAGCACAACAGGTTGTGGTTCATTTTCCTCCGAAACCCTATATGTTGTGGTTTTCCGAGGTTTTAATGGAGCTTGTGTGGCTTGGCGGCGGCGCCAAAGCGCACCCCACCTGGCTCTGCTTGCTTTCTTGCAACCGCGAGGGTGGTGCTGTGGGGGAAGCAACCGTTTCAAGAGAGGCTGTCAGGCAGGGCGGGCTTAAAATACAGCGCTTTTTCACAACTGAGGGGATAGATCCCCTTGAAGCCGTTGAATACGAGCTTCGCTCCTCAATAATCCGCAATGCTGACGGGTCGGTTGTCTTTGAGATGCATGATGTGGAAGTGCCGTCTTTCTGGTCGCAGGTTGCAACCGACATACTGGCGCAGAAGTATTTCCGCAAGGCAGGGGTTCCCCAGTATGACAGGCACGGCAATCTGCTCAGGGATTCCTCGGGCAAGCCGCTTAGCGGACCGGAAAGGAGCATAAGGCAGGTGGTCCGAAGGCTCGCTGGCTGCTGGAGGATGTGGGGAGAGAAATACGGCTACTTCGCCTCAAAGGCGGACGCGGAGGCTTTTGAGGACGAGATAAAGTACATGCTTTTGCACCAGATGGCATCCCCCAACTCCCCCCAGTGGTTCAACACCGGGCTGGCATACGCCTATGGAATAAGGGGAAGCCCGCAGGGGCACTATTACGCAGACCCGCAGACTGGCGAGGTGAAGCCTTCTGAGGATGCTTACACGCACCCCCAGCCGCACGCCTGCTTCATACAATCCCTCAAGGACGACTTGGTGAATGAGGGGGGGATTTTTGACCTCGTCACCCGCGAGGCAAGGCTTTTCAAGTACGGATCGGGAACCGGAACGAATTTTTCCTGCCTGCGCGCAGCAGGCGAAAAGCTCTCGGGAGGCGGCCACTCCTCAGGGCTGATGTCTTTTTTGAAGATATACGACAGGGCGGCAGGCGCGATAAAGTCAGGCGGCACTACAAGGCGCGCGGCGAAGATGGTGATAGTTGACATTGACCATCCGGACATTGAGAAGTTCATAAGCTGGAAGGTGGTGGAGGAGCAGAAGGTCGCGGCGATGGTTGCGGGAAGCAAGTCCTGCGCCAAGCACTTAAACAGCATAATGAAGGTCGCGGCAGATGAGCGCACCACGGATCTGAAAAACGAGCGGTTGAAGCTGGAGGTGGTCAAGGCGCTCTCCAAGAATGTTCCGCTGAATTACATCTTCCGGGCTCTGGCGCTTGCAAAGCAGGGCAGAACGTCAATTGATTTCCCCGTGTTTGACACACACTATGAGTCCGAAGCCTATGCCACTGTCTCTGGGCAGAACTCCAACAACTCGGTGCGGCTTTCAAATAAGTTCATCTGGGCTGTGGAGAACGACGCTGATTGGAACCTGATTGCCAGGACCGACGGCAGCGTGATGAAAAAAGTGAAGGCAAGGCAGCTTTGGGACCAGATTGCCTACGCCGCCTGGAGCTGCGCCGACCCCGGCGTGCAGTTTGACGACACAATAAACGAGTGGCACACCTGCCCTGTTGATGGGAGGATAAACGCTTCAAATCCATGCAGCGAATACATGTTCCTTGATGACACCGCCTGCAACCTGGCATCGCTCAACCTGCTTAAGTTTTATGACGAAAAGAGCGGGGTTTTCAACGTGGAGGCATACAGGCACGCGGCGCGGCTTTGGACAATCGTGCTTGAGATTTCTGTCCTTATGGCGCAGTTCCCATCGCGCGAGATTGCCAGGCGGAGCTTTGAGTTCCGCACTTTGGGGCTTGGCTATGCAAACCTCGGAACCCTTCTTATGGTGATGGGGGTGCCCTACGAGTCTGCCCAGGCGCGCGCAATTGCCGGCGCGCTGACTGCAATCCTGTGCGGCGAAGCCTATGCCGCCTCCGCGGAGATGGCGCGCGAGCTTGGGCCGTTTGCCGCCTATGAGCGCAACAGGGAGCACATGCTCCGCGTCATCAGAAACCACAGAAGGGCTGCCTACAACGCAAGGGAGAGCGAATATGAGGGGCTGACGATAAAGCCGATGGGGATTGACGAGATGAATTGCCCGCACTATCTCCTCCAAGCAGCGCGCGAGTGCTGGGACAGGGCGTATTCGCTTGGGGAAAAATACGGCTACCGCAACGCGCAGGTGACGGTGATTGCGCCGACCGGCACGATAGGGTTGCAGATGGACTGCGACACGACCGGCATAGAGCCTGATTTTGCCATCGTGAAGTTCAAGAAGCTTGCAGGCGGCGGGTATTTCAAGATTGTTAATGCGTCGGTGAAAAAGGCGCTGGAGAGGCTTGGCTACTCCCAGCAGCAGATAAGGGAGATTGAAACGTATGCGCTTGGGCACGCAAGCCTTGCCGGCTGCCCGCACATAAATGCGGAGAGCCTCTCTGCGCGCGGATTTTCGCAGGAGAAGATTGCCAGGGTGGAGCAGGAGCTTTCCCGCGCCTTTGACATCCGCTTTGCCTTCAACAAGCACGTCCTTGGCGAGGATTTCATCCGCTCGCTTGGCTTTTCTGATGCCGAGATGGATGATGCCAAATTTGACCTGCTTGCGAAGCTTGGCTTCTCCAAGCAGCAGATTGAGGAGGCAAACGAGTATGTGTGCGGAAGCATGACGCTTGAAGGAGCGCCGCACCTCAAGCCGGAGCACTACCCCGTCTTTGACTGCGCAAGCAAATGCGGAAAAAAAGGCAAGAGGTTCATCTCCTATGTCGGCCACATAAAGATGATGGCGGCGGTCCAGCCTTTCATAACAGGCTCAATCTCAAAGACGATAAACATGCCCTCGGATGCGACGATAGAGGATGTGAAGCAGGCTTATCTGCTCTCCTGGAGGCTCATGCTCAAGTCCAACGCTCTTTACCGGGACGGAAGCAAGCTGTCCCAGCCGCTGAATGCCACTGCGGATGTTGATGAGGACGAGCTTGCGCAGCTTCTTGGGCTGGGGGACGATATTGACGAGACATTCGGCCCTGCGCAGCTGCAAAGCAAAATCCTTGGCAGAATCAACAGGCGCAAGCTGCCAACCAAAAGGCGCGGCTTTGTGCAGGAGGCGCGCGTCGGAGGGCACAAGGTATACCTCAAGACAGGCGAATACCCGGATGGAACGCTGGGCGAGATTTTCGTGGACATGTACAAGGAAGGAGCCGGCTATCGCGCCCTTCTGAACTGCTTTGCGATTGCGGTAAGCAAGGGCTTGCAGTATGGAGTTCCGCTTGAAGAGTTCGTTGACACCTTCACCTTCACGCGCTTTGAGCCTTCTGGTCCGGTGAGCGGGCACGAGGCAATAAAGAACGCCACCTCAATAGTGGATTACGTCTTCCGCGTGCTGGGCTATGAGTATCTGAACAGGACGGATTTGGTCCACATCAAGACCGGCAACGGCGATGCGCACGGGCTTTCGCCAGCCCCGCTTCCGCGCGTGGAGGAGCGCAAAACCCAAGTCAAGCTGATTTCGCAGCAGCCAAAGCCTCCGGCAGAAAGGGAAGAGGGGGATTTTGAGGAGAAATCAAGAAGCGCCCGTGCGCAGGGCTTCACCGGCGCGCAGTGCGAGTCGTGCGGCTCCATGAAAGTCAAGCAGAACGGTACCTGTCAGGTATGTATGGACTGCGGGGAAACGACAGGCTGCTCTTGAGCTCTTTTTATTCTTTCTGTGCGAAGAGGAAGCTAGCGGGGTTGATGGAATGGGGAAAAATGTGTTTTTGCTTGGATTTTTGGCGCTGATTTTGTTCCTTGCTTTCGGATGCGCTGGGCAAGCCGTTTCGCAGGACACCCAAAAGCCGCAGGCGGAAGCGGCGCCTTCCCCTCCTACTTCCTCTTCTCAACCGGCTTCGGAACCCTCTTCTGCTGCGCCTGCCCCGCCCAAAAAGCAGGAAAGCGAAGAAACCGGCATGCCAGACCAAAAGGTTGTGAGGGGGAGAGTAAACCTGGATGAAGTAGGCGGAGAGAGCCTGAAGGTCTCGTCGGTTTTCAAGCTAAACTCGTCAGTAGAGCCTGACGGTAGCTTCAGCACCGTCGTTTCCGCAACAAATATCCAGCTAATATTCGTAAATGACAAAGACGGGCAGCTTAGAGCAACCGCCATATCCGTGCCGGACGAGCCTCTTGTTGTTGATGCGAAATCCACCACAAAGGCATTATTGTGGGTTGGCTTTTCGGTAAAATCAGAGGAGGGCTCAAAAGCGCTTGCATATATGGAAAAGCTGAACTGCTATCCTGATTTGTATGCATACGTGAAAGCGAATCTGAAGAAAAAGAGCCTCTCCCAGATTTCAAACATTTCAAATGCGGAATATGTTGAAATCCAAAAAAGATGCACCGATGAGATACTGGGGCTGATGAAGCAGAGGTTGCCGAAATAAGCCGTTTTTGCTCGCGCGCCCAAAGCAGGAGGCGGCAGGTCGCCCGCTTTGCTTTTGCATAAAAGCTTAGTTGAATGGGCGACATGACTATGGTTGCGGTCAGAAAGTCCGCTCTTAAAAGGCTCCGTGGCTTCCGCGAATATCCGCTGAGAGCCATGGTGAAACGTTAAACAAGCTCATAAGAGGGAAGAAGGCGGACCCGGACTGGTTGCAAAAAAGGAGGAACGCGGCGCGACAAGCCGTTTTGAACCGCATTACAGCCTCTCCAAAAAAGTGCCAGACGGCAGCAGTCCTATTTTTATTCCTCCCCTGCGCTATGAAACCTATGCCTTTTGCCAGCATCGTGGTGCTTGCGGCCCTTCTGTGCCTTTCAGCCTTTTTCTCAGCCTCCGAGGTGGCTTTCCTTTCCATCTCGCGGGTCAGGCTGCATGCCCTTCTTGAAAGGAAGGCGCCCGGCGCGGAAAGCCTCGCCAGGCTTCGCGAGCAAAGAAGAAAGGTCATCATAGCAATCCTGATAGGCAACAACATAGTGAATATTTCTGCCTCTGCAATTGCAACCTCGGTCGCAATCTCTTATTTTGGGGACGAGGGGGTCGGCATCGCAATCGGGGTTATGACTTTCCTCATACTGACTTTCGGAGAGATTGCCCCGAAAAGCTTTGCCACCTCAAATGCGGAGAGGTGGATGCTCTTTTTTGCCCCTGCGCTTGAAATCCTGCTTGCGATTACCTCCCCGCTGGTCTTCATCTTTGAGGTGATAAACAGGCTCATTCCCGGAGTGTATTCCCGCGCAACCGGAGTGGAGCAGTTCACCGAGGAGGAAGTGCGCTCGGCAATAAAGCTTGGCGCGAAGCACCGCGGGATAAGCGAGCGGGAGCGCGAGCTGCTTGAAAACGTGCTGGAATTCAATGACAGGACCGTGGCGGAGGCGATGACGCCGAAAAGCAGGGTGGTGGCGCTTGACGGGCGCATGAGGGTGGCAGTAGCGCACCGGAAGGTGATGGAAGAGGGCGGCTACTCGCGCTACCCAGTCATCATGAGGGGGAAGGTCATAGGCACCGTATCGGTGAGGATACTTGGCAGGGCTCTTTATGAGCACCCGGACTGGCCTCTCCACAAAATCGCCTGGCATCCAGTCAGGCTCAAAACTTATATGAGGGCAAGCGAGGCTTTCGCTCAGTTGCAAAAGCTGGGCAGGAACATCGCAATTGTGGAGAACGAAAAGGGCGAGTTTGCGGGCGTGGTGACTTTGGAGGACCTGCTTGAAGAGCTGGTCGGGGAGATACAGTAGGGCTTGCTTTCGCGCATGGGTTCAGGCATACATTTATAAGCTGAAAACTGCATAGATTTTTTGTCGGCTTTACGACGTGAAAATCCCTTGGCGAGAAGGACGGAAACTGGACCAAAAATCAGGCTAAAAACTAGCGTGAAAAATGGCTGGAACTTAGGGTAAAAAATGCTGATGGACAGGCTGGAAAATGGCTGATGGCATGGCTGAGAACCAACCGCAAGGCAGGCAGGAAAGTGGTTTTTCGCAGAGCTATACTGCGGACAACATCCAGGTCCTTGAAGGGCTTGAGGCAGTCAGGAAGCGCCCTGCGATGTATATCGGAGATACCGGCGAGCGCGGGCTGCACCACCTTGTTTATGAGGTAGTGGACAATTCCGTGGATGAGGCGCTTGCTGGCTTTGCCAAGAACATTGAGGTCAGCATCAGCGAGGGCAACATAATAACCGTAAGCGACGACGGAAGGGGGATTCCTGTTGAAACCCACAAGGAGACCGGCAAGTCCGCCCTTGAGGTTGTGATGACGATGCTGCATGCTGGCGGCAAGTTTGACAACAAAAGCTACAAGGTTTCAGGGGGGCTGCACGGTGTAGGAGTGTCGGTGGTCAATGCGCTTTCCGAGTGGCTGGAGGTTGAGGTCAAGCGGGACGGCAAGCTCTACAAACAGCGCTACGAGAGGGGAAAACCGACAAGCCCTGTGAAGGAAGTTGGGCAGATTAGCGGGACAGGCACAAAGGTGCGCTTCAAGCCCGACCCCCTTGTTTTCAAGGACCTGCAATTCCACTTTGACATACTTGCCAACAGGATGAGGGAGCTTGCTTTCCTGAACAGGGGGCTGAGGATAGTCATCAGGGACGAAGTCAGCGGCGAGGAGGAGGACAACTGCTATGAGGGCGGGCTGGAAAGCTTCGTGAAGTTCATCAACCGCAACAAGCAGCCGATAACCAAGATAATCCACTTTGAAAAGCAGGAGGGGGATGTCAGCGTTGAGGTGGCTATGCAATACAACGACGGCTATGCGGACAACATCTACACTTTCGCAAACAACATCAACACAAGCGAGGGCGGATTCCACCTGATAGGGTTCCGCTCAGCCCTCACCCGCGTAATGAACGACTATGCGGAAAGAAACAACGGCAGAAAGGAGGAGACAAAAATATCTGGCGATGACTTGAAGGAGGGGCTTGCCGCCGTCATATCGGTGAAGCTTCCGCGCCCGCAGTTTGAGGGGCAGACAAAAACCAAGCTTGGCAACAGCGAAATTAAGGGCATTGTGGAGTCGGTGGTCATTGAGAAGCTCAAGCAGTTCATGGAAGAGAACCCCTCTGATGCCCGAAAGATGCTTGAGAAGGCGACAAGCGCGGCGCGGGCGAGGGAGGCGGCTCAGAAGGCGCGCGAGCTTGTCAGGCGCAAGGGGGCTATGGAATCCGGCGTGCTGCCGGGCAAGCTTGCGGACTGCTCCGAGGAGGACCCAGCAAAATCCGAGCTTTACATCGTGGAGGGGGACTCGGCTGGCGGAAGCGCGAAGCAGGGGCGGGACAGGCGCTATCAGGCGATACTGCCCCTGCGCGGCAAGATACTCAATGTTGAAAAGGCGCTCATAACAAAGATACTCGGAAATGAGGAAATACAGGCGCTGGTTTCTGCCCTCGGGACCGGCTTTGGAGAGGACTTTGACCTAAGCAAGCTGAGATACCACAAGATAATAATAATGACTGATGCTGACGTGGACGGGGCGCACATACGCACCCTTCTTCTGACTCTCTTCTTCCGCTACCTTCGGCCGCTGATTGAAAACGGCTTTGTCTATATCGCCCAGCCGCCGCTTTACAAGCTGAAGAAGGGGAAAAGCGAGGCGTATGCCTACAATGAAGCTGAGAAGGATGCTCTGCTTTCGCAGTGGGGCGAAGGCACGATTGCCCAGCGCTACAAGGGGCTTGGGGAGATGAACCCAGAGCAGCTTTGGTCAACTACGATGAACCCCGAAAACAGGGTGCTGCAGAGGGTAACTATTGAGGATGCGATGAGGGCTGATGAGATATTTACGGTGCTTATGGGGGATGCGGTTGAGCCGCGAAGGAAGTTCATAGAGCAGCACGCACGAGAAGTGAAAAACCTGGATGTGTGAAGGTGCGGAAGGGTGGCGCGGGAGAGTGGAAGGATGTCCGATTACAGGCACGGCAAGATTGAAACGCGGCCGGTGGAGCGGGAAATGCGCTCAAGCTACTTGGATTACGCCATGTCGGTAATTGTGGGCAGGGCGCTTCCGGACGTCCGCGACGGGCTCAAGCCGGTCCACCGCAGGGTTCTTTATGCGATGTATGAGATTGGCAACACCCATGACAAGCCTTTCAAGAAATCAGCCCGCGTAGTCGGAGAGGTGCTTGGTAAATACCACCCCCACGGAGATATGGCAATCTACGACTCAATGGTCCGGATGGCGCAGGACTTCTCCCTCCGCTATCCCCTTGTGGAAGGGCAGGGCAATTTCGGAAGCGTGGATGGGGACAACGCCGCCGCCATGAGATACACGGAAGTGAGGCTCAACAGGTTTGCCGAGGAGATGCTTGCTGACATTGAGAAGGAAACCGTGGATTTTGCCCCCAATTTTGACGCCACGCTGAAGGAGCCGCTTGTTCTGCCCTCAAAGGTGCCAAACCTGCTTGTTAACGGCTCTTCTGGGATTGCTGTCGGGATGGCGACCAACATGCCGCCGCACAACCTTTCGGAAATTTGCGATGCCCTTGTTGCGCTTATTGACAACCCGCAGCTTGGCGCGGATGCGCTTTCCGAAATTGTCAGGGGCCCTGACTTCCCCACGGCAGGATGCATAATCGGCAGGCGGGGGATTCTGGAGGCGCAGAGAACTGGCAAGGGGATAATAAGAGTGCGCGGAAGGGCGGAGATAGTCCAGGAAGCAAAGGGCAAGACTGCCATTGTGGTAAGGGAGCTTCCCTACCAGGTCAACAAGTCCGAGTTTGTAAGAAGCGTTGCCGAGCTTGCGCGCGACAAGAGGATTGAGGGGATTGCAGACATAGCGGACCGCTCGGACAGGAGGGGCATGCATGTCCATATAGAGCTCAAGCGCGACGCCAACCCTGAAATCGTGCTCAACCAGCTTTACGCCCGCACCGCCCTTGAGGGAACCTTCGGGATAATCAATCTGGCGCTGGTGCGGAACGAGCCGCGGGTGCTTTCGCTTCATGAGCTTCTCCGCGAGTTCCTGCTGCACCGCAAGGAAGTGGTGACAAGAAGATGCCGCTTTGAGCTGAATGTCGCCAAAGAAAGGAAGCACATCGTTGAAGGCTTGCTGCTTGCGCTTGCGCGAATAGAGGATGTCATCCGCGTGGTAAAGTCGGCAGGAGATGCAAAGGCGGAGCTGATGGCAGGCTTTGGACTTAGCGACAAGCAGGCGGAAGCCATACTTGAGATGAAGATACGGAAGCTGACGCGCCTTGAAAGCGGAAAGCTCAAGGAGGAAGACAGCGAGCTTGCGAAAACCATAGCGCGGCTTACAGAAACGCTTGCGGATGAGAGGAAAATCTACGGGATGATAAGGGAGGAGCTGGCAGACATCAAGCAAAAATACGGGGATAAAAGAAGGACCGAGATAGTGGCTGACGAGGAAGAGGGGCTTGGGCTTGAGGATTTGATTGCAGAGGAGGATGTCGCCGTGGTCATAACGCAGGATGACTACATAAAGAGAGTGCCTATCTCCGAATACCGGGCGCAAAGGCGCGGCGGAAAGGGCGTGATTGGCGCTGAAACGAAGGAAGAGGACAGGATAAAGGATGTCATACTTGCCTCCACTCACGACTACCTTCTATTTTTCACGAACAGGGGGATGGTGCATTGGCTGAAGGTTTATCAGCTGCCGGCAGGCAACCGCTACTCCATGGGCAAGGCGATTGTGAACCTGCTGGAGCTTGAAGGCGAGAAGATAGCCGCTTGGGTGAGAACGCGCCAGTTTAGGGAGGACGAGTATCTTGTGATGCTCACTAAAAACGGGATTGTCAAGCGGAGCAGCATGGGCGAATACTCGCATCCCCGAAAGGGCGGCATAATAGCGATTACGCTGAGGGAAAACGACGCCCTGATTGACGCGAAGAAGACTGATGGCAGGCGCGAACTTATCATTGCCACTGAGCGCGGGCTTGCGATACGCTTCAAGGAGGAGGAGGTGCGGCAGATAGGGAGGGTTGGGCAGGGAGTCATAGGGATAAGGCTGGAAGAAGGCGATGCTGTTGCCGGCATGGCGATGGATGACGCACCGACGCTTATGACTGTCTGCGAAAATGGGTATGGGAAAAGGACTGCCATATCCGAATACCGCCTGCAGTCCAGGGGAGGCAGGGGCGTCATCAACATAAAAACTGAAGGCAGAAACGGGAAGGTTGTCGGGATAGTTGCTGTGGATGACGCAGACCAGCTTCTTTTGGTTTCCTCCTCTGGAAAGATGATACGCCTGCCTGTGAGGGATGTTTCCGTGATTGGCAGGAACACCGCGGGAGTGCGGCTGATGAAGCTTGAAGAGGGAGAGAAGATTGCCGCTGTGGAGAAGATTTCAGGTGACGAGGCTGAGGGGGCGGAAAGTTCAGGCAAGAAAGGGGGCGCGGCCGAAAGCCCTGAACCCAAGCAGCCTCCGCTTGAGCCCATCATTTATGCTTAGCGCGGTTCTGCTCAGTTCTGGATTATGCGCCTGAAAAAAGCCACCGGGGCGGCAGAGCGCAGATTTTCGCCATACCAGTAAAGCGCAAGGGGAAAAAGGATGCTGGATGCCACCGTCAAGTTGCGCACAAGCCCTATCTCTCTGTCGGGTATCAGCGGGCGGGTGCCAAGCCAATAGTCCGCATAGTCATTCAGCAAAAACCAGAGCACAACTGCGGCAACGACGGCAAAAGCCACCCTCTTGGGAGGCGCAAGCGCCGCCCCAAGCAAAGCCATGCAGATGTGACCGGCAATAAAAAGCAGGGTTGTCTGCAATTGGGAAGGCTCCCAGTATTCCTGGTAAAAAAGTAGGACGAAAATCGTCCATATCCCGTATTTGACCATGCCCGCTGAGACAAAGAACGAATAGGATTCGCTTCTGACAAGACGGAGAATGAGCGGCAAGGCAAGAAGGACATAAAGAGGGCAGTCGGGCACGAAAAGAAGGAGGGCTGGCGGGGTTAAGGAAAGCTGGTATGCGTAATAGACCGCGCCTTTGAATATGGCAAAGCCGCAGAAAAGCAGCAGTAGCCAAAAAAGCAGGTTTTCTTTGCGCATTTACTTTATCCTCCTTGCAGGCACGCCGCCCCAGGTTTGCCCTGCCGGTATGTCGCGGTTCACAAGCGACATGGCGGAAATGGATGCCCCGTCCCCTATGCGCACGCCTGGCAGTATGGTGCAGTTTGCCCCAATCATCACGTTCTTGCCTATGACCACCCTGCCGGTCCGGTATTGCCCTTGCAGAAACTCGTGCGCCAGTATGACGCTGTTGTAGCCGATAAGCGTGTTGTCCCTAACCTCCACAAGCTCCGGATAGAAAATATCCAGCACCGCGCCAAGCCCGAATGTTACGCCCTTGCCTATGCGCGCCCCGCAAATTCGGTAGAGGACATTTTTGAGGGATGTGGACGGAAGGTAGCGCGCGGAATAGATGAGAAGGAAGCGCACTGCGGTGGCGAGGGGGTTTTTCACCCTCCACCAGCAATGCATGGAATTGCCGCTGAATTTGTGGGCTGAGAGGCGGCGCATGAGGGGCATATGGCGGCACCTTAAATAAATATTATCTTCTTTATGTTTGTCTGGGGTGAGTTTGATGGAGCTTGAGGTTTGCCTGCCTGCCATAATGGTTGGTGCGATAATTTTCATTCCGCTGTTTGTGCGCGTGATTTACCAGTATCAGAAGGGAGTGCTTTTCCAGCTTGGAAAGTTTGTTGGGGTACGCGAGCCTGGGCTGACCTTCGTCATACCCATACTGCAGGAGCTGAGGATTGTGGATATGAGGATAAAGACTGCTGACATACCGCGCCAGGAGGTCATGACAAAGGACAACATCTCTGTGCTTGCCAATGCGGTTGTCTATTTCAGGGTTGAAAGGCCCGAGGATGTGGTGCTCAAGATAGAGGATTTTGAGTACGCAGTCAAGCAATACACTCAGACTGCCCTGCGGGATGTCGTGGGCAACTCCGAGATGGACTTTGTGCTCACCGAGAGGGAGAAGATTGCGGCGGACATAAAGAAGATTGTTGATGCTGAGACTTCCGGCTGGGGAGTGGACATAGAGTCCATAAAGATACAGGAAATCGAGCTGCCTGCCGAGATGAAACGCGCGATGGCAAAGCAGGCAGAGGCTGAAAGGGAAAGGAGGGCGGCGATAATCGCCTCTGAGGGAGAGCTGAAAGCATCCGAAAACCTCAGGAAAGCCGCCGAAAACCTTGCGAAAAGCCCGATTGCCGTGCAGCTGCGCACCCTTCAGACCATACGCGACATCGCCTCCGACCCGTCTGAAAAGATTGTGCTTTTCGTGCCGTCGGACTTCGGCAAGGTCGTGAAAGATCTGGCAGGTAAGTGAATGGCGGGGCTGCTTGAGTTGAAGACAAGGTACCTTCAGATAGCCTTCAATGGCACGCTGAAGGAAGCGGAAGAGACCATCCTGGAGCTTCCCGAAAGCGACAGGATTATTGTTGAGGCGGGCACCCCGTTCATAAAAAGGGAGGGCTTTGCCGGCTTGAAAAGGATTGTTGAGCTTTGGGGCGGCAAGGTAGTGGCAGACCTCAAGACTGCTGACGGGGCTTCTGCGGAGGTGGAGATGGCGCACAGCGCAGGCGCCTTTGCAGCCACTGTCCTTGGCAATGCTGCGCCGGAAACCCTCAATCTCTTTGTTTCCGAATGCAAAAGGCGCGGGATGATTTCCATGATTGACATGATAAACGTTGAGGAGCCCATAAGGGTTCTACGCGCCATGAAAGCCCCGCCTGATGTCGTTGTGCTGCACAAGGGCAGGGACGAGGAAAGCACGAGGGGCAAGGTCATCCGCTACAAGCACATAAACAAGATAAAGGGGAAATACGATGTGCTGATTTCTGCTGCTGGCGGGGTGGATTTGCGCGAGGCAAGAAGCGCCATTTTCAACGGCGCGCAGATTGTGGTGGTCAACATCGTTTCATCACACGAGCGGTTTGTGGGGATAAGGCGCGGCGAGAATGTGGCGAAGATAGCTGAGGAATTCCTCGCGACCATTGAGTGATGCCCGCGCTTGCCTAAGCTTTCGCTGGAGCAAGGACATAGCGCTGGTCAATTGACAGCAGCCCTGATTTTGCCAGCGCATCCACGCGCGAAAAGAGCGTGTTGAAAGCCACGAACGAGGCTGAGATGCCAAGCGCGAACATGCCTCGCTCAAACGCGACAACCGGGATGAGGGCAACCCAGAGGGCAGGAGTGCTGGGTATGAGGTAGAGGAAGGCGACCGAGCCAACTGCGTGCGCTGTGAAGGTGGAGCCAAGCGAGCGCAGGAAAAGGTGCTCCGGAAGAGCGAGGGCGATTATGGGGATGAGCCAGTAAAGCGAGTAGAACCAAGCCTGGGAGCCGACTGGGTGGAGCACGAAAAGCGCCATGCAGGCAAGCGGAACGATTCCGTAGGCAAGATTGCCTTTAGCGTAGCGCGCAAAGTAGAGCGCGGCAAAAAGCATGGGGAAAAGCCGCGCGATGCTGAAAAGCTCGGGAGCAGTGCCAAGCCAGATGAATGAAATCAGCTGCGCGAGGAAAACCGACAAAACGCCCGCGCCTGCGCCCAGGAAGCCGCCTGCAATCGGGCCGAAGAACTGGAAAAATGTGAAGGACTGGTTTTGCGCGCCTAAGAGGGGCGAGAAATTGACTGCGGAGGCGGCAAGCGAAATTGCTGTGAACAGGGCTATGAACAACAGCCCTTTGGCTGACAGCGCATTTTCTATTTTCATTATCCCACCCCTCAAGGATTATTGCCTCTGAACCGCAGAAAACGATTTCCATATATCGGGATATGGGTTTATAATGCTACATTATTGGTAGTTGGCACTTGCTTGTTCCAGGTAAAGATAGGAAAAGCTCGGCAGGCATACCTCCATCATCTGCACTATGCGCAATGCTGTGCGTGCAAGAACATACCTGTTCACTTCATCAAGCGCCTTTTCAAAATCAGGGTATGCCTTGCGCAGGCTCTGCTCAAAGGTATTTTCGGAAATCTCGGAGAGGGAGGATGGCAGGTTCCTGCCGAGCTTGTCGGTGACTATCCCGAAGCGCGAATCCTGCTCAACGAAGGTGGAAAGGAAGTGGGCTGTTGAAGTGTCCATATACGCCATTTTTTCGCCTATTGTTGAAAGCAGGCTGCTTTCAGAGGAGACGATTTTGCAAAGCTTTGAGTATATCTCCCCAAGGCCGTCCCCCTCCGTTATGCCAAACTCAGAGAGGGATAGTTTTCTGCCGTAGATTTCCTCATATGCGCTTTTTTGGGTGTTTGAGAAGATGTAGTCCTGGGGGTTGAATCCTTCGTCGTATGGCAACCTGTCTTTTATCTCAACTTCTATGTGCTTGTTCTTGAGCCTCAGGTTCAGTATGTCTTTTACTTTGCCGTTTTCGTCAATCTTCTGGCTGAGCCAGTATTCAACATCAAGCTCTTTCTGGGTCATGCCTCGGCTTGCCCAGTAGCCGAGCGGGCTTTCCAGGTCAAAGCCCCTGGTTGGGCAGTACAAGAGCCGTTCAATCTCCTGCATCACCTCCCTTGCGATTTTCGGGTTTTTGGATAGGATGGAATAGGCGCCCGCCACCGCCTCTATGGCTTCTTTGCTTCCGTCCGCCGAAAGAGCCCTCCTGCTCAGGTAGGCGTCTGCGGGGTTGGTTGAGAGGATCTCCCACTGCTTATAGCCCTGATGCGAAACGACGTAGGAAAAGGCTTGCTTCATAATCTCGTGCACTTGCGGAGAAATGCTTCGCAGCCTCTCTATCTTGCTTAAGATGTCTGAGGTAAGCTCGGCTTTCTGATTGACAAAAGACCTGTATTCTTTCTCCGTTTTGTTTTCCAGCTCAGAGATTATGGCAGCCTCTTTTTTTGCTTCTGTGCAGAACAAATCCGCCTTTTTTAGCAGGCTCTTCTTCCCGATATGCGAAAGTTTGCTCGCCAAAAACTTTTCAAAATGCTGCCAGGCATCTGCCTCTTCCTGGCTTATGCGGCAGAGATTCACCGATATGTTCGCAAGTATGAGCTGGAGGTTTCGCTGCACCTGCGGGTTGTGCTCAAGCTCGGCGGCGAAGCGCTCAAGCTCCATTATTGTTTCAAAGACCTTGGTGCGCCTTGACCCCCCCTGCCGGCAAAGAGCAGTAAGCCACTTTTCTGCGTCCTCATTCACCCAATCCTTCATCTTCTTGAAATCAGCGTCCACCTTTTGCAGCAAGCCCATGAGCGTATGGAAACTCTTGTCCATGTTTTCTATCTTGGACCGCTGCTGCTCTGAAAGGTTGTTGCTGTTCCTGGTCATGTCCACAAGAGCCTGGAACTCGTCTATCTGAGCGAAGGACGTGTGCTCCAAAAGCTCAACGCCAAAAACACGGGGCAAGAGGTTGAGGCAGTATTCCCTCGCCCATTCGGAGATTTTCTTTTTTTCGGCATCGGAAAGATGGTTGACAAGCGATTTTGCCTCCTCTTCGCTCAAAGGCCAATTTTTGATGGCGAAGATCACGTCGCTTGGTCGGATGAGCCCTGCATTGGAATCCTCTATAAGACTGTTGAACGCCTCTTGACTTGCCTCAAGGCGCCTTGCCTTGTCTCCTATGCCTTCAAGCAGCTTATGAAGCTTGCTAAGCGTCTTTTTATCGCCTCCGCAGATTTTGGAAAGGGCGTCCTGCCTGCCTTTATCTTCTGCAATCAAAAAGCCGTAGAGCGGGGAGAGGTGAGAGGCGAGCCGCGGGTCGGCTTTTTTGGGGCTTATCTTTGAGCCTAAAGCACTAAGCACCTCTTCAAAGGACTTTTTGGGGAGGTTTCTGGAAAGAAGGGGCGCGCCGCCAAGCTTTTTGAGCCTCTTTTCCAGGATGGAAAGGGAGGTTTTCGCCCTGAAAAAGACTATTTTTGTCTCTTCGCCGTTTATCGTTCTTTTTATGGTCTTCAGGGCGCTTTCATCCCCCCTCTTGAGAACCGGCGAGATGTAGCGCGTTTTTGCGCATTTTTCTCTGCTTTTGCAGCCGCCTTCAACCGGTATGAAGTTGATCTTGAAGTCGTCTTCGTAAAAGTCGGATGAGTTGATGAGGAACCTTGATGCGATGTAATACATGGCAAGAAGGAGCTTCTGGTCGCGGTAGGCGCGGGTGCTTTCTGCAAGGATGTGGCTGAGGGGAAAGAGCCTCTGGCTTGGGCCCGCCTTGTCGTCCCACTGCGCAGCGCCATTAGTGCGGTTGAAAAGATATGCCATTTAAATCTGTTGTATTTAGTGGGTTTTTATATTTATAAACATTTGCTTGCGCAAGGAAAATCCCCTACTGCGGCTTTTGACCCACCAGCTTGACTACTCCTGGTCTGAATTCGTAAAGCTCGCCTTTTGATATAAGCTCGCTTATGAGCCTCTTGGCAAGGCTCCTTTCAATGTTCTCTTCCGCCGCCTTTTCAATTAGATACTCTATCCCGACGGCTCCAAGCTCCTTCTGTATCTTCTCCACGAGGGAGAGAATCACGTATATCTTGTCAACCTGGGACTTCGGCCTTCCTGTCATGAGTATGTCAATGTCCAGCCTGCCGGTTTCCTTGTCCCTGCTGACCTTGTCCAGCATGTAGCTGACCAGGCGGATGGCTCTTTCGGCATCGCTTCCATCAACCACGGGGGATAAGCGCACCTTGGCGGATGCTTCAGAGAGCCTCACGAGCCCTTCTATGTAGCGCGGGGTTATCGCAACCGCGCCGCCTTCGCTTTGCTTGCGGAGCTGGACATAGAACCCCTTCAGCCGCTCCATCGCATCTTCTGAAAGAACGGGCTTGACGTGCAGGCGCGCGTAGGAGATGTATTTGCGGAAAAGCTCAAGCGATAGGGTTGGCTTTGCCCGCTTTTCCTCTTCGGCAATCTCGCCCTGCCCGAATTTTGCGGCAGACTGGTGGATTGAAAGCAGGTGCTTGGCAAGCTGCGAGTCCTTTTCCTCATCCAGAACGTCTATTATTGGGAAGACAAGGTCAAAGCGAGACAGAATTGTGGGGGGAATGTCAAACTGCTTGGCTATGAGCTCCTTTGGGTCAAACCTGCCGAACTTCGGGTTGGCGGCGGCTAGAATGGCTGTCTTGGCTTTGAAGGTTGCGACGATGCCTGCCTTCGCGATTGAAATCTTCTGGCTTTCCATCACCTCGTGGAGTGCGGCGCGCTCGTTGTCCTCTATCTTGTCAAATTCGTCAACGCCGGCAAGCCCCCCTGACGCTATCACAAGCGCGCCCGCCTTGAGCACCCAGCCGCCATCGCCGCGCTCGTCTTTCTCCGCCACTGCGGTCAAGCCTGCGCCTGTTGATGACTTGCCTGAAACGTAAATGCTTTTCGGGGCGATGCGGCAGACGTATTCAAGAAGGCGCGTCTTGGCTGAGCCAGGGTCGCCGATAAGAAGGATGTGCATGTCGTCGCGGATTGGCACGTTGCCCGGCATGAACTTGCCAGGAGTGCCGCCGAAAAGCTGAAGCACCAGCGCATCCTTCACCTCGTCATGCCCGTAGATGCCCGGCGCGATTGAGTTGCGCATCATTTCATAAATCTGCGGGTTTTTTGAGTATTCCAGGATAAGCCGCTCCTCGTCCTTTGAGATTTCCAGCTCCTCAAAGTCCCTCTGCATGCGCCTGACGTAGACGACATCAAGGTAGCTTTCATAGACATAGGCGGAGTCGCCTTTCCCCTTGCCCTTTGGACTGATGGGTCTTATCCGCATTATCCCGGTTATCTCAACCGTGTCCCCCGGTATGATTGTGTTGACGAGGTCGTCTTCAATAAGAAGATCTATCTGCGTGGGGGTGACGCCGCCGTGCAGCCGCTCAAGAAGGTCCTGAGCCTGAGCCCACTGCATATCCACAAAATAGGATTCGCTTTCCTCAAGCTTCAGCGCCCGGCGCTTGCACGAGTCGCACACCTGCGGCACTGCGGCGGTCTGGGTCAGAGGAACTTTCATCTTTGCATCGCAAAGCTGGCACGTATAGACTGCCACTTTTACCTTGTGCCTCACCTCCGTGCGCTTGGTTATAACGCCCTTCACGGATATCATCTCGCGGATTTGACGGCTGCTCATATCCTGTATGAGAATGCCGCTGTCCGGCAGGTTGAAAAAGCGCACATGAGGCTCAAAGGAGGATTCCGGGTGCGCAGTCTTGTAGGTGATTTCGTGGGCTGAAACAAGGGCGGATTCTGCGGCTGGGAGGATTAGGTCCGGCTGCTTTATGAGGATGTCCGCCAGAGCCGCATCGTAGCGCTCAAGCTCGGCATAATCAACAAGAATGCTCTTCTGGGCTGGGTAGTTGGAAAGAAGGCTGTTGATTTTCTCCGAAAGGGCATCCGAGTAGAACTGCTCAAACTTCTCCACATAGGGAGAGATGTCAACATCCGAAGCCATGAAACTACCCTGCGCCCCTGCCTTCTGGAAGGGGGGAAGTTAATGGGAGATAGGCTATAAATAGTTTTGTAAAGCGGCGTGCCCCTGCTTGCGCCGCGCTTAGCTGCCCGCCAGGCTCCATTAAAAAACAGGTGCCTGCCACCTGCCAGCCTCTCATTAATATATAGCTTGTGGCCTGAAAATGCCTCGGAGATGGTCAGTCTGGCAAAATTCTACCTCACAACTGCAATACCCTATGTGAATGCGGCGCCCCACTTAGGGCACGTGCTGGAGTTTCTGCAGGCAGATGCGATTGCAAGATACCGCCGACTTCTTGGAGAGGACGTGGCTCTTGTCACTGGGGCGGACGAAAACAGCCTCAAAAACGTGCAGGCTGCGGAAAAGCAGGGCATAAGCGCGATGGAGCTTTGCGACCGCAACTCGGAGATTTTCAGGAAGATGGCAGACAGGGTTGGGCTTTCCTATACTAGCTTCCAGAGGACTTCGGACAGGGGGCGGCACTGGCCAGGCGCGCAGAGGCTCTGGGAGCTTTGCTTCAAGAAAGGAGACATTTACAAGAGGAAATATGTCGGGCTTTACTGCGTGGGGTGCGAGGCTTTTTACGAGCCCGAGGAGCTCTCGGAAGGGCTTTGCCCAGAGCACAGGACTGCGCCAGAGAGGATAGAGGAGGAGAATTACTTTTTCAGGCTTTCAAGATACCAATCGGAGCTTGAGAGGCTCATTCAAAGCGATGAGCTGAGGATAGTGCCGCAAGCCCGCAAGAACGAGGTTCTAAGCTTCATAAAAGGCGGGCTGAGGGACTTCTCTGTTTCAAGGTCGGTGGAGCGCGCGAGGGGCTGGGGTGTGCCGGTGCCTGGCGATGCAAGCCAGATGGAATACGTGTGGTTTGACGCCCTTGCCACCTACATGACTGGGGTTGGGTTCGGCACTGACGAGAAGCTGTTTGAGAAATACTGGCCTGCCGATGTCCATGTGATTGGCAAGGGCATATTGCGCTTCCATGCGGTCTATTGGCCCGCTATGCTGCTTTCTGCTGGCTTGCCCCTGCCAAGAGCGGTGCTTGTGCACGGCTATATCACGATAGAGGGGCAGAAGATGAGCAAGTCGCTTGGGAACATCATTGACCCCCAGCGCCTTATTGATGAATACGGGGTTGAGCCTCTCCGCTATTGCCTGCTTTCCGAGCCGACCTTTGAGGATGGCGACTTTTCGGAAAAAGTGCTTGTTGAGAAAAACAACAACGAGCTTCTTGCCAATATCGGCAATCTTGTGAACCGAGTGCTTGTGTTCGCGCACAGGGAGTTTGGGGGGATGGTTCCGGAAGGGAAGCCGGATGCTGAGGATGAAAAGTTCGTCCAGTCGCAAAGCAAGAGGCTGGCGGCTGTAGGGCGTCTGCTTGAAGAGCTGCAGCTCAAAGAAGCGCTTGCCACCGCGATGGAGGCTGGCAAGGAGGCAAACGCCTATTTCCAGAAAAACGAGCCTTGGAAGAAGGCAAAGACGGACAGGGAAAGGTGCCGGGCGGTGATTTACGTCCTGCTTCACCAGGTAAAGGACCTTGCCATTGCCCTTGAGCCGTTCCTTCCCTTCACAAGCAGGGAGATATTCAAGCAGCTCAACGCGCCTCTGGAGAGATGGAGCGGGATTGGGAAATTCACGCTTAAAGCAGGGCATTCTCTTGGCGCGCCAAGCATCCTTTTCCGCAAGATTGAGAAGAAAACGCAGGGTTTGAAGGAAGGGCAGCAGGAGACTGGAAAGGCTGAGGGAGGCGGAAAGGTTAAAGCAGAATTTTTTGGATTTGGGCTGGCTTCGCTTGATTTGGAAGTCGGAAAGATAATTTCGGTTGAGAAGCATCCGCACGCAGACAAGCTTTATATTGAGAAGGTGCAGATGGGCGGGGGAGAAATCCGCCAGCTTGTTTCTGGCTTGGCGCCTTACTGCAAGCCGGATGAGCTGATTGGCAAAAACGTGATTGTGGTGAAGAACCTGAAAGCCGCCATGCTTCGCTTCCGGGAATCAAAAGGCATGCTCCTTGCCTGCGAAAAGGATGGGAAGCTTGAGGTGCTTTCTGTCCCCTGGGCAAAGCCTGGTGACAAGGTGGAAATTGAGGGGGTGGAAAGCAAGCCCCTTCCGCAGATAACCATTGAGCAGTTCTTTTCTGTGAGGATGGAGGTGAGGGGCGGGACTGCCTATGCTGACGGAAAGAGGCTGGCTGTCTGCGGAAGACCGGTAAAAACCGAAAAACTCCTGGAAGGAAGAATAAGTTAATAAAATGGATGTGCCATAAACATAGCAGGTGGTAATATGTTTTTGTTTCAGGTTGACGACAAGAAACCGGAAACGTGGAGCTGGGAGGGGGAAGGAACAATAAAAATTTCTGGTACTTCTGGTAGTAGTAAAGTGTTTCCACTACATCCTGAAGATATGAAAAATGATATTTACAGAGAAGTTTTTACAAAGATAGCCCCCGACGAGAGTAAAACCGCATATTATGAAGGCAAAAATGGTTATCATTATTTTATTAGCTGGAATGACGAGGGAGAGGTCTATATTCTGGCATACGTTAAAAACAGTGTCGGCTATTTCAAGCTAGTTTCTGCGGAAAAATGGAGAACTAATGATTTTAAAGATCCAAAATTGCCCGAAATGATCATAAAGGAAATTAAGGATAGGGTGGAGGAAGGGAAAGAAATGAGCAGGAATTTTGTCGTTTTACAAACTTTCCCATATAACCAAAGTAAGAATAACCAAAGTAAGAAAGAGCCTGGTAATACAACTACTATTTATAAGCAACTTTTAGAATATTTAGAAAAAAGAGCAGGTGTTAATTTAGAAGAAAGAGCAGGTGTTAACAAGGAGCAGCAGGGAGGGGGCAAGAAAACTCTACTTAACTAGCGCTTCCTAAGAAATAGGTAGGCGTCAAAATCTTGGGCGCGCACGGCGAGGTTTTCGGAATGCAAAGACCACACCACCGTGCGCGCATCAAATGCCTTGGCATCCAGATATCCTTCCTTTTCCAGTCCCACGAAGGCGTCCTCTCCGAGATTCTGGATGCAGATTGAATAGCAGCCGTCCTGGAATTTTGCTTTGAGAAGGCTGCCCAAAGTGGGTTCTGTCTTTGAGTAGCGAGTGTGGTATGAGCCGAAGTCCACTATGAACTTTGCGCTTGGCGGAATTTTTGAAATGATGTAGTTGAACATCTCCGTATCGCTCCATCTTTTCTCTTCATAGTGGTTGTCAGCCAGAAGGATGCTTATGCCGTTTTTCCTGCATGCTTCCGCCAACTCCGCGTCTTTCGGGTAATATCTGAAAACGGGGATTGTGCTGTAAAGGTAGTCCTTCGTGAGCGAATCGTTTGAAAGGTAGTGGTCTATAAAGCGCTGGTAGGCAGTGTCTATTTCCATTACCATGTATTTGAAGCCTGCCTTCTTTAAGTCAGGAAGCATCTTGGAAACTATGTAGTTCATCCGCTGGTTGCTGTGGGTTTCGCCAAAAAGCAGGCAGTCCTTATCCGCCGCCCTGCGGCATATCTCCGCCAAGCCGCTGGGAAGGTCAAGCATTTTTTCATTTACAAGCCGGACTGTCGGGTTTGGGGCGCGGTAGTCTGAGTATTCGCCCGAGCCGGAACAGCCAAGTGCGATTACCGCTGAGAAGGCAAGCGGAATGAGCCTTCTGAAGCGGTTTGGCTTCTTCGGCTTGTTTTGGGGTATTTTTGGGGGCTCTGTTTTTTGCGCGAGCATTTTGACCCGTATTTATGTGTTACAAAGAGTATATAAATGTATTTGATTTTTGGCTTCGTGTGCCCCCGCTGGGATTCGAACCCAAATCACCGGCTCCGGAGGCCGGCATTCTATCCGTTGAACTACGGGGGCAGGCATCTATTGCGGGTAAGAACCTATTTATATACCATCTGCGAAAGAGGAGGCGGAAGGAGGTGAGCTTATGCCTTCTGAAGCTGGTTTCAATCCTGGTTGGGGAATGAGATTGCGCATAATGCTGACAAGCTTTCTTGTTTTCGGAGTGATAGCCGGAGCGATAGGGCTCATCCTATGGTGGAGCGGGGTTGCCGGCTCCGGAAGCGTATTTTTCTGGCTCATTGTTTCGCTTTTGATGATTGCGGTGCAGTGGTGGCTTGGGCCAAGCATAATAAAGTGGGCGACCGGCGCAAAGGAGCTCAGGGAAGGCGATGCTCCGGAGATTTTTGAGATGGTAAGGAGGCTTTCCAGGAAAGCTGGCTTGCCGATGCCCAAGCTTTACATCGTGGACAACCCCTCGCCGAATGCCTTTGCTTTCGGCAGGACGCAGTCTGACTCAGGCATTGCTGTGCACACTGGTCTTCTTTCCGTCCTTGAGAAAGACGAGGTGGAAGGGGTGCTTGCGCACGAGATAGGGCACATCAACAACAGGGATGTTGCCGTGATGACGCTGGCATCCGTGCTTCCTGTCCTGCTCTATTACGGGGTGCTGATATTTGCTCCGAGAAGCAGGGATGAGGGGGCTGGGGGAAGCATCGCTGTGTTTTTCGGCGCTCTTGTGGCGCAGTTTGTCGGCTCGCTGTGCGTCATGTGGCTTTCAAGGCAGAGGGAGTATTTTGCCGACGAGTTTTCGGCAAGGATTACCCGAAAGCCTGCTTCCCTTATGTCCGCTCTTGCCAAGATAAGCTATGCAGGCGTGGCAAGAAGAAGAGCGGAGGACTCCTCAATGCTCAAAGCGCTTTATTTTGCCGAGCCTGCTGGCAGCAAGATGGATGTTGCGGAAATTGCTGGCGCGATAAGAAGCGGTGATGAGGCGGCGCTTGCCTCTGCCATAGAGAGCGAGAAGAAGGCTGGCGCATTTGAGCTTTTCATGACCCACCCGCTCACTGCCAAGCGCCTTGAGCGGCTGATGGCGCTGAAAAGGGAAATCGGCTCCTGAGCTTTGACGGCACGGGGCGGCGCGGTGATTTTTTGGGAATAAGGCAGGCTGGGCAGGCAGTCTGGGAGATGGAAAGGGAAGGCGCCATGCGCGTGTGCGGCAGGATTTTTGCCACGCCGGCGCTTTTTGAGAGCATGGGCAAAGACAGGACCTTTGAGCAGCTGAAAAACGTCGCCTGCCTGCCGGGGATTGTGAAGCACGCCCTTCTGATGCCTGACGGGCATGAGGGCTACGGCTTCCCAATCGGCGGAGTGGCTGGCTTTGATATGGAAAGCGGAGTCATCTCGCCTGGCGGGGTGGGCTACGACATCAACTGCGGGGTGCGGCTGATTGCGACTCCTCTTTCGCGAAGGGAGGTTGAGGCGAAAAAGAAGCAGCTTATAGAGCTCCTGTTCAAAAACGTGCCCTCCGGGGTGGGCTCAAAGGGAAAGCTAAGGCTGAGCCAGCGCGAGCTTGACGAGGCGGTGGTGCGCGGAGTGGATTGGGCTGTTGAGAGGGGCTATGGCACGCCTCAGGACAAGGAAAGGAC
>JAOAJL010000009.1 GCA_026414185.1 Microcaldota archaeon | reverse complement strand
GGCAAAGTCACAGTATACCCGTCGGATCTCAATGCAGCAGATCAAGGCGTGGTTATTTATTTTGCGCCAACAAAAGAGGAGCTTTCCAGTATTATCAGCGGCGTGCTTGGGAAGGACAATATTGAGAATTACGACGTTTCTAAGGTTACTTTAGAAAATGCGAAAGAGACTGTTGAGTTGTATGTTGCAATTAAGATGCCCGTTAAAAAGGAAGAAAAAACCCCGTCTCAGTAAACCATCAAACCCCGCACCCCATCTTAGTATACCAAAATGGCGGTAAAGAGCAAAAATCCCATTCTTTTGCCCACTTTTGCCGCGGAAGCCAGCTTCCGCCTTCCATTTTTGCCAATCAACGTCGTAGCAGTAAACCGGCAGAGGGGAAAGCGGCTGGAAAGCGATGGTTCGGTTTACCGATAAGGGAGATTACCGGAAAAAATAGGATACTGCTATGGTATTTAAGTGAAATTTACTCGGAATGGAAAACATAATTGATGTTCTTGACATAGGAGATATTCGTCATTATATCAACTATCCCGTCAAGCGAAGCGAATAATAATATTGGTTGTGACGACTGGAGCTCAAAAAATGGAGATTTCTGCTCAGATGGAAAAAAGGCGAAGGAAACCGAGTGGCCGCTTTTTTGAACTGAAGCTGAAAGCGCCTCCCGGATTTCTTCCAGCGTGATATCCCGCGTTGAATCCAGGTTTGTGGTAATCCTTATGTTGTTCGGAGGAAGGTCCTTGCTTTCTGATAGGCGGATGAAAGCCAAAAGCTCCCCTTCCTTGTGAAAGTTCTCTGTGGCGCTTTTTATTATTTCTTCATTTTTGTCTTTTTGGAAAGAGGAGATGATGCTCTCCACGCGAATAAGAAGCCGGCTTATCTTTTCTTTTTTGAGCTCAAGCTCCTTCTGCTCGGAAATGCATTTGTTGAGGTTCCACAGGTGCTGCTCGTGAATTTTTTTGTTTTTTGAAATCTGCCAGGCTATTTTTCTTTTTGTGGGCTCAGGCGTATTCTGATCAGAGATGCGTTTGTTGAGGTTCTGCAGCCTCTCGTCCCGATTTTTTATTTTTTTTGAAATAAGAGGAATTCTCTTGGAGACATAGTCCAGCTTCTGTTCAGTCTTTTTCTTCACACAATGCATAATGGATTTCAATTTTTCAATTTCTTCGCTTGGGCTTAGGCGTGCGGATATGCCAAGATACTTCCACTTCACAAAAGCATTCTCGCCAAGTTCCTCCTGAATGGCTTTTCTTATCTCAAGAACGCAAGATGGGGCGATTTTCTCGTCAAAATATCTGGAGATAAGGTCCTTTGATGTCAGTGGCTCAACAAGGGGAATAAGAAAAAACTTCTGCTTTAGGCTTTTTTCAAATAGAGGCTGGGTTGCGCAGATAACTGCTTTTTTGGAAGAGAGTTTCATTTTTTTCAACCGCCTCTCATTTTCTAAATCAATATTATTATTTCCAATTGATTATTAGCTTTACTATCTCCATTTTAGATTTGCAATATTTTATATAACCCCTCGCCCATCCAGACAGCGTAGTTCTTTGGGTACTTGGCAATCCTGTTTGCATCCTCCTTGTTGCTGATAAAGCCGGTTTCAACCAGAAGCGCGGGAATCCGCAAGTCCTTGCCTTCCTGTGGATTTTCTACGCAGAGAACGGAATATTTTTCGTATGGCTTGACAAGGGGCTCAATCCCTGTAAGTATCGCGCACTCCTTTTTGCGAAGAGACTCCATCTCCTTTTCAAGAGACTCCGTCTTCTTTTCAGATGCGGCGGAGGGCTTGTTTGCGCTTCTTTCATCGCGTATGGTAGCCATCAGAATGGAAACGCGGTCGGCAATAACTTTGTCCAGAGAGTCAGCAATGCCGCCCTTGAAATTATCGGTGGCTTTCTTGAAGTAATCTTCAAACTCTTTCTTGTCGCCTATCTTCAAGCCGTTTTTCTCAAAAAGTTTAAGTAGTGATGCGCGGAGGATGGCAAGGTCTGGTCTGTCCTGTATCTTCTCCACGCGGTTGCCTTCGATGTTAAAGCCTTCTTTCCGGGCAAGCTCTGTCATTGTATTATACATCATCCAGGCTTCCTTCTCGCGGCTGTTGTGGCAAACTACCAAGCCAGAGGCAGACTGAGAGGTTGAGGAATTGAGGTGTATTGAGAGCACATAGTCAATCTTCTCCTTGCTGCTGTTGTAGTCGCGCAGGAAAGCGGCGCGGTCGCGCGCAGCCCAGGTTTCATTTATGTCCTTGCCGGCGGCTTGATGGGTGAGAATTGCTCGCACCCTTTTTTCATCGCACAGCTTCTCAAGAAGGCGTTTTGCAATGGCTCGGTTCAGGCTCGCTTCCTTGTAGCCATTGCCAATTGCGCCCGGGTCTTTGCCCCCGTGGCCAGCATCCAAAAATACAAGCGGCAAGCTGCTCTTTGACATAATTCCCCTCCTCTTCTTACTTCAGAAGCGGATAAAGAAGTGTTAGGAAGTATTTAAATAAGTATTGGAAAAATGAAGGAAGGGGGCAGAGGCTTGCGGCTGCTTGCTTGCTCACTCACCTGTCTGTGAGAGGCAAGGGGAAGCCGTGGCAGTCAAACGCAATCTCAGAGGGTTTCTTTTGGGATTCCTTTTCCTTTTTTGGAAGCGGAAAGCCGTGGCAGTCAAATGCCCCCACGTCGGGACGGCTGCTGTTTGTTTTGCCTTCTGCGTTTGAAACCGGCACCTTGGCAGTCGGTATCTTGTCTTTCGGGTAGTACAGGTCAAAGAAAGTCTTGACCGGCATTTCTCTCTTTTTTCTATCAGTCCCATTTTTTACAACATCTCTTCTTTTATACTCCATATTCACACCTCACAATATTTTTTCTTTTTTCCGGCGCCCGTGCAAGTTGCCAATCACACAGGCGGATGGCATTCAGCCAATAATAAGAATAAGGATGATGAGGCTGGACAGCCGCAGAGGCGCAAAAAACAGGTCCTTTGCCTTCATCAATGCCACCGCTTCGGGATTATTACTGGTTGTTTTTTTAAAGCTTTGCAAAGGAAGGGCAAATGATGGGGCTTGTGCTTGCTTCTGCCTCTCCAAGAAGGAAGAGCCTGCTTAGAAGGCTGGTGCGCAGCTTCCGGGTTAAGCCTGCGGAGATTGGCGAGAGGGTTCTGCCCAAGGAGAGCTTTGCCGAAGCCTGCGTGCGCCTTGCTGAGAAGAAAGCCTTGGCAGTAGCGGACGGCAAAAGCATCGTGGTTGGGGCTGACACTATCGCCTATCTTGGAAAGAGGAATTTCCGCAAGACGGATAATGAGAGGGCGGCAAGGCGGGTTCTGTCTTTTCTGCGGGGCAAGACGCACTGTGTCCTAACGGGCGTCTGCGTGCTTTTCCCGGATGGCAGGCGCGTCAAGTATGGCGAAAGGGCAAAGGTGCGGATGCGAAATTTTTCTGACGGGGAGCTTTTAGCCTATCTTAGAAGCGGAGAGTGGAAGGGAAGGGCAGGATGCTATGACATCTCTGGGAAGGGGGCGGCACTGGTTGCTTCAGTGAGGGGAGAGAGGGAAACCGTGATTGGCTTGCCGCTCAGGAGGCTGCGGGCAGTGCTCAGAGGTAGGGCTTGAGTATGCGCAGAAGCTCAGCCCGCACAAAGTCTGCGTCAGGAGAGGAGATTGGCTTTATTTTTGACGCCGCCTCTGAGTAGCCATGCAGATGGAGCCAGTTGGAGAAGTGGTTGTTGGAAGCATGATACAGGATTGAAACGTCTTCTACTTTCGTTATGCCCTCCACAAGTTGCGTGAGGCTTGAGGCTCGGCGGACCTGCTGGAAATCTGCCGGATTGACAAAGACAAAGTCGCCAAAGCCGAAATAATCGTTGATGGTCGCCGCCAGGTTGGAGAAAAATGAGGGGTCTTCTTTCCAGAGGGAAAAGGCGCGCTTGTCGCTTTTGAGCGACCTTATTATTTTCGCATCCGCTGACTGGAAGATTATTGGCACCTTTGAATCCTGCCCCTTTATCATGTAGTAAATCTCCCAGTGCGAGTCGGACTCAACCTTGCTCTTCTTCGGGAAATGGACATCCACGATGGCTCCAAGCAGCCTGTTTTTAAGGCGGGAAATCAGGCTTTTTGCCTGCTCATAGGTGCGGGCAACAAGAATGCGGCTGCGCTTCTCTATTATTCTGTCAAGGTCAATCAGGAAATTGGTGTAGTACTCTGGCCTGTCCTCAACCACGAGGATTGACTTGCCCTTGTCCATATTGAGCGTGTTTTCATGAAGCTCAATGAGCTTCCAGAAAACCCTGCCATCTCCCGTGTGGTAGTTGAATATGTAGTCCATCTTTTCAAGGATGGCGGGGTCAAAGCCGCGCTGCTCTACAAATAGGTTGCGCACAATCGCCTCTCCGGTGAAGCTGCGGTTGCTCGTCAGCACACCCACCTTGGCGTCGGAGACCTCCTTTGCATCCTGCGCGATATGCTCTATTTTGTAGTCGCGCCCCTCGCCTATGTCGCTTATTATAAGCGAGGATGAGGTTGCCTTTTCCAGCCTCTTTTTCAGCCCGTATTCCCCTTCTTGCCTGCTAAGCTGCCTGCCGCCGCTGAAAGTGCATACGCCTTCTACTTGAATTTGGGCTTTGCATCTTTTCAGCCAGTCTTTTGTGCAGTCTATCTCCGCCTGCGTGCCTACCACTATTATCCTGTCTGTCTTCTTGGTGTTCTTCACCAGCGGAAAGTGGGGCATGCGCTCATCCCTCAAAAGCGAGGATATTTTGACACAAAGGATTTTTGACACAAAAGATTATATATGCCCACTATTATATTTTTGCCTGATTTGATGCGGATTTTGCCTGTGAAAAGCGCGAGGTTTGAGGATTATTTCTCCAAGATGCACGCCAGCGGGACGAAGGTCCGCTTGCCGAATATGAAGGTTTATCCTGACGGGCTTGATGCGATAGGTGGAAAAGCGGAAAACCTCATGCGATTCAGAAGCGCACTTCTGGAAAACACGAGCCTTCTGCACGAAAGGCTGGGCGACAGCGTGCTTTTTGCCTGCCCCAAGGCAACCGTCATCGGCATCAGCGTTTTTGAGAAGTTCATGAAGGAAAACGGGCTGACGTCTTGGGCGCACCTGTCCATAAGCGATGATGAGCTTGCGGGAAAATTCATGGAGGGCAAGTTTTCCGAGGAGCAGAGGGAGATTTTCAGGAGGATACTTGCGCACCACACGCGCCCTATCGCCCTGCGCTCCTCTGCGCTCAACGAGGATGCCGAGAGGTACAATTTCGCCGGCATGTACCTTACGGTCTTCCTGCCGAATTGCCATCCCAGCATGCAGGTGCGGCTTGCGCAGTTTGAAGCGGCGCTCAAGCTTGTTTATGCCAGCACCTACTTTGAGAAGGTGAAAAAATACCGCAGGATGATGGGGCTGAAAACGCAGGAGGCAATGGCGTGCCTGGTGATGAACGTCGCTGGCAGGAACTGGCAGGCAAAGCAGAAGGGGGAGACGCTTTACCATCCCCTCCTTGCCTTTGCCGGGCTTTCAAAGGACGAAGAGGCGATGCGGCACCGCGGCGAGAGACCCGAGGATGGCTGCGTAACCATGTGCGCGGGGCTTGGTCCGGGCACGGTGGAAGGCGAGCGCGGCTTTAGCTTCAGCTTCAATCTCGGAAAGCCCTGGCCCGTGCCAATTTACGACGCCGAACAGCTGAAAAGAAGCGGACCCAACAAGATGTATGTGTTGCCGCTCTCCCCGCAAAACGAGAGCGTGCCGAAAAAAGGCGATGAGTTCCTTTCCAAGATATACCTGCAAGACCACGGTCAGCCGGAAGTCTACGCGCCGCACTGCGTCTATCTCCATGACGGCAGGATAACGGAATACAGGCGCGAGCCGTCCTCGCCAGTCATGATTTTTATGGATTTGCTCAAGCCAAAAAATTCCGTCTTTCTTGAAACCCTCCGCAGCGTGATGGAGGTTCTGCGGAATTATTACGGCATGGAGATAGAGTTTGAGGGTGCGGCGGACAGGGGAATCTGGGACGGGCGCGACTGCTGGCTTTTTTACGCGCTTCAAGTCAGGCCCATACCGCGAAGCAGGGAGCGGCTTCTTGATGCGCTTCCGCAGCTGGATGAAAGTTGCGTGCTGGCAAGGTTCTGGCAGACTGAGGGCGGATGCCAAAGCGGGCTTTACCACCTGCTTTACGTCAAGCCCGAGTCTTTTGCCGCTGGAAAAACATATGAAATCGCAAGCGAAATAGATGGGCTCAACAGGAAGCTTTCACAGCTGGGGCAGAGGGCAGCCTACGTGCTTGTGACGCAGGGAAGGTGGTGCACCAAAGACAGCACCCTCGGCGTGCCAGGGCGGTTTGAAACGGCAAGCAACGCGCGGCTCATAGTTGAGCAGCTTGGGAGCATAGAGAAGAGCGGGGCGATACACGATTATCAGGCATTCAGGAGCGCTGGAGTGACTTTTGCGCACATAAGGGAGGGCGCCGAGATTGACCTGGGGAAAGCGCAGGCTTTTGCAAGCGGAAGGAAAGAGGGGAAGAACACTATCCTTTACTCATTTGAAAAGCCTCTTTCGCTTGCTGTTGATAACGACGGCAACTCTGTGCTTTACAAGCCGGAGTAGCGGGGAGCCTGCCCACCGGCACCAAACTGTCTGCCCAGCTTAAAAAGCCTCGCTTTGGCAGCCCGTAGCTGCCTCTCAGAGGAGGCAGGTGGCTGGAATGAAAATAGACATAGACGGGCTGACTTACGAGGAGATAAAGGAAGTGGTGGAACGCTTGCGAAACATGAAGATTGAGGCGAAATTCAGGCGGCTGGGCGGCACGGTGGTGCTGCAGACAGAGCAGGGGCCTGTGCAGCTTCCGCAGAATGAGGCGGCTGAGCTTTGGGGCATTCCTGCGATGTTCTGAAAGTCATCTGCCGCCTTCCCTTGCTCTTCTGAAAATCAGCCTTGAGATGTGCGCCTCGCGCGCATGATTGACAAGCGGGGCAGGGTAGCCTTTTGGCGGGAGGCGCTTTTCAAGCGAGTGTATTTCCTTGGCGGAGAGGGAAGAAAGCTCGGGCACCCATTTCTTTATATAGAGGCAGTCGGGGTCAAAGCGCTTCTGCTGGCTCCACGGGTTGAATATGCGGAAGTATGGCTGTGCGTCGCAGCCAGTGGAAGCCGCCCACTGCCAGTTGCCGTTGTTCACGCAGGGGTCGTAATCAACAAGCTTTTGCGCAAAGTAGCGCTCTCCCTCGCGCCAGTCAATATGCAGGTCCTTTGTGAGAAACGAGGCGGCAATCATCCTTACGCGGTTGTGCATAAAGCCCGTGGTGTTGAGTTGGCGCATGCCGGCATCCACTATCGGAAAGCCAGTCTTTCCCCTTTTCCACAATCCGAGCGCCTTTCTGTCCCTTTTCCACCTCAAGCCCGAGTAGCGCGGGTTGAAGGGCTTGCCGAAAACGCGCGGAAAATGGTATGCGATATGGGTGAAGAAGTCCCGCCAGTAAAGCTCATTTATCAGCGGGTGGGCATCCCCGAGCCGCGAGGCGATTTCCCAGTAGGTTTCCCTGATGGAGACTGTGCCGAACTTGTGGTGCGCTGAAAGGTGCGTTGTGGCGTCAAGAGCAGGTATGTTGCGTTTGCGCGGATAATCCGCCAGCTTCCCTATCCGCGCAAGAAGCTTCAGCCCAGCGCTTCTTCCTCCCCGCAGCGCAAGGGATGGGTTTTTCCTGTATGGCGGGATGGGAACGGCGCCGCGCAAATCCCCCTTGAAATAGTTCCTGCCTGAATTTTTCTGCGGCTTTCTGACTGCAAGCCGGCTTGCCGCCCTGAAAAAGGGGGTGAAGATTGTATAGGGCGTGCCATCCGGCTTCTTTACTTCCTCAGGCTCGTGCAGGAGAGCATCTGAAAAAAGGTAAAGGGGGATGCCAAGCTCTCTGCAGGCGGAAGAGATTTCCCTGTCGCGCTGGACAGCAAACGGCGTGTAGTCGCGGTTTGCGAAAACCGCCTCTATGCCTTCCTCCTCCGCGACAGCCCGCACCAGCGCTTTCGGCTTTCCCTCAAGGACAAAAAGGCGCGAGCCAAGCGCGCGGAGGGACGAGTCAAGCTCTGAGAGGGACTCGCACATGAATTGGAAGGCGTTTTGGGAAAAGTATGCGCCCTTTCTTTGCGCAGGGTCAAAGATGAAGCATGGGACTGCTTCCCTTGATTCCAAAAGGGCGGCAATAAGCCCGGTGTTGTCCTCAAGGCGCAAATCTCGGCGAAAGATGAAAAGCGACTTCTTGTGCATCAGGAAACCTCGCAAGGCTGGGATGTTAGGGAGAAAAAGGGTGGAAAAAAGAAAAAAGGGATGGGCAGGCTTCGGGCTTTGGCTTTTGGGGCTGCGCCGCAGTCAGCCAAAGAGTGAAGCAAGCCCCTCGGCTGCCGCTGCCTCTGCCTTTGCGGCATCCTCCTTTTTCTCCTCTTTCTTCGCCTCTCCTGCCGCGGGTGCAGCGGCTGCGCCAGATGCTGAAGATGCGGCTACCGGCACTGCGGCTGCCTTCAGAAGCTCGTCAAAGTTTACCCCCTTGACTGCTTCTGCCAGCACCTGCGCCTTCGCCTCATCGGCTGGCGCACCTGCCGCCTTCAGAACGGACAGCAAGGCGTCCTTTGTTATTTCCTTTTCTGCGCCCTTCAGCAGAAGAGCGGCGTGCAGGTATGGGTCGATTTTCATAGCATTACCTCCTTACTGCGTTTTGTTTTCCTCCGTTTTCTGCTCAGCCGCAGCTGCCGTAGAAGCACCGGCATCTGCAGGCTTTGAATCTAAACTGCCCACCTTGCCCGAGAGGGCTTGTCCAAGAGCCGCCGCCTGCGCAAGCAGGATGCCTGCGGAGGCATCGGAATAAAGCCCGCCGTTTATCGCCAGGCTCCTTGCCTGCGAAATGGCAAAAGACAAAAGCGCCTCTATGTTCTGGCTTGTGGGGAAAGAGGAGTTGTAGGAGAGGTTGAACGCGTCGGACAGGCAGGCAAGAAGCCCTTCCATGAGCTTTGCCTCGTCAATATCAAGAATTTCCGAGGTGTAGAGGAATTTGCCGTCATAGGCGGCGACCATGTTAACCTGCGCCTCAAAAGGCATTATACCGAGCTTTTGAAGCGCCTTGCAGACCGTGTCGGATATCTTTGTGCCTTTTTTCGCGACGACCGAGTCCTTTGCAACTACTATTTTGCCCCCCTTTATCTGCGCGTTTATCCCGGCGCCTTTCAGCTCTGAGAGCGCAGGTCCGGGCATCAGGTCCGTCTCCCCTTCCGGCACCACTATGTCAAAGGGCGCAACCTGCCCCGGCTTTGCGGCAACCTTCACCTTGTTTTGTTTGAAGAATTTGTAAAGCTCGTAGGGTGTCAGGCTTGTGAAGACAAGGGCGGTGGGGAAATCAAGCTTTTGCGCAAGCGCGCTTTTGCCCGCCTTCTCAAGAGCCCGGCTTATGACGCTGTTTTTGGCAACTGCAAATTCGGCTTTTCCGCGAAGCTTCTTTTTTGCGGATTGGAGTATCCTGTCTGGCAGGGCGCGTATGTTCAGAAGGGCGACGACTGGGTATTTTTTGGAAGCTGCCGCAAGCTCCTCCACTCTTTTCTTTTTCAGCTGGATTGCTGGGCGCTCTTTTGCCCCAGCCTTTGCCCCGGATTTCCTTTTTGTCATCAAAGCCACCTATCCTGCCGCCTGCGTGCTTCCGACCTTCACTGGCTTGCCCATTGAAAGCTTCACATAGACTGATTTTATGTTTGGCTCAAGCACCTTTCCCTTCACCTTCTCGTAGACCGCCTCAAAGTTTTCCACAAGGTCAGAAATCTCCATATTCTCTGAGCCGATGACGCACTGTGAAACTGGCAGGTATTTGCCTCTTGAGAGCAGGCGGACCCTTCTGCGCGCCTGGTCTATCGCCTCTTTCACATTCGTGCCCGCGATGGGGCGAGGGAGCTTGCCTTTTGAGCCCAAAACCTGCCCAAGCGACTTTCCGACCGCAATCATGAGGTTTGGCTGGGCGATGAACTCCGCGGACTTCGCAAGCGCAGCCAGGCGCTGGCGGTCTGAGGCAAGCTTCGCTATGCCGGCGGAATCAAACACCTCGTCTGCTCCGGCGTTCTTCGCGTCAAGGGCAAGCTGCCCCTCCGCAAACACCACAACTGGCGGGATTTTGCCCCTGCCCTTGGGAAGAACGATGTCAAGGTTCAGCCTGTTTTCCGCCTTGGTAAAGTCAATATTCCTGAAATTGATTATGAACTCAAGCGACTGGACGAATTTGCGCGAGCCTTTGGACTGGAGAGCCTTCTGTATCGCTTCCGTTATCTGCTTTCTGTCCATCTTGCTCCCTCCCATTTTCCCAAGGGGAGAATGGTGATACGGCGGGCAAAAGCCGCTGTGGGTTGGATTAGCTGATAAAGCTTTAAAAATGTTCGGCAAATCGGGCTGGCGCGCAAGGAAAAAAGTGCGGAAATTGCGGAAATTCAGCTTCGCCTTTTTGAGCCGCGCTTTCTTGCGCTTTTGTGCCGAGCCAGCCGCTTTTTCCGCTTCGCGCCTCCTGCGGCGGCAGCTTGCCTTTCCCTTTGCCCTTTGGTCACTGCCTGGGCTGCTATTGGGGAGGAGGCGACGCTTTTTACTGCCGATTCCTGCCTCGCCCCGACAATCTTGGCAATCATCTGCTCAATCTGTGTGCGCTTTTGCGAGATTTTCTCAATCTCCTCAAGCCTCTTTCCGTGCTCCTCAAAGCGCTCTGCGCCTTCCGCCTGCCTGCCTTGGAGCTCGTAAAGATGCGCGATCCGCTTCGCCTCGTCAATGAGCTGTTCAAGCGCGTTTTTCTCCTGCTCAATCCGCTTGTCTATGTCCGCCTCAAGCCTCTTGGCCTGCGAAAACTCAAATGAGTAGCTTTCAGTAAGCTCGCGGAGCTCTTTGAGGTAGCGTCTGACGAAATTTGCCTCAACCGATTCCCTCAGAAGCTCAAAATCCTCATTCCCCTTTGCTATGTAATCTGAAAGCTCAGCCATCTTTGCGTCGTAATCCTTCCTGAGCGAATCGGCGTAAATCTCAACCTGCCTCATCTGCTCAAGCTGGCGCTCAATCCCGCCAAGCGTCCCTTTGGCAGCCCCAAGCTCGCGCTTTATCGCCGCTATGCCCTCTTTTATTTCCCCTTTCAGCTCGGAAAGCTCGCGGGCGTATTTCTCAGCAGAGGCAAGCCTCTCAGCCTGCTGCGCGACTGCGGCGCGCGCCTCAAGCACTTTTTCTGAAACCTCCTGCTCAAGCTGCGAAATCTGCGAGAGGGATTTTTCAAGCTCTAAAGTCTTTGCCTGGTGGGACGCTATCTCCTGGCGCGACTGCTCGGCGAGAGCCTCAAGCTTCTGCCTCTCCTCTCCAAGCTCTCGCCCGGCTTCTTCAAGGAGGGCGCATGCCTCGTCGTAAGCGCGGCGCATCTGGCTGTGCGCCTTTATGGACTGCAGCTGGAGCTTCTCTGTCGCCTGGACTTTGCCCGGCAGGTTTGCCGCCCTCTCCTGCATGCCGACTATGCTCCTTTCCATCCGGAGCACCCGGTCGGAGATTGTTTCTATCTCGGATTCAAGCCTGCGCTGCATCGGAAGGTAATGCTCGGTCAGGAGCCTCTCTTTTTCCAGTCTGAGCTTGTCTATGCTCTGCATCTGCGCGACTATCCGCTGGACTTGGCGATGAAGCCTCTCTGAAAATTGCGTGGCAACTCCGGCAACCTCAACGGGCTGGGGCTTTTTTATTTTTGAAGCCCTGCCGCGCTTCCTGCCTGCCTCCGCCAGGTGCTCAAGAGCCTCTTTAAGCTCCTTTTCGCGACTTGCACTGAAAGCCGCATCCTTAGCGGGAGCCTCCTGCGGCGGGTTTTCCTGCTCCGGCCGGATGCGCAATTCTGGTTCATTCTCTCCCGCTTCAGCCTCAGGCATGTCGGCGGCAGGCTGGGGCTTTGGCTGGGAAGGCTGGGTTTTTTGCTCCGTTATCTCTTCAAGATTCAGCACTATGGGCTCAGGCGCGCTTGCCGCTTTTTCAGCCGAGGCGGTCTGTGGCTTTTCCGGCTGCTGCGAAACCTGCGCGGCAGGCAAGAGCTGTTGCTCCTTTTTTTCCTCCTCAAGCCCGCCCTCCCGCCTTTCTTCCGCTGTCTCGTCGGTTATTATCGTCATGCCATCCTTTTCGGCTTGCAGAAGTTGCGCCTCGGACTGCGGGGCGGCTTTCTGCGCTTTCTCTCTCTTTTCTTTGGCAAGCCTTTTTTGCTCCCGCAGGGCAGAAAGCATGGCTTCCACTTTCTCAAGCTGCGCAGCAGCCTGCGCAAGCTCCATGTCTGCTTTCGCTATCTCAACTTTGTGGCGCTGGGGGCTTGGCTGCGGAACTGGCGGCAGGTGCGACAGCCTGCCCTTCGCATTCTCCTCCCTCTCCCGCGCGACTTGAAGCTCCCGCTCAAAGGAGTCAGAATGCTGGTAGATTGCGCTCTTCTTTGCGTCTATCTGGCTTCCGTCTGCCATTGGCTTTTGGGGCACGGCACGAAGCTCGCCTGTGTATGAGGCATAAACGCCGCTGAGGCGGTTCTCAAGCCTCACGACGCCCTGCTGCTCAAGTATGTGGAGCCATTTCAAAACGTCTTTTTCGCTCATTGCCGCTACCGAGGAGAGCTGCCGGACGCTCAGCGGCTTTTGCGCGCCTTTCAGCGCTGACAAGAGGTCGTCAAATTGCGTTCGGATGCTCTCTTCTTCCATAGCCCTCCCTTCTCATTTTCCGGAAAACTGCCTGCGCACTATCTTGTATTTGCCGGACATCTTCCTCATTGCGCGGCGGAATGCCTCCTCAATATGCGGCGCGTTTTCCTTGGAAACGTGAATTGTGAAGACTGGCTGGTTTTCCTTCACCCTTGCCGCCCTGTCAGTCGGCCTGCCATAAGCCCTCCGCATGCCTTTCTGAAGCCTGTCTGCGCCGGCGCCAGCAATCATCTTGTTCTCGCGGATTACGTTGTGCGGATAGACGCGCACCTTGAAAAAATATTGGTTCGGGATTGTCTTTTCCAGGTATTTGTTTGCCGCCTGCCTTGCCGCCTCAAGCGCATTGTCGCGCAGCTGCACCCCTTCCTGCGCCACAAGCTCGTAGGTGAAATCAAACTCCTGCTTGCGGTTTCCCATCTCATAGACAAGAAGGGAAAGGTGCGGCATTGCCTTAACATAGGACTTGCGCGGCTTCTTCTTTGAGTAGCGGGTCCAAGGAGTCTTGTCCAATGACCTCAATGTGCGTGCAGGTCTGATGCCCATATTTATACACCTCAGCTTGTCCGTCCGCCATCGCTTTGGCGTAAAGGAGTTTGCTGAGATAGCCAAGAGCTTATTAATAATCTTACTCCCACGCGGAGCTAAAAAGTGTATAAAACTGTATTTAAATGTTTGTTTGGCTTGTGCGCTTGAGGCGCTCTGAGAGAAGAAGCCTGCTCTTTGCCCTCTGACCGCCCTTTTTTGAATAGCCGCCGATTTTTCCGTCTGAGCGGATCACTCGGTGGCATGGGATGAGCGGGGCAAGCGGATTTTTCGCCAAGGCATTGCCAACGGCGCGCCATGCCCGTGGGTTTCCTATCTGGCGCGCTATCTGCGAATAAGTGCGCGTCTGCCCCCGCGGTATGCGCAAGCAGGCAAGTAGCACCGAGCGCTCAAAGGCGGTGAGCCTGCCGAGAGCGGCGCGCTGGTTTTTAGTAAGCCGCATGCACCTACCTCCCCGCCCTCAGGTGATAAAACCCGTCGTCCTCGCAAAAAGACTCGCCTTTTTTGGCTACCGCGTAGTCCAAGCCGGATTTTGTGTGCGAAAGCCGCAAGCGCCTTCCGAGAATCTTCTCGCAGTAGAATTTCTGCTTTTCAATCAGCGCATGGACGCCCGACGCCTCAAGGGCGGAGAGAAGCTGCGGGAAGTTCAAATCGGCAGTAAGCTGCCCACCATAGCTGCGGACAGCCAGCCTGTTCCACTCCTCCACAGGAAAAGGAAGGATGTCCTCGGCGAAATAAAAGCCGTAGTCAAATACGTCTATGCGGAAGCCCGCCTTGCCAAGCCTGGAAAGCAGAAGCAGGAATTTTTCGGCTGAGAAGCTGAAGGGGATCTGCCTTCCCTCCTCAACGCGTGATAGGAAGGACGAAACGACTGGCGAGGGAGAGACGATTTCCTTCCCTTCTGCGTCCGTTATCCTGCCCCCCTTCTTCATGCAAATTTGCGGGGGCAGATCGCTGAGAAGCTCGTTTATGCGGCAGTAGTCAAAGCGGAGGTCGGGCTGCTCGCAGGAGGCGTCAAACTTGCCAAATACGCAGATTTTGCGGTGGGAACGCAGGTTTTTTCTTGCGGAAGAAAGCATTTTTTCGGAAAAGTCAAAAAGGTAATAGCGCGTCCTTGAATAGAGCCGTTTGTTGCGCTTTTTCACCTCGTCAAGGAAGGTGCGGGCAAAATCGCCCCTGCCCACCCCGTATTCGCAGACGACTATTGGCGCGGGATGCGAAGCAAAGTCGCGGCAGAACTCAATCGCATTGCACCTTGCAAGGCATTTACCCTGCGCAAATGTGGAAAAGTCCAAGTAAATCCTGCCGCCCCTGCAGGAATAGTAGCGCCTGTTTGCCTTGGAGAATTCAGTGGGCATTGCGGGTTCCCCTTGCCTTCTTTTACAGAACATCCTTCTTTACCCTTTCTATCCCTATTGCCTCTATCAGCTTGCCAAGCTTCGGCCCTTTGGGCTTGCCAAGGAGGGCTTGGTAGCACTCCTCAAACAGTTTTGCAGGCGGAGTGCCGCTCTGCTTTGCCGTGCTGAAAGCCAGGTTGTGGATGGCAAGCGCATCCATACCAGGCTGGAGCGCTGCGAAGAAACTTCTGGCTGCGCCCTTTGCCTTCTGCGGCTTGTAGCGGAACGCGTAATCCTCTGGAATGAAATTTTTCTTTTCCCATTCCTCTATGTAGGGCGAGAGCTTCTGCACCGAGAGCGCATCGCCTGTTTTCTTGGCTATCTCGCCCCAGCCAAGCTGAAGACTGCGGTAGAGTATCAGGTCAAGGAAAGGCGTTTTCCAGCCGCGGCTGGCTGAGTCAGATTCGGATGCCAAGCGGGCGGCAAGCGCGCGCTTTCTGTCCGCTCGCGAAAGAGAGTCAAGCTTGCCGGACTGAAGGAGGGAAAGCGCCTTCTCAAAGTCCTCTATCGTGCGCAGGAGCTTTTCCCCCGTTGGAACGATATCCACATTCTCCTGAAGGTCCGGCTTGAGAAGCATGTATTTCATCACCTCTGGCGGCAGAAGCTCCATCAGCTCAGCAACCCCCATGCCCGTGCCTTTGCTCTTGCTGTATTTTTTGCCCTCAAACAGTATGAAGCCGAACTTGTAGCCAATCGGCGGCTCTTTCTTGAAAATCTCGCGGAAAACTGCCTCAAGCGTGTCGCGGCTTCCCCCGCGCGTGAAGTGGTCCACCCCTCCGCCCTCTGCAGAGGTGCCAAAATGGTCCTGCCAGGCGGGCCAGTGAAGCCGCCAGGTGAGCTTGTAGAGATGGTCTGAGAGCCTGGCTTTGCCGGAATGCCCGCAGCCCCTTGCGTATTTCACGTCGCGGTCGCAGGCGTATTCGTATTCTTCGCCCTTGTGGGAAAGCACGCGGGTGGTGGCGTTCTTGCCGCACTTTTCGCAGGTGGGCATTATGGGCGACCACCACTGCGGAAGGGACTCGCGAAGCGAGGTGCGCGCGACTATTTGCCGCACCTTTTCTTCCTGCGAGAGAAAGAGCCTTGCATATCCGTCAAATGCGCCGGAGGAGTAAAGCTCGTTTGCCCTGACTATCTGCGGCTTTGCGCCAAGCCTCTCCATCGCCGCCTTCGCATCCGCAAGGAAGTGCTCGCCAAAGGAGGCGCTCTTGCCTGTCGGGTCCGGCACACAAAAAAGCGGCTTGCCAAGGTGCGGCGCAAGCTGGTCGGCGTATCCCTCAAAAACAGCCGGCACGCCGTCAAAGGAGTCCGCGATGTCCGCAACAAAGTAGAATTTCGCCTTCTTGCCGGCGTAGTGCAGCGCATCCACTATCGCCTGGGGAAAGAGGAACTCGCAGACTGTGCCAAGGTGAGTCGGTCCGGAGGTCGTAAGCCCGCCGGAAACCACGTAGGGCTCGCTTTTTTTCTCAATGATTTCTTGCGCAATCTGCTCGGACCAGTGAAGCGACTTTTTTTCCTCAGATTTGGCTTCTGGCATGAGGCATGATTGTCCTGCAAATGCTAAAAAGAGATGCTGTTGGCGGTTTCCGCGCGCAGGCGGGCTTTCTTTTCAGGTCTGCTCCTGCTTAGCGGAACATCCCGTCAAAGAAGCCTTTTTTTGGCGTGTCGCCAAGCTCGGACAGCGCCCTCTTTTGCTTTTCGGAAAGATTGGTGGGCGTGCGCACTATGACGCGGACAAGCTGGTCGCCCTTGCCCCTGCCGCGAAGGCGTGGCATGCCCTCGCCGCGCATGCGGAATATCGTGTGCGTCTGCGTGCCTGCGGGGATTTTCAGCTTTGCCTTTCCTGTGAGGGTGGGCACCTCTATTTCCGCGCCAAGCGCCGCCTGCGAAAACGAAATCGGCACGTCAAGGTGGATGTCGTCGCCTTCGCGCCTGAAAACAGGGTGCTCCTTCACGTGAACGAATACGTAGAGGTCGCCGTTTGCGGCTGGACCGCGCTCCCCCAACCCCGCCAGGCGCAGCTGGGAGCCGCTATCCACGCCCGGGGGGACCTCAACTGAAACCTTCTCGCTTGTTATCACTGAGCCGGAGCCGCGGCAGTCTCGGCAGGGCTTCTCCGGCTTCTCGCCATTGCCTGCGCAGGCAGGGCAGGTTGAGATAGAGGAGAAAGAGCCGAACGCCCCAAGCCGCCTGCTCTGCCTTATCTGCCCGCTTCCGCCGCACTTTTGGCAGGCAGATATCCTGCTTCCTGGCTCTGCCCCGCTTCCGCTGCAGCGGTTGCACCTTGAGTTGTGCTTGAAGGAGATTTCTTTTTCTGTTCCGCTTGCTGCCTCTTCCAGCGTTATGTAAAGGTCATAGCGCAAATCCGCCCCTCTGCCAGAAGCCCTTCTTGAGCGTGGCGAGCCCCCGAAGAAAGAGGAGAAGAACAAGTCCTCAAATGGGGAGCCGCCCATGCCCCCGAAGGAGAAGCCGAACTCGCGGAAGAGGTCCTCAAAATTCGCGCTACGGAAGATGTCCTCCTGCGAGTAGCGGGCGTCAAAGCCGGCATGCCCGTATTGGTCATAAACCGCGCGCTTCTCATCATCGGAAAGGACAGCATATGCCTCGGAGATTTCCTTAAACTTCTCCTCCGCTCCCGGCTCCTTGTTCCTGTCAGGGTGGAACTTGAGCGCAAGAGTGCGGTAGGCGTCCTTTATCTGCTCCTTGGTGGCGTTGCGCGGAACCCCCAGTATCTCGTAGTAATCGCGCTTGGTGGTCATTCCAATCACTCTGCCGATAGGATACTGCTATTTAAGTTTATAAATGTTAATATGGTATTGACAGACGCGGCAAGGCGACTGAATTGCTGGAAGGGCAAAGCGGCTATCCGGATTCTTTTTTTATCGTCCTGCCAACCCCTGCGAAGCCGACAATCTTGCCATCAGCCCCCCTTATTACGGAGCCTGAAAACTCCTTTGCTATGCGCCTGCCGTCTTTGGTGATTACGTCTGCGCGCACCACGGCAGAGCCTGTTTTAAGCCCTTTGCGGATTGCGCCCGCTATGCGCACTATGTCCGCTCCCCTGAAGAAGTCCGTGGGCTTCATCTTGGATATCTCCTCGTCGCTGTAGCCTGTTTCTGATTTGAAGGCTGCGTTCCAGAAGATGAACCTGCCTTTGAGGTCGCAGATGAAAAATGAATCAGGGATTGCGTCAAGGGCGGATGCTTGGAGGGCTTGAACCTCTGCCAGCTTCTTCTGCATCCCCTTTCTTTCGCTTATGTCAATGTGGTCGGCAAGGAAATGCGTTGGCTTGCCCTTGCTGTCAAAGAAGGTGTTTATAATTAGAAGTACGCTTATGAGGCTTCCGTCTTTTCTTCTGTTGACTATCTCATCGCGCCAGTAGCCTATCTTTGGATTGAGCAAATCCGACCACATCCGCTTGTAGTATTCCTTCTTCTGCAACCCAGACTTGAGGATGGATGGGTTTTTGCCTAGCACCTCTTCCGCGCTATAGCCATAGTAGCGGGTGAAGCTCTCATTGACGTGAATGATGACTGGCTTTCTGTCTCGGTATTCTACGAGGACTTTTGAGTTTGGAGAGGTCTCAAAGCCGCGCTGGTATAGCTTAAGCTCAGCCTCCATCTTCTTGGAAGAGCTGACATCCCGCACTATCGCTTGCAGGATTTCTTTGCCTCCGATATTGGCTCGTGTTAGATGGACGGTGCAGAGGAATTCCTCTCCGCTGGCTTTCCTGTGCATCCACTCAAAGAAGTTGCTTCCTTCCTTGATTGCCTTGTCTATCATCTGCCTTGCCTTTTCTGAGGAAAGCAGACCGTCTGGCTGGTATTTGGGGGAAAGGTCTGCGGGGGAGAGGGCTGAAAATTCATCCTTGCTTTCAATGCCGAAAATCTTGAGAGCCGCTGGATTTGCTTCTGTAAATTTCCACTCTGGAGGTTCGAGGGTCATTATAGCCTCGCCTGAGCTTTCATAAAGTATCCTGTATCTGTCCTCTGCCTCCTTCTTGGCAGCAATGGCTTCTCCAAGCCCCATCTGCTCTTTTGTCATGCCTGTTCGCAGGATGGCAAGCTTAAGGCTGGCAAGAATGCGGTTGAGGGAATCTGTGAGCTCCTGGATTTCCCTTATGTTTGACGGTTTCAGGCGGATGCCAAGCTCGCCGCGGGTTATTTTCCCGACATCTTGCGTAAGAGAGCGGATGGAGAAGGACAGCTTCCTTGAAACTATATAGACGGCAGTTGCTATTGATATTATCAGCCCGACCAGGATTATAAGGAAGACTGCAAGAAGCTCGCTTCGCGGTTTGCCAAGCGCTTCGGACTCGTCTATTTTGGCTATTATGCACCATTCGGCATGCGGCAAAGCGTAATCATGAGTGCCGATGACGGTTATGTTGCGATAGTCCCTGTATACCATCACTTCCTCATCATGCAAAGCGATGCTGCCATTTTGCTGCATATGAATATCCATATCAAGTATGCATTGTCTGGCAAGGTCTGTCTGAATGGTGCGCTTTAGGACCGAGTCTGGCGCATACAAGAGGGGTGTGAGGACTTTGCCCTTCCTGTCAATCAGCACCATCTCTCCGCTCATCCCGAGCCCTGTTCTGTCCTGCATTATGCTATTGAGCTCATCAAGGTTTATCCGGGCGGCATAGACTCCTACGACGCTGCCGTTCGCGCCATATACCGGAGAGGAGACGCCAAGCTGCGGCTTTTCGGTGACACGGCTGTAATAGACGCTTTTTATTGAGGTGCCGCGCAAGCCATTTGAGAAAAATTCGTCGTTTGACATATCTGCCCCTATCCTGCTTCGGTCGCTTGAGATTACAATAGTGCCGTTCAAATCCATAAGGAATGCTTCATGATAGGTTGGCTCATATTTTGCCAGTTGTTCTATGCTGCCCTGCGCGGAAGCAAGCGCAGATGGGTATTCTGGGCTGTCTTTTGGCGTGGAGAGAAGCTTTGAGAAAGTGACGCGGTTGGCTGCCTGGACTGCCTGCCGCTTCATATCGCTAAGGTAGGTGCGGATATGGTCTGCCTTGAATTCTGCCGCGCCTTTTAGATTTTCATAAACTGCATTGGTCAGAAGCTTGTCAGCCTCAATATAAAGAAGATAGGCGCCTATAGAGATGCCAATCAGGGAAATGGCAAGCAGGACGAAAAGAAGGATGGTGCTGATGGAAACAGTGGAGTAGGATGCCGCCTGGCTTGCCTCCTGCTTCCTTCCGTACAGCAGAACTGCCGCTGAGCCCCATAGAAGAAACAGTATTGTGGAATAAAGTGACATGGGGCTGCTTATTCCGTCTATCCCAAAGCTGAGCGCAGGAGCATTTATGATGTGACCAAGAAGCCCGAAAAAGCCGATGGCAGCGACGGCATAGCAGAATGGAGGGGCGAGATTCGCGCCCTTCCCCGCAATTTCCAGTATGGCGACTGTTGTTATGAGTATGAAGCACAGCAGAGTGCCTGCTGATGGAACGGAGGGCAGGTTTTTTGATGCGCTGGGGACTTTTCTCAAAGCAAAATCAAGGAAATCGGTGCTCAGATGGAAATAGCCTGCCAAGCTTATGTGGATGACAAGCACCGCAAGGAAGATGGCTGCCACTGGAAGCAGAAAGTCGTACAAAAGTCTTCTTTCTGCAAGCGAGTAAAGTATTAAGCCGCTTGGGACAAGTGCCACGGCTGTAAAAAACTTCATCGGGACAGTCCCCAGGAAGATGAGGTTGAGCAATGACAAGTCAAGGATGTAGGCTGCGGAGATTGAAAGCCCCAGCAGGATGATGAGGAGAGAAATCCTCTTTGCGATTGCTGCAGTCTCCACCATCTCAACCACCCTTTGTCAAAAACCTTCTGGGAGAGATTTGGCGAAATTCTCCTTTTCGGCCTGCCCTATTATGCCTTTGGAAAACAGGTCCTCTATGTATTCTTGCATGCCCTTTTTGGAAAGCTTTCCCTCCTTTTTCAGCGACTCAAATTCTGATTCTCCCATCGGACCGAGATATTCCTTGAATGACGATTTCAGCCTGTCTTCCAGCTCAGCCCTTGCCGAAAAGAGAATCCTTATCGGCTTTATCTCTCTTACAGGCTCAAACGGAACTGTGAAATAGAATGTTGAGCCCTTGCCTTCCTCGCTTTCAACCCATATCTTTCCGCCTTGGGATTCTATTATGCCGCGGCAGATTGCAAGCCCAAGTCCAGTCCCCTGCCGGCTGCGGGAAAATGACTTGTCCACCTGGAAGAATGGCTCAAACAGCCGCAGCTGGTTTTCCTTTGATATGCCTATGCCGCGGTCTTTCACACTGAATAGGATAAAATTGCCCTCCGCCCTGGCGCTCACATCAACAGTGCCTCCTGGGTTTGAGAATTTTATGGCATTTCCTATGAGGTTGCGGAGCACCTGGCTGACACGGTCAGGGTCCGCCTCAATAATGGGCAGTTTTTCTATTCTGTCTTTTATCTTTATCTTTTTCTCAGGCATATAGCCTTTCATATATTTTATTACCTCGCGCGCAGTAGCAGCCAAATCCGTCTTTCGGAATTCGAATTTGAGCCTCGCGGCTTCAATGCGGGATATGTCAAGAAAATCAACCAGTATCTTGTCAAGCCTGTCCGCATTGCGCAGTATTATTTCCAGCGACTGGCGCTGCTTTCTGTTGAGCTTTCCCAGATATCCCTGCTCAAGCATCTGCAGCTGCGCCTTCATCGGAGTCATGGGGCTGCGAAGCTCGTGTGAAGTGATGGAGAGAAACTGTGTTTTTGCCTTGTCAATCTGCTTTCGCTCCTCTTCCAGGTGCGCAAGCTGCTCCGCAGCCTTGTTAAAGGCTTCGCTGATGTGCCGAAGCTCCGGGTGATTCCCGAAATCCAGCCTTACGGAATAGTCTCCCTGCTCTATTTTGCGCATCGCAGACTCCAACTGCTGGATTGGGAGGTATATATTCTGGCGCACGTAGTAAAAGACTACGAATGCTACTGCGCACATGCCTATGACGGAGATGATTATGATAATCCGCTGAAGCTCTATCGCTGCCATAGCCGATTCTGCGTCCTTGTCCGCTGAGATATGCTGGAGATTGGAGAGAATTGAGCCAAGATTGGCGATATTTATAATCCCGAAGAATGTCGCAAGAAGGGAGATTGCCAGGAAAAGCTGGGCAAGCTTCCAGTCGATTTTCCGAATTGCCTTTCTGTCCGCCGCTTCCATAATTGACGCCTCTTGGCAGATTTCAGCATTCAGGCGCCCGGCAATGCCAAAACCGCATCCACAAACATCTTCAATTCATCTACCAGCGCCTTGTGCTGGCTGGACTTGACCATATAGAAAACGAGCTTGTTTTTGTTCTGCCGAGCGTTGTTAGAAAGTGCCGAGACGAACTTCCCGATCGGGGCGTTTTTCTGATACACAAGAATTGAGGAGAGAGAATCAAAAATGACGTATTCAAAGCCGTGCTTCATCAGCCGCAGGATTGCTATCTGCATCTCTGTGAGGGACGTGGGAGAAGTGATGAAATAGCAGCTTTTCGTCTGGTTGGGCATGGACTTTATCGTTTTGGATATGGCGTCTATGAAAACTATGTTTTCCTGGCTTATTTTTTTCTTTTCCAAAAGCTCCCTTAGGGATTCATAAGTCTTGTTCAGGGTGACAAAGCAGGTTGGCTTTTTTGAGAGCTTTTTTAGGTGCGCCAGGGCGATGTGGTCGTAATTGCCGTTGGGCATTAAAACCAGAAGAACCTGGTGCCTTGAAAGCTCCTCCTGCACATCCACGGCATCAACCCAATATTTTCTTTATTCTTGAGAGGAGTTCCTCTATGTCAAACGGCTTTTGGATGAAATCCACTATGTTCTTCTCCTTCAGCAGCTCCTCCCGTTCCGCCTCCCCTGTGCGGACTACTGACAGGTAGGCAATCTTGGCATTTTTTATTTTCGGTATGATTTCCTTGACCGGAGTGCCGGGCATCATTATGTCCATCAGTATGAGGTCTGGCTTGCATTTGTTCAGCTTTTTGAGGCAGTCATCGCCGTTTACGGCAACCACCACCTTGTAGCCTTTTTTTTCAAGGACTGTTTTGACTGTGGAGCGTATGTCCTCTTCATCATCAACCACCATTATCGTTTTTGCCATAAGCCCCACCTCATTTTAGGACTTTTTTGACTTCTTTTAGGAAAGATGATGGGGAGAAGGGCTTTTGTATGAATCCGTCTGCGCCTTGCAAATCCACCTCCTGCTTCGGGAGGATTGAAACATAGACCATCTTCACGTCTTTGCTGAGCTTTTCGCGGAGAAGCTGCAGAAGGTCGTAGCCGGAAAGCGTGGGCATCCTTATGTCAATAAGGAGGAGGTCGCATTTGTCTTTCTTAAGAATGTCAAGCGCCCTGGCGCCGTTGGTTGCGGCAGAAACGGAAAAGCCTGCCTTTTCCAGAATTGACTTCATTGTTTCCAAGTCCTCAAAGTCGTCATCCACTACGAGTATCTTTTTTGCCATGGCACCACTCCGCTGCGTGACCACCAGCAAAAAGCAGATGTGTCTAAGGTATATAATGATAGCGCCCTGCTTGGCGGAGTCTGCACTTTTTCCTCTCTGCCCTCTAAAGACTTTATAAATTTTGATTTCGCAATTGGCTTTATGAAGAAAAGGAGAAGGGGCAAAAAAGGTGCAGGGAAAAAAGAGGTGCGTGCAGGTTCGCTCATACCGCCCTCTGAGAAGCGCTCTTCTCCTGTCAGGAGGGTGGAGACGGGCATTGCGGGATTTGACAGCATGGTGGAGGGGGGCTTGCCGGAGGGCACTCTCAACCTGCTGGCGGGCAAGGTCGGCACTGGCAGGAACATCTTTGCTTTGCAATATCTCATTCATGGCGCAAAAAAAGGCGAGCCCGGAGTATACATAACGCTGGAAAAGGAGCCTGAGGATGTCATAGCGCTGGCAGAGTCTTTCGGCTGGAAGGCAAAAGAGCTCGTATCGGAAAAGAGGCTTTCGGTGATAAAGCCGGACATGCACCGCTTTGAGACCCTGAAGCAGTCCATAATTGACGAGATTGAAAGGCTTGGGGCAAAGCGCCTTGTCATCAAGCCGTTTTCTCTCATCAGCGCCTACTTCAACAACGTGTATGACGCCAGGAAGTCCCTATATGAGCTTCGGCGCGAGATGCAGCGGCTTGGCTGCACTGCGCTTGCAGTGGCGGATGTTGCGGAGGACTCTGAAGCCTTCTCTTCAAGCGGCTACGAGGAGTTTGTGCCAAACGGCGTGATATTGCTTGAATTGATAACGAGGAAGGACTCGTCATCTTTTGTGAGGACCGTTTTTGTCAGGAAGATGGAGAGGACAAGGCACCTTCTCAAGAGGGCGCCCTTTGAGATTGGGGAGGACGGAATTGAGGTCTATCCTGACGCGGAAGTTTTTGAGTGAGCGGCTGGTTTTGGATATGGTTTTCATGGGGCGGAAGGCTGGGCAGGCGGCGCTTGATTTTCTTATGACTTACGGCTGGGCGCTTCTTCTGATTGCGCTTGTGGCGGCTGCGCTTGCGTCGCTTGGAACTTTTGATGCCATAAGTTTCGTTGGAAGCAGGGCGTCGGGCTTTTCACAGGTTTCGGCGGAAGGCTGGAGGGTTGATTCGGCTGGAGCGCTTACGCTCAAGCTCAAAAACAACGCAGGCACCGACATAAACATAACGAGGATAAACGCAACTTATGGGACGCAGACCATAAACTACACTGCGCCCCTGCTTTTGCTCAATGGGGAGCAGAGCGGCACGCTTCCGATAGGGACTTTTTCAGGCGCATCTGCCGGCGGCGCCTACACAGTCAGGATAGGCATCACCTATACCGACATGGCTACTGGCAACTCCTATATTGACTCGGGAGTTGTCAGTGGCAGAGTAGGGTGAGGCGGCTGGGCGGTTGTGGGCTTAGCCTTGGAAGAAAAACACGCTGAATATCGTGCGGAGGGCAATCTGCGCACCGAAGAAGACCGCAAGCGAAAGAATCAGCACGATTGGAAGCTGGTGGAAGCCCTCGGACTCCCTGCCTTTTGATATTACGCCTGAGGCAAGCGCACTGAAAAATGCCGTTATTGACAGCGAAATTATGGAAAAGCCAAATATTGCCTCCGGGGCTATCTGCGTGTGCCCGCTTGCAAGAGGCAGGTTGGAGGCGAGAAGCCCGTTGCTTGGCATCATCGCCTGCAGTCTGGCGCTGAAATCCATCAGCGTGACGCTGACTGCGTAAAGAAGCGGAGCGCCTATTGCCGCAGCCGCAAGCACGAATATGCGGTATGTCAGCACTGTTGCGGAGATTTCCTTGCGGACTGCCGAGTATCTTCTTATGTCAAGTGCTGTGTTCTCCAGAAGCTCTGCGAGGTTGCCGCCGGAGTTTATGCCTTCCACTATAAGCCGTATTGTCTTTGAAAAAGTCTCGGATTTGACTCGGCGGGTCATGCCCATCATGGCCTCTTGAAGGCTCTTGCCGGTGAATACCTCTTTCGCAGCGCGATCCACCTCGGAAGAGAGTGGTCCGAATTCCTTGCGGGCGGCAAGCATCAATGCCCGGTCATAAGTGAGGCCGCTCCTTATGTTGCTTGCCATTATGGAGAGGAAATCCGGCAGGCAGTCCTCAATAACCGCCAGGCGCCTGCTTGCCAGTATTGTAAGAAGGGCGTAGATAGATATGATGAATATGGCAAATGTAGCCGCTGCAACAGGAAGCGCCGCAGGAGGACTGAATAATGAAATTGCAGCCCAGAGAATTGCCGAAAGCAACAGCCCGAAGGCAACCGCCTGGTAGGAGAACTCGCGCGCGTCATAGTTCAAGTCTGCGGAATAAAGAAGCCCCTGTATTCGCTCAAGTGTCTTTTCCATCATGAAAACGCCACCGTAGGACGCCTGCTTTTTATCAGCCCTATGAAGATTATCTGCCCCACTACGAGCACTCCAATAGCTGCCATAAACGTGAATTCTGTTATCGGGATTGTTGCGATGTTGGAGAATATTGCAAGGAAGATGAGCCCCATCGTAGGGGCGATTATGCATGCAATAAGGTAGAACATGGCAAGTGGGTTCAGCTCGGAGCCGTAGTTGCGTATGAGAATGCGCTGCTCGTTGGAGAGGAAATCTACTACATCGCGCAGGACGGCGCCCGTGTTGCTCCCCGCCTTGCTTGAGTTTGCAAGCTGCCACATAAGGCGCTTGTAATATGGGGATGGGTTGCGTGCTGCCGATTCTTCAAGCGCCTCGCCAAGCTCCTTGCCCCCGCGCACCTCCTTGACTATCCTTCGGAATTCGCGGGAGATTTCCCCGTAGTTTAGGTTTGGGTCGGCGTAGTCCTCGCTTATGGAAACGATGGAGTCAAAAAGCGGGACGCCCGCAGTTGTCTGGATGAGGAGATGGCGGGTTGCGAAAAGAAGATTCTTCTCTATCTCAGCTTTCCTTCTGCTTGATACCCATGCTGGGACTGACATTATGTATACGAATATGGAAAACGCGATTGCGAAGGAGAAAAAAAGCACCGCCAGCCTGCTGTCCATCTGCGGAAGCAGGTTTTTTGTTTGCGCTATGCTCGCAAGGACTATTGTTGCCGCAGAAAAATAGGTGAGGAAGGCGAGGATTGCCGCGCCCACGTAGTCCTTTGCCTCTATGCGGAATTCCGCTTCGGCAAGCTCAAGCTCAAGGGAAGGGTAGAACCTGAGGACAAGGGCGGAGAATGGGTAGAAGCCGTGTATCAGCTTGCGCATGGGCTGGAAGGGAAATGGGAAGAGTGGAACGCTGTTTCTCATCTGCCGCACCGCAACTTATCTCTTCATCCTCGCCCGCAGCTCCTGCGGTTCGTCGTAATACGCCGCGATTATTTCGCCGACTTCCTTCACCGTGTCTATCCCTTTTTCGCAAAGCCAGTCAATCACTTTCTTTTTCTCATCAAGGTCGCGCTTTATCTCCGCATCATCCATGTTGGTGTATTGCTTGATTGTTTCAAAGAGGCGCGCGGAGGGCTCGGCTGGGACTATGGAGTCCTTGTAGGGCCGCCACCGGTAAATGATGTTTTGCGCTATGCCCTCGCGCTCAGTCGGGATTATCTCCCCAAGCTCAAAAACTCGCCTGATGTTGCTTCGCCGGTCGCGATACATCGCAAGGACGAGGTGGAGCGATTCCATCATGACAGGCGGGATTGAGAGCGGCGGGTTGGCAAGCCTGCGGACTGTCTCGGACACCGTCTCTGCGTGTAGAGTGGCATAAACCGAGTGCCCGGTGTGCATCGCCTCAAAAAGGACCTGCGCCTCTTCCGCGCGCCTTATCTCCCCTACGAGAATGCGGTCTGGTCTCATGCGCAGCGAGTTGACCATCAGGTCCAGCATGGAGATTCCGCCCGTGCCCTCCGACGTCGGCTCCCGCACCACCAGTGGAACCCACTGGAAATAATCCGGGTCAAGCGTAAGCTCCTTTGTCTGCTCTATGGAAACGACGCGCTGGTTCTGCGGGATGAACATGGAAAGGACATTAAGCATTGAGGTTTTCCCTGCGCCTGTGCCGCCGGATATTATCATGTTGAGCTCATACTGTATTGAAAGCCAGAGGATAGCCGCGAGCTCGCTTGAGATTGTTCCTGTCCGGACGTAGTCGGTTATTGTCCAGGGCTTCCTTGCGAATTTGCGGATGGTTATGGTGTTCCCGTAATATGAGATGGGGGAAAGCGTCGCATTCACTCGGTCTCCTGTCGGCAGATAGGCGTCAAGGAGCGGGGTGCGCGTGTTTATCTGCCTGCCGACCCCGCGCGCAATTGAGGAGGAGTAGTTCCATATTTCCGCCTCGCTTGGTATGCGCAGGTTCGTCTTCATCCAGCCGTACTTGCGGTGATATGCCCAGATTGGCTGGGAGGACGAATTTACGCAGATTTCCTCTATCATGTCGTCCTTAAGCATGAATTCTATCTCACCAAGCCCAAGCATCTCCTGCACAAGCTTGCGCGCCATCGTCTCCGCCTTCTCCTCTGAAAGCTGGGGAAGGTTCTCCCTTATCATCTTCTTGCCTTCCTCAAAAAAGCGCATGCGAAGCTCATCGGTCATCTTTATGTTGAGGGCTTCCTGACTTGAGATTGAAACCTTCTTGAGAAGCTCAGGCTTGGCATCCTCCATGAACGCCTCTGTGCCGGGCTCCCACTTTGGGGCTGAAAGCTCGTAGGTCAGGACGTGCTCACCCTGCTTTTTGAATATTGAAATCCTTGCCTCAAGCTCTCCGTCGCGGAGGGTGTAGGCTTCTTTCGGCTGCCTGCTGAGGGGAGCTGGGGATTTTTCCTGGATTGCGGCTTTTGGCTTTTTTCTCTTCATCATCATCCACCTTATTTTTTGGAGTTTTCACTTGCCTTCACGATAGGTCCGATTCCAAGTGCGCTTATCAGCGGCCCTTTTAGGAGGGAGTAGTGCATTTCTATCAGGTGGTGGCGGGCAAGTATTTCGCAGAGCTTTTCTGCGGTCTTGAACGAAAGGCCAAGCTCGCTGCTTATCCTCTTCACCGAAACCTCATTCTCCTTGCGGACGATGCGCAGGATTTCGTCCATGGCGCTGCCCATTTTCTGGGAATCCTCCTCGCTTGCTTTGATGGACGAAAAATCGCCCTTTGCAAGCTCCATCAGGAAGAAATTTAGTATGTCTTCGCTTCTTAGCAGACCGACGACTTTTCCGTCATCAATTACCGGAATGCACTCTGTTGCCGAGGCTATCTTGGACAGCGATTCGTCCAGCCTGTCCTCAGGCTTGAGAACAAATGCGGGCTTGTGGCAAAGGTCGGAAGCGGTGACCGATTTCATCTTCTCAATCGGAGATGGCTTGTCCTTGATCCAGAGGAATGGGAAATGGGCGGGGGAAAAGTAGCGCAGAAGGTCCTTTTCACCCAATATGCCCAGAAACTCCCCGCGGTCAAAAACAGGAGCGGAACTTATCCCCTTTTGCGCCAGAGTGCGGACTATGAAGTCCATCTTTGCGTCTGCTTGGAAATAGACAAAGTCCTTGCGCATTATTTCCTTGACTTTCATCGCAATCACCTTATTGTCGCAGGACCAGACAGGTTCGCTACTCCGGCTATGTTAATAAGGGTATTGCCAAGCTCCACCGCGCTGACAGTGCTGTTGAAGGAAAGGGTTGCCAAGATGGAGGCGATTGCAGAGGAATCATAGCTGACGGTTAGGGCGGCAGGAGACTGAAGGTAGATTGAGGCAAGCGACTGGTTTGACGCTGAAAGAAGCCGAAGCTCGCTGTACTGGTGCTTGTGTAGGCTCTGAAAAATCCAGACAGTGCCGTTTGAGCCTTGAAAACCGGCATAAAGCAGAGTGGCATTCTGGCTTGAGGGTGGCTCGGAGGAGAGGTTGTTCCAGAAAAATGAGGGAGTTGGCTGGGAAGAAAGCAGGAGAATGCGATATGCGGAGAGGTTGCCTGCGCTTGCGCCGCTGTTTTCCGGAGTGAAGGACAGCTTGGAGCCGAATCCATCTATGGCTACCTCTTGGGGCTGTATTAGCATGGCTGGGCGCGAGGCATAAGTGGTATTTAGGACTATGTCCTGCGTGGAATGCCCGGATATGAAAGATGCGAGGCGGGCTATGTCGCGCCGATATGCCGGTAGCGAGCTTATGTTGTGGGATATTGAAACGTTGTTGCCTACGATTGAGACATTTGCTGGTCCGGCGGATGCGAGCGATATGAAGGCATGAGCGGCTGAGTCATACTGCTGGGAGGCGTCTTCCAGCTGGGAAAGGCGGGCGGAAGAGAAGCGGAGCGCGCTTGAATGGAATGCGATGGCTGACACAAGCGCAAGCAGGGCTGCGCAAAGAAGCATGGTTGCGATGGTCATTATCCCTTTTTTCATTGCTGCCACACCCGCAAGACCGCTATTCCGTAGTTTCCTATCTCAGAGCCATTCAGTATGATAAACTGCCGCTCCGCCTCAACAAACTGCGTCTGGTTGGGCGAGGTCGCCCCAACTGAAACGTTCGCAACGGAAACAAAACCGCCGCTGTAATTGTAATAGGCAACTGAGAGGTTGTAGCTCAGGGAGGGCGGCAGCAGAGAGGCTAAAGTGGAGTTCATAAGAGAGGAGTTTTTGGAAGAGAGGGCGCCAGACATGTCAAGCACCGCAAGTGCATCGCCTGCCTGCTTCTTTTGGGCGAGGGGGACCGCCCCGCCTTCGTGCGACTGGGAAGCCAAAAAGAAAAGCGAGGCGGCAAAGACAGACAGCACTATGACTGCGAAAGCGGCATCAAGGGTGAAGATGAACGCTTTTTTCTCACTCATAATGCACCAGCCTCAGCCGCACTGCCGAGCCATTCAGGAAGGCGAGCCTTGTTATTGTAACCGACTGGCTCGCATTGAAAGTTGAGTTTCCGAGGGAGAAGACGGTGCTTCCGTTTTGCAGGGTTATGGCAAGGTAGAAGTCCTTTTCAAGCCCCATATAAAGCTTGGCGTTTTGGTATCCAAGAGAGGCGAGGGCAGAAAGCTTGGGGGAGGAAAGCCTGTTTGGAGACTGCGCAAGCCCTATTGACGAGGCTGTTTGCGGGTTGCTTTCCCAGTTTGGCGGATAGCCTGGGCTTTTCACAAGCAAATCTGAAGCTGAAAGTGCGCTTTTTTCAAGCCTGCTTTGCGAATACGCTTCGCTTGCCGACTGGGAAGCGTATGTCCAGTAGCTTGCGATGAAAAAAAGAAGGATGGAGAATGCGCTAAGCGAGATGATGGCGTCGGTAGATAGCGCCTGCCCCCTCATGAGAGATCTTGCATTTTTCTTCATGGCACTGCCCTCACCAATCCGTTGCTTGCCGCAATGGTGGCATTCCTCCGCAGAACAAAAAGCCCTGCGCCGGTTGAGTTTGATATGGCAGAGGTGGCAAGGCGGCACCCCACGCCCCCGTATCCATAATCCACCTTTACAAGCCGCGATGCTGATGAAACATAGATTGTGTAGTTTTTCCCGTTTATCTGCCTTGGGAGCGCGAAGGAATGGCTCGCGTTCCCGCGGAGAGAGGCAAGGGAGTTGATTGAGGCGGAAACGTCAAGGCATACTGCGTTTGCCTCAAGCGCATCTTGCTTCGCCTCTGCTTCGGAGGAAAGCAGGAAATAAGCCGACAAGGCGGCTGAAAAAGCAAGCAGGACAATGCCGGACATCACGAGAAACTCAATGCCGGACTGGCCATTTTTCTTTGCAGGGGCGACCATGGCTATCCCGTGTAGTTGGTTATCTGCACTGCACCGCCGGGCATTGCGGAAACCGTTATCCTGTGCAACCCAGGGCTTTTTGGAAGAGTGCCATTCAGTTGCGCCTTGGTGTTTGCGAAAACATCGCTAACGCCGCTTGCGGTATGCAGGCGCATTCTTATTGCCGAGCCGGAGGCTGAAAATGACTCTATGCCGGCGGGAAGCTGCACAAGGAGAGTTGTTTTTGAGCCCTCCCCAAGCCCGTCAACCTCGTCTATCGCTGAGCTGATGCGCCTCACCGCATCCTTCGCATAGGAAATGGAAAAGGCATCGGTTGAAAGAAGGAAGACTGCTCCAAGAAGAGCTGCTGAGGCGGCAAGGGCTATCATGCTGGAGGAGAGAAGGTCAAGCGAAGCTTGGGCTTTTTTGGCGCCGCTCATCGCAATCAACCTAATTTGGCGAGTTCAGGAGCGCCCAGTCAATAACTCGCCTTGCGAACGTGTCTCCGTTTGCGTTGAAGGTGTCTGGCCTGGTTGAGCCGTGAGTTACGAAGGTCGCGCCGGCAGCCACCACGGCGCGTGTGCTGGTCGTGGTGGATAGCACGTTGGTTGTGATGTTTGTTGAATAATATATGGTGGATGATGCGGTCTGTATGGTGTATGTGGTTCCGACAGTGAAGCCTGAGGTGATGTAGTGGGAAACTCGCGGGACGAGCGAATTGGTGCTTTGGGTGGATATGCTTGAGCCGACGCCCATCCCCGGAACCCCATATTGCATCCCCTGACCAAGAAGCACCACGAAGTTGCCTGTGCTGCGGTAGGCGTTGAGCGCAGCCCAAAGTGCTGGGTTGCTTGCTGGCGAGGATGGAAGCGCCGCTATCCGGTAATCTGAGAGATTGGTGGCGTTTGAGGTAATCGCCGCCTGCGTAGCCAAGTCATATGCCCAGCTGAAACTTTCATTTGAGGTGCGGTTGGCTATCCAGTTTATCCAGTAGCTTTCTGCGGCTGTCGGCGTTGATGAGGCGGTTATTATGAGGATGTTCTTCTTGTAGCCGCTTGTGACATTGAACCAGAGTGTTGATGCCGTTCCGTTATTGCCTATGACGTCGCTGCAGCGGACCGAAACGTTGTGGGTGCCGCGCGGCAGGCTTCCGATTGTCCTGGTGACCTGCTCCACTGGGGAGCTGTAGTTTCCGTCGGTTGCGCTCATGTTCAGCCAGCTTCCGCCATCAACGCTTGCTTCGCACATCTTGATGTTGCTTCCGCCGGTTGCCGTGTCGTTGGCTATTGCGCTGACGCTTATTATGGATGATGTGTTGGGGGCTGGCGGGGAGAGTGAGAGGCTTTGGACGACTGGCCCCTGGCTGTCAGGCGAGGTTGGCGGAAGAACACTTATTGTGATTGAAGAGGGCGCGCCAACATTGCCAATCCAGTCTATGCACCGCACCCTCACAGTGCGATTTCCGGCGGGAAGAGTGCCAATGAGAAGGGTCGCCCTCTCAACAGGAGAATCAAATGAGCCGTCTGCCGCCGCCATTTCCATCCATATGCCCGAGTAGTCAAGCTCAAGCTGGCAGGAGATTATCGTGCTGTTGCCATAGAGGGTGTCGTTTCCTGTAGCATTGACGGTTATTGCTGTCGTGGTGTTTGGGAAAGAGGGAAAATAGGAGATTGAGGTGGTTGCAGGCCCGTAAATGTCCTCCCCTCCCGCACGGGTGACGAATATCGTGATTACGCTTGAGCACTCGGAGTTGTTGCTTGCCGTGGCGCTGAGGACTGCCTGATATGCTCCAGGCTGCTTTGAAGGCGGAACAGAAGCGGTTATGTTGGAAACGGCACTTGCCTGCGGGGCAAGAGAAGATGGGGGCTGCGTGGCAGAGAGCATTGCAGCTGCCTCGCCCGAGATTGAAACGGAGAGGGAAGTAAGCGTAAAGTTGGCTGTGTTTGTGATGATGGCGGCTGATTGCGAAGAGTTCCCCTGCGCAACAGCAAGGGAAATCTGCCTCGGACTGCAGGATAGATAAGAGCGCCCGAAAAGAACTCTGTTGTTAGAAAGCCTTGTTATTGTTATTTCATGCATGCCGGCAGAAGTCGGGACAGAGCCAAGAATGGAATATCTTGTGTTTGAGAAAACGTCGGATTGTCCGCTTTGGGTGGAGAGGCGCAACTGCACGCGGTTTCCGGAAACGTTGATGAGGGATATGCCTTCGGGAATATTGATTGCTACTTTTATGCTCGCCCCCTCCCCAAGCGAACCGGCATAGTCTGCGGACGAGGCGAGCTTGTCTGCTGTGTCGCGCGCCTGCGAAAGCCTGACGTTCTCGTTTGAAAAGCTTGAGGTGAAAAAATAGAGCGAGGCGATGAAGACTAAACCGAGTGCTACCACCAGCATAAATTCGGTTGAAGACTGCCCTCTCATCAAGCGGGATTCGCTGGGACTATTTATATTGTTTTCCCGCTTTTTGAAAAAAAGAAAAGCGGAAAGGAAGGGGCTAGCAGCAGCCGCAGCCGGATTTCTTTGACTTTTTCTTGTCCATAAGCGTCACCTCCTTGCGCCATCTGGCGCTGCTACACTTTCTTATAGTCAGCATCATAAACGTTTCCCTCCCCGCCCTGAGTACCAGGTCCGTAGCCAGTCGGCCCGCTGTCATCGCCGGGAGAGCCTGCGCCCGGTCCTCCGCCAGCCCCTCCCTGCCCTTTTCCGTAGATGGAGCCGCCTGCTTCCTGAAGGGCGCGCTTTAGGGCATCAAAGGCGGACTTTATCGCGGATATGTCGTTTTTCTTGAGCGCCTCGCGCACGTCATCTGCTGCTTTTTTCACCCTCTCCTTCATCGCAGAATCAAGCTTGTCGCCAAGGTCGGAAAGCATCTTCTCTGCGGTGTAGGCAAGGGATTCTGCCTCGTTTTTCAGCTCAGCCTCTTCCCGCGCGCGCCTGTCCGCCTCGGCAAACTGCTCCGCCTCGCGCATCTTCCTTTCAATTTCCGCCTTGTCCATCTTGTGCGGCGCGACAATCTGCATCTTCTGCTCCTTGCCGGTGCCCAGGTCCTTTGCCGAGACATGCAGGATTCCGTTTGCGTCTATGTCAAATGTCACCTCTATCTGCGGGACACCCCTTGGGGCTGGGGGGATTCCTACAAGCGAGAACTTTCCAAGCTCTATGTTGTCGCGCGCCNTCGCCCGCTCGCCCTGAAGCACGTGTATCTCAACAGAGGTCTGGAAGTCCGCCGCTGTTGAGAATATCTGCGACTTGCGGGTTGGGATGGTGGTGTTGCGCTCAATAAGCTTGGTGAATACTCCGCCCAGCGTCTCTATGCCGAGCGAAAGCGGCGTGACGTCAAGCAGCAGGATGTCCTTGACTTCCCCCGAGATGACGCCTGCCTGTATTGCCGCCCCCATCGCGACGCACTCCATCGGGTCAACCCCGCGCTCCGGCTTTTTGCCGAATGTGCTTTCTATGAACCGCTGCACAATCGGCATGCGCGTCGGACCGCCAACCAGTATTATCTTGTCTATCTGGCTGATGGAAAGCTTGGCGTCCGCAAGCGCCTGCTGGACAGGCTTTTTGCAGCGCGTCACAATCGGCTCAACAATCTCCTCAAGCTTGGCGCGCGTGAGCTTGTGGACAAAGTGCTTGGGACCTGTCTTGTCCGCTGACAGGAACGGCAGGTTTATCTCGGATTCAAGCACCGTGGAGAGCTCTATCTTCGCCTTTTCTGCCGCCTCGCGCAGCCTCTGCATCGCCTGCTTGTCCGTCTGGACGTTGATGCCTGTGTCATGCAGGAAAATTCCAACAAGGTAATCAACTATGGCGTTGTCCATGTCGGTTCCGCCAAGCTGCGTGTCGCCAGATGTGCTTTTCACCTCAAAAACGCCCTTGCCGAACTCCATGACCGTCACGTCAAGGGTCCCGCCGCCCAGGTCAAACACCACTATCTTCTGCTCCTTGCCTGCCTTGTCAAGCCCGTAGGCAAGCGCGGCTGCGGTCGGCTCGTTTATTATGCGCACCACTTCAAGCCCCGCGATTGCCCCCGCGTCCTTTGTCGCCTGCCGCTGGTTGTCATCAAAATAGGCTGGAACGGTTATCACTGCCTTTTCCACCTTGTCGCCCAGATACATCTCCGCGTCCTGCTTTATCTTCTGCAGGAGGAATGCGGAGAGTTCCTGCGGGCGGTATTCCTTGCCGAACGCCTTGTAGCGGAAGTCGGTGCCCATCTTGCGCTTGAAGGCTGTGAAGGTGCCTTCTGGATTGGCAACCGCCTGCCTGCGCGCCGGCTCGCCCACAAGCCGCCCGCCATCTTTTGTGAATGCGACGTAGGACGGGAACGCCTTTCCGTATTGGCTTGCCCCCTCGGCTGAAGGGATTATTATGGGCTTGCCGCCCTCAAGGACAGCCGCCGCCGAGTTTGAAGTCCCAAGGTCTATCCCGATTATCTTTCCCATGCAAATCACCTCTTGCTGTTCAATAAGCATGTTTGCGCTGTCATGATTGCGAAGAGGCATCTTCCGCGCTCTTCCCTGCCTCCTCCTGCTTCCTTTCGTCCTTCTTTTTGCCTGCTGAAACTGAAACGATGGCGTGCTGGAGCACTTCGCCCCGGAAGAGATACCCCCTCCTTATTGCCCGCACTATCGTGCCTTCCGGCAAATCGGACTCCTCGTGCATCGCAGCCTCGTGCCGGAATGGGTCAAACTTTTCCCCCTCAAGCTTCATCTCCTGCAGACCCTCCTTCTCAAACGCAGCCCGCAGCTTTGAGAGCACCAGCAGTATGCCTCTTCTGAGAGGCTCGCTTTCTATCTTCCCAGCCTCCGCCTCTGCCATGCGAAGCTCCTCGTAGACGGGAATGAAGCGGAGCATGAGCCTTGCCTCTGCCATGCCCGCCGCCTGCGCCTTCTCCTTCTCAGTGCGCTTCTTGTAATTGTCAAATTCTGCCTGCAGGCGCAGCATGGATTCCGAAAGCGAGGAAAGCTTCTTTTCCAGAGCGTCAATATCGCCTTCTTCCTCTCCCTTTCCTGCGGATTTTTGCTGCGGCTGGGTTGCCGGCTGATGCGAAGGCTGCGCCTTTTTCTGCTGGTGGGCTGGCGCTTCTTTTCCAACCTCGCCTTCGGATTTCTTTTCTGGCTGGCTCATGAAAATCACATTCGGCGCATCTTTCTTGCGCTTTGGCGCCTCTCAAACTCGCGCTCAATTGCTGCAAAGTGGGCGTCTATCTCGCGGGCGATTTCGTCCATCTGCTCAAAGTGGCGCTCCATCTCCTTGCGGAACTCCATAAGCATGTCCTCTGCCGAATGCACGGTCAGGATGTATTTGCCCTCCTGGCGCCGCACGAGGCCTGCGCCCTCAAGCCTTTTGAGATGGTGTATTATCGTTATTCTGTTTATGCCCGAAAGTTCGGAAAGCTCGCTGCCGCCAACCGGCTTGCTCCGTCCCTTCACCATCATGACCTTGAGAACCTGCGGCAGTGTTCCGTCTATGTCGCGCTCCGACATTATGCGCATCATGCGGCAGAGCTGGGCAAGCTCGGCATCAATATCCGAAGCCCCCCTATGCTCAACAAGCTCTGCTTTCTGCTTTGAGCCTGCAACCAAAAGCATCTACTCACCTGTCAATAATATATTAACAAAGATTTAAAAGCGTTAATATCATATTAACACTATTGGGAAGAGACTGGCACAAAAAGGCAAGGATAAAAAAAGGAACTGAGAATTGGGTGCTATGAGGGTTTCGCTCTTGGCGCTTGCCTGCGCTTTTTTGATGCTCGGCTGCATAGGGGTCTCTCAGTCCGACTATGAGAAGCTCAAAAGCTCATGCGAGCAGGACAAGATGGCGCTTTTGGATTCTGTGCAGCAGCAAAAAAGCGCCGCGGTGGAGGCGGCCGGGAAGCTTGCGGCTTGCAGCTCTGATTTGAGGGAGGCGCGCGAAAAGCTCGCCCTGCGTGAGGAGGAAAACAGCAGGCTGAAGGCGGAAAGCGCAGTTCTCAGCGAGGCGAGGGCAAAGGCAGGCAAGATTGAGCTTTACAAAGCGGCGCTTTCAGCCTATTATGATGCCTTTGGTCCTGGAAAGGTCCCAAACAGCAGAAGGATGGCTGCGATAGACTCAGCGGTCGCAAAAACCGGGGATGAGCGGCTTGTGGTGCTTTGGAGGGGGATTGCAAACTGCCAGGGAGTAAGCGGCTGCGAGCAGGCGAAGGGGGCATTCGTAAGCGCTGCCAACCAGAGCATTGCCTCTATTGCGCTGGAAGTGGCGGAAATCATCCGAAACAGCGGCGCTTCTTAGGTGCGGCTGTTGGGCGGAGGCGGAGCAGAAGGGGAATTTTGCGCATGCCGGGGGAAGAATATCCTGACGGCAAGCCGCATCTTTGTTCCTGGCCGCTCATACCACACGTGGGAGCGGGCTTCTGATTTCGCCGAATAGCGCAGGTAGTTGTCCAGGAAATTTTCAAGCCTGACCGTGTCGTTTTCAACCGCCTTTACCTCAGCGTTTGTGAAAGGCGGGAACCTTGCGGTGGCAAGCCGCAGCACGTCCTTTTGGACGAAAGGGGAAAGGTCAAGCACGTATTCCGTGAAACGCCCCTTTTCCTCTGGAAACACCTTGCCTATTGAAACGAACTTGTCAAAGACCATGTCAAGCGTCATTACCCTCACGGGAATGACGCCGAGCGAAATTCTGGTTGGGGCGGCTGCCTTGGTGGGCTTTGGCGAGGCTTTCAGCGGAGGTGCCATGTTCAGATATGGGAAGCACAAATATAAATATGTGAAAGCTGAAGGGGTAGGACGCGCCAGTGGGTTGGTGGAAGAATGCGCAACTTCAAAACTACAGAGGAGATACAGACTCCTGCCCGGCTTATTGACCAGGTGATTGGGCAGGACGAGGCAGTCAAGATAGTAAAGAAAGCCGCGGCGCAGAGAAGGAACGTGCTTATGCTTGGCTCGCCGGGCACCGGAAAGTCCATGCTCTGTCTCTTATACACATCT
>JAOAJL010000008.1 GCA_026414185.1 Microcaldota archaeon | reverse complement strand
AGAATCCGTGTTTTGTTTTTTCTTAAAGAAAGATCGCGAAAGTTCAAATTCTAGCTGTCCATAAGGCACATATGAGAGTTGCCCATTGATACTCCAGTCGAATGCTATCAATAGAGCCTCTCTTCTTTCACACTCTCTATTGAGCCGCCCTAGCGTTTGGACCATGTTGTCAAGCGGTGCAAGCTGCCTGCATATCTGGTCAAAGCTGACGTCAACACCCGCTTCAAGGACTTGCGTGGATACAACAAAACAATCACATTTGTTCTTTATTTCTTTTAAGCGTTCAAGCCTGTCCTTTTTAGTCAATCCGGCCGTTAGATAATAATCAGCAGAGTTTGCATTGTTGGCAGCCTCCGCTCTCGTGTTGAACATTTTCAGGCGCCTTCCCTTTTCATCCTCAAAGGTAGGGTTGTTCGGCACATACCTTACTGTTTTTTTGGTCAAATTTAGGTATTTGCGATTGATCTCCTCATCGCCCTCTACTTTGTGAGCGTGCTCTAAGCTTCTTACCTCATAGGGGATCGTAGCGCTAACTATTATGACTACAGAATTCATCCTGCGGCTTATTAACTCTAGGAGCTTTATCGTGGGTATAAGCAACCCTCTGGGTAACGTCTGAATCTCGTCTATGATCAAAACAGAATTTTTCAAAGACAATAATTTTATTTTATCGGCGGCTCTGTCAGAAAACAACGTGTAGAGCAAACGTTGGGGCGTTGTGATAATCATCTGATAATTAAAGCTTTCAACGTTGAAATTCCACTCCTCATATTCTTCTTCATAGTCATCTTTTGCAGTTTCTGCTTCTTTCTCTAATGATCCTTTGAACGTATGGTCATACTTCAATATCCTGCTCTTTTCTTCTTCTCGTATTATGCATTCAATTTTATCCTCAAAATCTTCCGTCAACGCCAAAAGAGGGGAAAAATAGAAAACTCTCTCAAACTTTCTTTTTGAGGCAAGCTTGTTAACAATGTCAAGGAATATTCTCGTCTTTCCTATTCCAGTCGGCGCGCAGAGTATCATGAAATTGCCATCAAAATCTCTTCCATTGAAAATTGATTGATAGTAGCTGTCGCGGTAGGACGCCAAAATGTTGTTTGTGCTTTGGATCATCCGCCGCGTGTCAAAATGAAAGGAGAAAAGCGGATTAGTTATCTTCTCTCTCCATTCTGAAACGGCGCCGCGATCTGCCTGTAGCAAAGCTGAATAAATGCAACTGGTTTCAAAAAAAGGTTCTATATTGTCTGTCTCATCCGATCCGTCAGAGAAATCCATTTGCTCAATCTCTATGGATTTCGGCAAAATTTTTTTTGCTTGTTCGTCCCTTTTTAGTTCTTCGAGAAGCGCTGGCAAACTTTCGTTTATGGCTTTTATAGTAAGATCAATCTCTTCCTTTTTGTTATCTTTGAAACCGATAGGTAGCATGCTAATCGGCTTTAGCGACGAATGATGCCCATAAATACAGATCGTCGCCATCGTTTTGCAGTTTCGTTTTTCGAGATTCAACAATGCTTGGTCGCAGGCAAAGGCGGAAAAAATGGAATGGCTCTTTACATATCTACAATCAGGACAAGGCGGTTCTCCTTTGGAGAATGGCTTTTGATAATGCGGGTTTAGCTTCCCAACATCATGGAGCAAACCTGCAACATAGGCAATTTCGTATTCGCCGCCTATCTGTCTAATTAATTCCGATGTGTAACCTGCAACTTGCAGTAGGTGGGTTGATAGGAAAGGCCTATCGTCATTTTTTGCTGGATGGGAAAAAAAAGTCACGCCCATACCCTCAATAGAGGCATATGTTTTCCCCTTCTGCGTTGACTATTGTCATCCTGCTTTCGTCTTGAAGCTCAATCTTAATTTCGCCGTTTACGGGCGCGTAGTGCTTAAGCACGCTTTTTTTCAACCGCCCATCGACTATTTCGTGGAAAAGGTGGCGTTCAATTATCAATCTGGTTGCACCGACCCTAAGGACACTCAGCGCCGGCTTGTTCAACTCGCCTTTCTTCTCGACTGCCACTGTTTTTGTTCTAAAGCTTTTCTCTCTTGTTTCTTTTCCTTCGCAGAATTTATAGTCGTGCACTCTGGCGAGACAGTAGCTGTGTCCGAGATAAGGTGTGTATACAAACGCATTATCGGTGAGCGCATTTCCGATTTTTTCCGCATATCGAGCGTCGTTGGTTGACAAATATATCCTATATTTCGGCTCTATTAGGAATTCCATTTTCATCGGTTTTCTCCCAACTTTCAGTCCGATATGATTGATAAACATAGTCGTCTTCGCAGGGTTAAAAAGTAACTCGACACCTACCTTTGTTTTGGAGAGCAGATCACAGTAATCTTCTGAATAGTCTTCTTTCGGGCTTCTTGGAAAACCGATAAAGCTTGAGATCAATCCGATAATTGCGCTTTTCGGAGGGATTGTATATGAAGTCGGGCAAGTGGTGACGGTGGGATCGCGAAATAGAGCAAAGGAAGCAGCTATCTCAAAGCTCTGGATTAGCATTTTCTCCACTCTATTTCCAGCCCAGTTTTTTTGAGACTGCTGGATAGGTCGCGAGCAACGTCTTCAAGTTCCTCGCAGGCAGCTAATGCGACTTTCTTAATTTTCCCTTTGCGCTTTTCCATTGCTTTGATAAGTCTTGAAAAATCAAAGCCAGCGGGGTTTAGTTCTGTAATCTTGGATTTCAAGTTTTCGTTTTCTCTGACAAGCACGTCAAGGTCATTATAGCATACGCCATCATATGTGACCTCAAAATAAAAGACACTCCTTTGAGGGTATTTTGAGCGCGTAGTTAACTCATTCGTTCCATTCCAGAGGCAATCAAAGAATATTTTTTCATTTTCTTGGAATGCTTTCCACGCCTTATCCCCTTTTTCTTTACTCCAATACTCTGAAAGATTATTTGGGTTAATCGCTCCTTGGAATTTTATCAAGGCATAATCAACCGAATAGAATCTACCGAAAGTACCGTGCTCTTGTTCTCCACCCTTTTCCTTACCTACAAAATGGCTGCTGATGATGGGGTTTAGTATCTCTGGCTGATTAACGCTCCTGCCCAAAGAAAATTGTATAGGGCCAGTCACTTTAAAGGAAGCGCCGCCAGCTCCCTCTGACTCGGCGTCGTCTTTCTTTCCTTTTTTTGGGATGGGTACCAGGGCGCCAAAAAGGGGCACATCGAATGTTTCAGTCAGAAGCTTGGTGAAATCGTTTGTTTCCCCCAAAATTTCCTTTGCCCTCTTGTCAGCTTTTACCGGATTTCCATCGTCTCCAAAATCTACAAAAAGCACCTTACCGAATTTCTTTTTGGCATAGTCGCGTATCGTCCTCTTTATTCTTACGTCAGTTACTAAAATACGTCCATCCGGCAGGAGACGCGGTTGATTTTCAAAACCAGGATCTCCATTCGGGTTTTGCCTCGATTCATAATAGAACAAAAACTCTTTCCTTTCGTTTTTTTCCATATTCACACCTCACTCAATTGTTTCAAATACTCCGCGGTAAAAAAAGTAGGAGTAATCCTCATAAGGTTTTTCAAGCTTTAGGGGAGCATTTTCACAGCGTTCTTTTATAAACTTCTGCACGGCAGCCTTGCTCGTTTCATCTGCGTTTGATATGGATATGCCCGCAGATATGCGATTAAATACGTGCTTTAGTCTTTCTTCATCATATTTTGAATATGTGAGTATATCAGTCAGCGATTTGGAAGCTTCACCGGCCCTTTTCCTGAATGATATGTATTTTCCCGTTATTTGACCGATTATGTATGCCCAGTTCTCATCACTGGTTAATTCAGCCATCCCATCACCTCTACACAGTATCTTTATGAGATTTTGGTTTTTGGAGAAAAATTCCCTGGCACTCGCAGCATTCACAAATCTTCCACCCTCATTTTTAATAAATTCTTGCCTCTTTCTTTTCAAATGAAAAAGAAGTTTGGCGATAAGCGTATCTTTTTTTACCGGATGGAGCGAAAGAAAGCTCCGTATTGCCCAGATGTAGTCATTCCACAGGACATTTTTTCCATCCCTGTTTATCAACTGTTCAAATAGGTCTGGACAGGGTTGTGGCGATGGCCCCAATATCTCGCCAAGCTGGTCAAATGTAAGGTTGCTGTCAATAAGAACCTCCAACTTTGCTCTATCCGGTTTGAGAACTATGGTCTTGAGCTGGCCCCTCTTAGCTGGCTGTTTGGTTTTGTCCATCTCCCTGTAAATGTTAAGTAGGTGATTATAAAAACCAATCCAATCATAACTGTAGCCTTCTTTCTTTTCAAAATTTTTGTCTGGATTGTCAATATCATAGAAAATGAAGGTCAACCCAGAAATTTTGAAGCCTTTTGGAAGCTCTATTTTTTCAAGGCTTTCCATTCCTATTCCAAGGTTATCGTAGTATTCCCTTTTTGAGCGCAGATTGAGAGTAAAAATAGGGTCGTCATAAGATAAGAATTTTGCAGTCAGAGTAGTGGAATCGGCAGTTTTGCTGCAACGGTTACCAAAACTATCTATGAACCACTTCTCTTCATTGCTGTCCGCTGCCCTGTCGGCTGCCGCCTTATAATCCAAATTCCCCTTTTCGGGGAGAATACAAAGCTTAACTTTCTTGAATTTTTCCATTTTATCTGCGGTCCATGCCGCCTCCACAGCTTTAAAAAATGCTCTCGCAGATGCCTCCAGTGCATCCTGATTAACATATGTTTTTCCATCTATTTCCTCTAATATCTTGTTCTGGACGTATAAATCATAAAGCCTCCTGCCGTTTAGGAACACTCTCTCCTTCTCCATCTTTTGTCTTATGCTATTACCTTTCTTTATCTGCTCTTTTTTGTCTTCAAAAGAAAACGTTGCTCTAAAATCTTTGAAACTGATCTGTAGCTGTTTTTTATTTATTTTAACATCTAAAAGCACATACGGTTTCGGTGAGTTGCTGCCAGTCCCTCTGTCAGGCAGACCAGCAGCATCGCCCGGAATCAAGCGTAGTGGATTATCGGCAGCTCCCACCTCCGCCGGCAAAGCGTCGTCTAACTCTGCTCTATATTTGCCCTTATCCATCGCTACATAGACCTTTCTCACGTAAGTGCCAGATAGTTTTGGGTTTGTTTTGAAAAAATCCGTTTTTCTGTTTTTCAAGAACAGCTCGTATGCGAGCATGTCATTCGCCTCTCATATAACCGCCGCATATCTTCCTGTAATAGCAGCAGTCCGTGCAGTAGTTTTTTGTTCTGGGGCCTTCCGGGTATTGTTCAAACCTTATTATATTGCTTATCTTTTCCACCTGCCACACTAATTCTTCCTTGTCTTTAATATTTATATTTGTTTTGATAGTTTTCTCCTCCGGCAAAAACTTCACCAGCCCGTAGGGGCAGGAAAAGCCGAATTCCTCCTCAATGAGCATCGCCTCCGCCACAAGCTGGTATCTCATTGTCCGATAAAGGCAGCTTGGCGCCTTGCCGTGCTTGAACTGCATCGGAACGGCAATCCTGTCGCGCGTGTTCATCAGGACGCAGTCTACCCGTGTTTGAAGGTTGAGCCTTGGCGAGTAGAGGGGCAGGTTGAACAGCTTCCTGTCATAGTAAAGCGCCTTGACCATCCTGTTGCGCTTTGCGCGCGGAACGAATGAGTCGTGCATTTCTAGCCCCTTGTCTTCCTTCGGCGTCCTCGCCTGCGGGCGGCGAAGGACGTATTCATAATAGGGAATGCGCGGGCAATAGTTGTAATTGAGGATATCCCTTATGCTGATGATGCCCAGCCGGTTCATACGCTCCCACCCGCAAACATATAGCCGCAATCCCTTATTTTTCTTTCGTCAATCGAGCCCATCGTTATCCTTTTGCTGTTGAAGCAGGAGGAGCAGGCAGGAAGGACAAAAAGGCAGTCGCCGTCCTGCCCGCTTTCCAGCACTTCCTTGCATTCCAGCTCCAGCATCTCAAGCCTGTTTTGTGTTGTTTCGCCCGCAAAGGCGCTTTTCTGCACCCGCCTGAAGCCGTAGTTCTTGCATATGCGGGCAACCCTGTCGCGCCTTTTGTTGTCAGAAATGTCATAAATTATCCAGTAGAACACCTCACCACCTGTATAGAAAAGGCTCAAAGCCGCCTTCTCCCTTAGCAAATGACGCAATGCGCCGCGCCTGCTCCTGTATGACGGCGCAAAGCTCAAGCCTCCTGCCATCGCTCGTTATTTCGGTGTGGAGCCTCCCCATTACCGCCTCCACAACCTTCTTGCGCCCCTCTTTGGAGAGAAACACCTTCTCGCCCCCGTATTCAAAGTCAGAGGGAAGAACCTGCCTTTGAGCGTAGAGGGTGACTATCGCCCTGTCAACTATCACTGGGCGGAATTCCTCTATCAAGTCAAGCACCAGGGAAGGCTTGCCATAGCGGTCGGCATGCAGAAAGCCAAGATAGGGGTCAAGACCGCAAAGCAGGCACGCCCTCTCTATCTCCCCATAAAGGATGCCGTAGCCATAGTTGAGAAGGGCATTCGGCTCGTCTTTGCCCTCCTGGTCGCGCTTTTTTATCGGCATCACCTCAGCCAAGCCGGCAAAATAGTGCGCCGCCGCCATGCCCTCAAGCCCGAAAACCCTCTCAGCGTCAAAGCCGCCCTCAAGCATTTTGCGCAGCTGCAAGGCAAGCCTGGAAATTTCCTCTGCCTTAAGCAGGAGAAAATCGCCTTCCCTGCTTTTTTGGAGGGCTTTAAGGAAAAATTCCTCGTTTTTCATTTTTGCCCAGACGAGTTTTACCGCTATCTCGGTTCCGCGGGCGCCTTGGGCGGCTTCAAGCTGCTTGCGCCTTATGAGGTTGGCGCCTCCCAGCGCGGCAGGGAACAGCCTTCCCTCCGGCATGCCGAATTTCCCTATGAAAACCACGTCTATGTTGTTCCGAGCCGCAAGCAGAACCGCTTTGGTTGATATGCAGCCGTTTTTCACGATTATTATCTGCTCCAGCTTGTCCGCGGAATACTCCTCCTTTGTCCCATCCTTGCGGCGTATCTCAAACAAGTTGTCCCTTTGCCCTATATATGCGCCGTAGTCGTCAATTATCAACTGCATGAGGAGTGGTTTTTTCTGGTTTTATATATAAAGCTTTCCAGGGGTCATTTCCGCTACTGGCACAGGTGGCATCGCCAATACCCGCAACTTATATTATTTATTTGCGCAAAGGAGGAGTTATGTTCTTTTCCCTGCGGGAAAGGCTGGCGGCTGCGATTGCGGAAGCTGCGGGTGTCTCGGCTGAGGAGGCAAACCGCTCAGTGGAGCTTCCCAAGGGGCAGTTTGGGGATATCGCAAGCTCCGTCTGCTTTCTGCTTGCGAAGGAAAGGAAAAGGAGCCCGGCTGAGCTTGCCAGGCAAATCGCGGCTGGCATAAGCCTGCCCTCGTGGGTGGAAAGGGTCCAGGCAACAGGACCCTATCTCAACTTCTTCCTCTCGGAAGAATTCTACGCAGAGCTTCTGCGCGAGGTTGCCAAAAAGAGAGGCGAATGGGGCAGGGGCGGCTGGCAAGAGGGCAAGACCATAGTGGAATTCCCTTCCGTGAATCCCAACAAGCCATGGCACATCGGGCATTTGAGAAACGCGCTTTTGGGGGACGCGGTCGCAAGGATACTGGAGTTCTCAGGGGCAGAGGTTGAGAGAATCGACTACATAGACGACCTGGGCTTGCAGGTCGCCCAGTCCTATTGGGGCTACAAAAGCCTCGGGGAAAAGCCGCGGGGGAAGCTTGACTTGTGGCTTGGCAAGCAGTATGTGGAAGTCAGCAGGCGCTTTGAGCAGGACGGGCAAGTGCAAAGGCAGGTGCGGGAAATCCTGCGGAAGATGGAGGAGGGGGCTGGGAAGGAGGCGCAGGAGTGCCGCAAGCTTGTTGAAGAGTGCGTCAGAGCGCAGTATGAAACCGCCTTCAAGTTCGGCATCTGGCACGACGCGCTGATTTTTGAGTCCGACATAGTGAGGGAGATATTCGGCGAGGGGATTGAGAAGCTGAAAAAGAACGGAGCGATAGTGAAGGAAACCGAGGGCAAGAACGCCGGCTGCTTTGTTGCGAAGATGAAGGGCGCGGAGTTTGCGGAGATGGAAAGCCCCGACAAGGTTCTCATAAGGAGCGACGGCACCGCCACCTACACCGGCAAAGACGTCATTTTCCAGCTTTGGAAGTTCGGCTTGCTCAAAAACGACTTTTCCTACTGCAGGTTCATGCTCCAGCCCAATGGCAAGGAATGCCTGATGAGCTGCGCAAAAGGCAGGAAAGGCAGATACGGCAAGGCAGGCAGGGTCGTGAATGTAATCGGCATGGAGCAGGCATATCCGCAGAAGGTGATTTCTGAGATACTTCGGAGCATGGGCTACGAGCGCCAAGCGCAAAACTCAATCCATCTTGCCTACGAGCACGTCTGGCTTGAGGACGAGAAATTCTCAGGCAGGCAGGGCACGTGGATTGGCTACACCGCGGACGAGCTTTACGAGGAGGGTGTCAAGCGCGCCATGGAAAGGGTGAAAGAGGGCGCGGAAGCGGAGGAGAGGCGGAAAATCGCGCAGGCAGTTGCGGCAGGCGCAATAAGGTTTTCCTTCCTGCGCACCACCCCCGAGAAGAAGATAATATTCAACTGGGACGATGCGCTCTCGCTTGAGGGGGATTCTGCGCCCTACGTGATTTATGCGCACGCCCGCGCGCACAAGATATTTGAGAAGGGCGGGGCGGGCAAGGCGCAGCGCATGGCGCTTGGGGAGGCTGAAAGGGGGCTTCTCAAGCAGATAATGCTCTTTGAGTGGGCAGTGCAGCAGGCAGCCCTGCACCTGCGCCCGCACATTCTCTGCGAGTACTGCCTTGACCTCGCGGCGCTTTACAACAAGTTCTACAACTCCTGCCCCGTGCTTTCCTGCGAGGATGAAAAGGCAAAAGGCAACAGGCTGGCGATAAACTTCGCTTCTCTTTGCACCCTCAAAAACGCGCTTTGCCTGCTTGGGATTGAGGCGCTTGAGAGGATGTAGCCCTCAGGGGTGGAACTTCCTGATAATCTGCTCAATAATGGGCGGTTTCCTCTTTGCGCATGATGCGCCGTTTCCGTTTTCCATTTTGAAGCGGCAGTCGCTGTCATGCGAGGCGAGGCAGTTCTTGTCTTTCTTGTTTGCAGGATGGAAGTTTTTGCAAAATTCATTCACCTGCCTTTGCTCCTTCTTGGTCAGGAAGACGTTTGGCTTCCCATTCGCGAATTTCTGCGATGCCACGCGCTCACCTCTGCCTTCTTTTTATAGCATGCATTTAAGTGGCTTTCTGAAGCCCCTCAGACCACCGCCCTGCCGCGCTCGGCAACAAGCACCCTCTTTCCGCTGGGATAGACTGCATGGATGGTGGCTTTTATGGGCGAGTCCTTCGCATAGACAATATCCTGGTGCAGCAAGGCGCGAACCTTTCCCGCGAGGCTGAGGGGCGTCCCGAAGTGGTCGTTTCTCCCGTAGGCGATGTGCGGACCCGCCTTTTCGCTTTCCAGCACAGGCACGCCTGCGGCGCTTCTTGCCATGGGGTTTATTCCAATCCCCAGTTCCGCGATGTTTGCGTTGTTCTCATCCTGCGCGATGTCCTCAATGATGCGCTTTGCGGCTTCGCAGTCGCCCTGAACCCTCACTATGCGGTTTTTCTGTATCTTCAGGAAGGCAACCCTCCCGTCCGAGGGCGAATGGACCGGAAGCACGCCTTCCGTTCGCGATTCTCCAAGCCGGCTCCTGCCCTCTGGCGAAACCCCCTCGTAGGGCGGGGTGAAAAGCTCGCCTGTCGGCAGGTTGATGAAATCACCGGGCTTGGTGCAGTCCCCTGCCTCCAAAATCCAGTTGTTCGCCCGCGTGTCAATAAACAGCCTTGTGCCCCGCGGGACGCCCTCGCCGTCAAAGACTATCTCAAAGCCGTCTGCCGGCGAAACGATTGCCAAAAGCCGCCTTCCCCGCTCCTGCATCGCCTTGCAGTCCGCAAACATCGCCCCCTCCATCCCAGGGCTCACGCCAGGCATGGAGATTGCGCGCAGGGAGGGGGCGCGGGCAATCAGGTTGCGGAGGGGGGCTGAAGCAGAATATTCGGTTATAGCCAGCACCACATTTGCGCTTGCCACAAGCTCGGCAAGGTCATTCACGTGCCCGCCGTCATGCGTGGAGGCGGTTTTAGGGAGCTCGGCGTTGTTCCTGCCGGTTTCCTGGTAGCGCACTATTGGCAGGAGGCGGAAGCCGCTCCTCTGCGAAAGCAGAGATGCCGCCCTGTGCCATTTCTTCACAAGCTCCCATCTCCAAACCCTCCCGGCGCTGCTTTTGCCTGAGGAGTAGTCGGAAAGGAAAAGCACGCGCTCCCCCTTCTGCGGGCGCGCGGTCTGCTCAAGGAGCCCCATCAGCCTCATTTCGTCTTCCAGCGCAGCTGGCATGGGGAAAGTTCTGCCGCGCCATTTAAAGCGTTTGCTGCCAAAAGCAAAAAGTGCGGGTAAATAGCTATTTAAATATATCACAAATAAGATATATCCAAAATCGGATATTTAGCCAGGGAAAGCGAGGCGACGGAATGAAGCTCAGCCAGTGTGCGCACCCCCACCTTGTAAGGAAGATGCACCTTTTCCTCCTGTGGATGATAAGCAGGGGGAAGATGCACGGCTACGAGATTCTCAAAGCTCTCAAGGAGGACGGGCAGATTCCTGCCTCGGCAGGCAGGCTCTACCCCATCCTGAATGACATGATGCGGCAGGGCCTCATTTCCCAGAGGGAGGAGAAAAGCGGCAAGCGCGTGCGCAAGCTGTATGTCCTGACCAGGAAAGGCAGGAAGCAGCTTGAGGAGGGCAAGAAGGGCTTCCGCGGGCTGCTCCGCCAGTTCGTGCTGGAGATGGTTTCGTGAGGGAAAATGAAGTGATGCGCCTTGAGGACGTCTGCAAGATATACGAGATGGGCGAAAGCAAGCTCTACGCCCTTTGCGACGTCAACCTTTCAATACGGCGCGGCGAGTTCCTTTCCGTCCTCGGTCCTTCTGGAAGCGGAAAATCCACCCTTCTTCACATCCTGGGACTGCTTGACGAGCCCACAAGGGGCAGGATTTATCTTGACGGGGTGGAGGTGCACAAGCTCAACGATCGCCAGCGCGCCAATCTGCGCGGAAAGAAAATAGGCTTCATCTTCCAGATGTTCAACCTCATCCCCTCAATGACCGTTCTGCAGAACGTCACCCTGCCTGCCATAATATACGAGCGCTCGCACAGGGAGGCGGAGGCAAGGGCTATTGAGATTCTCAACGGCATAGGGATGGGGGAGAGGCTCCACCACTACCCAAGCCAGCTGTCCGGCGGGCAGAGGCAGAGGGCGGCGATTGCCAGGGCGCTCATAAACGACCCGGAGATAATACTCGCCGACGAGCCGACGGGAAACCTGGACACGAAGACAGGGCAGGAAGTCCTGTCCATGTTCCACTCCCTTCACAAGCAGGGCAGGACGATAATCATAGTCACCCATGACAGCGGGGTTGCGAAAATAACCCAGCGGACCATAAGGGTGGTTGACGGCAAAATTGAGAAAGGATGAATGCTGGAAAAGGAGGTTGATTGGCATGGTGAAGAATTACGCGGTATTCGGGCTTGCGCTTGCGCTGATGGTGGCTCTTTCGTTCCCCGCGCTTTCCGTGGGGGCTCCAAGCGTCTCGCCCTCTGTCCTAAAGCCTGGAGAAACAGGGGTGATAACAATGACAATAACAAACACCCCTTCCTCAACAAGCACTTCTGCCTCAACCTCCGCCCTCCAAAGCGTGCAGGTGTATTTTGCGGCAGTTGAGGGCATCCAGTTCACAGTCCAAAGCCCGGTGGTAGTCGGCACTGTTTCAAGCGGCGCCTCAATACCGGTTTCCATCCCATTCAAAGTCCTGCCGACCGCAAAAGGCGGGACGGTTGGCGTTCCGCTTTACGTTTCAGAAAAGGACAGCCCTGAGCTGAAAACGGTCGTCGCCGTAATCGCAATCTCCAACCCAGCGGTCATAACAATAAGCTCGGACAAGCAGACGCTTCTCTCAACAGACAGGGTGCTTCTGACCATAAAAAATGACGGAGGGAAGGCTGAGCGCGCCACCCTCTCAATCCCCTCGGGCAGCGGCTTTTCGCTTATAGGCTCAAGCCAGATTTACATAGGCACAATCGCAGGCACACTCTCGGTGGAGGTGCCGATAGATGCCTCTGGCGCAAGCTCCGGGCTAAACCAGGTCCCGTTCCAGTTTTCCTACCAGCAGGAAGGCGGCGAGCAGGCAAACGTGACGAAATATCTTGCCTTCTCCGTGAAAAAGGAAAGCGAGGAGCTGGTGTTTTCTCAAATCAGCAAGGTAATTGCCTCGCAGGACAACACTCTGCAACTGAGTGTGAAGAACAACGGGAAACCGCTCTCAAATTTCAGAATATTCTGGGAAGATGATGAGCTGAAGGCAAAGGAGAGCAACCAGGTCAAGCTTGGCGAACTGCCTGCAGGCGCAGTGGCGCAGGCAACTTTCCTGGTGCGCGCCGATGCCGCCCCCGGGGTCCGCGATGCGAAGCTGAGGCTGGTGTGGAGCGAGGGCGGGGTGGAAAAGGAAGAGACAGTCAGCGTTCCGATAGTGGTCACCTCTGATGCCGATGCCGCAATCTACATAGACGCCAAGCCGGCGCCCATCATTGCAGGCGGCGAGCACACCCTTTCCGTGCTTGTCTCAAACATCGGCTCCTACAAGATACTCAACGTGGAGGTTGAGCTTGCAGACAGCCCAGCCTTCCAGGTGCTCAATGCGCAGAAAAGCCAGTATATAGGCGGGCTGGAGGCGGATGACTTCTCCACAGTGCAATACAAGGTGCGCTTCAACAAAGTTGCCTCCGGCTCCTATCCCCTTTTGGTGAAGGTGCGCTACAAGGACCAGTCGGGCGTGTGGGTCAGCAAGGACTACCCACTGCAGATAAACGTCCGCTCGCCTGAGGAGGTCTCGCCAGCAAACGGCACGGGCATCCTCCTGCCTGCCGCAGTTTTGGCAGTTTTGGCGCTTGGCGCAGGCTACTGGTATTTCAGGATGAGGAGGGAGAAGGGGAAGGCATCAGCCGAAAGCGGGCGGGGAAGATGAGGCAGGAAGCCCCCCTTCCCTTTTTCCTTGGCAGGTTGGTTTGCAATGAGGCTTCTTGACATCTTCCGCTACACGTTAAACGGCTTGCGCCATCGCCAGATTCGCTCATGGCTCACCATCCTCGGCATAGTCATCGGCATCGCCTCCGTGGTGGCTCTCCTCACAATCGGGCAGGGCTTCTCAGACTCCATAAACGCGGAGTTCAAAAAGCTCTCCTTTGACGTGATATACATAGTGCCGATTGCGGAAGGGAGCCTCTCCTCCGCTTTCTCCTCAGGCGGAATGATGCCTGCCTCCGCCGGAAAGCTCACAGACAGCGACGCCTCGCGCCTCAGGAGAATCCCGGAAATCCAGGATATCTCGCGGGTGATTGAAAGGCGGGCAAGCGTGAAGTTCAAGGACAAGGAGATAACCGCGCTGATTGACGGTATTGAGCCCGGCGTTTTTGAGAAGACAACAAGCATCGGGATGGCGGAAGGCAGGTTTCTTGAGAACGGCGACAGGCGGGCGGCGGTGATTGGCTCAAATGTCGCTACAGAGGTCTTCAAGCCGAAAAAAGTCGGGGTGGGAAGCTACCTTGAAATAAACCGCGTGAAATTCCGCGTCATCGGCATCATTGAGAAAGCAGGAAGCACCTTCGGCACCGAGCTTGACAACATAATCCTCATCCCATTTGAGGAGTCGCGCGAGCTTTTCAAGGGCAGCATAGCGCCGGATGAGATGGACACAATCGCAGTCACTCTCCGGCCTGGCTCAGACTCAGCCTCCGTTGAAGAGGCGATAAAGGTGGAGCTTGACGCCGCTCACAAGGTGCGCGAGGGAGAGCGAGACTACACGGTGATAACTCCGGAAACCATAATGCGCTCGGTCAATTCCATCCTGTCCCTTGTCACCCTCTTCCTCGGCGCGATAGCCGCAATCTCGCTTGTAGTTGGCGGGCTTTCAATAATGAACAACATGTTCACCTCTGTTCTGGAGCGGACGCGCGAGATAGGGATACTCAAGGCGGTCGGTGCAACCGAGGGCGACATACTTGCGATTTTCATCTTTGAGGCTGGGCTGATTGGCGCTGTCGGCGGGGTTTCTGGGACGCTGCTTGCCCTCCTGCTTGTGTATGTTGGGACTTTTTTCGGCTTGCCTGCGGCTTTCGGAATCGCCATTCCGCTTTTCGGCGTTCTCTTCGCCTTTGCAGTGGGCGTGGCTTCCGGCTGGATTCCGGCGCGCATGGCGGCAAAGCTCAACCCAGTTGATGCTCTGAGGTATGAATGATTTCTTGGAGGGCGCGTTGGGATGGGATATGCGATAGAGGCAAGGTGCCTCACAAAGAAGTTCGGCGACCTGACTGCTGTTGACAGCGTGTCCCTGTCAGTGAGGGAAGGCGAAATATTCGGCCTTCTCGGTCCGAATGGCGCGGGCAAGACAACCCTCATCTCAATGCTTGTCACCATGAGAAAGCCCACCTCCGGCTCTGCAACCGTTGCCGGCTTTGACGTTGTCAAAAACCCCGGCGATGTGCGGAGAAGCATCGGGATTGTGTTCCAGGACCCATCGCTTGATGAGGAGCTGACTGCCTCCGAAAATCTTGAGCTCCACGCCGCGATGTATGGCATCCCGGGGCAGCAGCGGGAGGCGCGCATAAAAGAAGTGGCAAAGATGGTGGAGCTGTCTGGCAGGCTTTCGGACCAGGTCAAGACTTTCTCTGGCGGGATGCGGAGGCGGCTTGAAATCGCCCGCGGACTTATGCACTTTCCCAAAGTCCTCTTCCTTGATGAGCCGACGCTGGGGCTGGACCCGCAGACGCGCGCGCACATCTGGGACTACGTGAGGAAGCTGAGGGAGAAAAACGGCATAACGGTGGTTCTCACCACCCACTACCTTGATGAAGCGGATTTGGTATGCGACAGGATTGCGATAATTGACCAGGGGAAGATAGTTGCGCAGGGAAAGCCTGCCGAGCTCAAAGGCAAGCTTTCTGCCGACAGGGTGACCATCCATTGCCGCTTTCCTGCAAGGCTGAAAAGAGCTGTGTGGGGGCAGGATGGCATTCTCAAGGCTGATGTTGCTGGCGGCAGGCTGGAGCTGCGCGTTTCCGATGCAGGCAGAAAAATGCCAGCCATCGTTTCAATCGCAAACAAAGCCAAAGTTGCAATCCGCTCGCTTGAAATCCGCAAGGCGAGCCTTGACGACGTGTTCCTGCACTACACTGGCAGGAGCATGCGCGACGAGCCGGCGTCCGCAAAGGACTCCCTGCGCATAAGAAGGAGGGCTTGGGGGCGAGGCAGATGAAAACGGAAAACCACGAGCTTGTTGCCGCATATTTCATCTGGAAGCGGGAGATTATCCGCTTTTTGCGCTCAAAAAGCAGGATTGCAGGAAGCCTGGGGATGCCGCTTTTTTTCCTTGCCATCTTCGGCATGGGTCTGGAAGGCGCCCTTCGCTCAAGCAGTCTTGGGGGAAGCTACCTTGATTTTATCACCCCGGGCATACTTGCCATGGTTCTCATGACGGCTTCGGTTTTCTCAGGCGCAATCGTAATAATGGACAGGCAGTTTGGCTTCTTGAAGGAAACTCTCGTGGCTCCTGTGCGACGGTCAAGCATAGTGATCGGGAAATCCCTCGGCGGGGCGACTACGGCGGTCTTTCAGGGGCTTCTCATCCTCTTCTTCGCCGCAATCCTCGGCGCAGGCGTCCATCCTTCAAGCTGGCTTATGCTTCTACTGCTGATGTTTCTGATTTCCGCCTCGTTTGTTTCTTTCGGGATAGCGGTCGCCTCTGTGATGGAAGACATGCACGGCTTCCAGCTTGTTATGAATTTCTTCATCATGCCCCTTTTCTTTCTCTCAGGGGCGCTTTTCCCCCTCTCCTCCGCGCCTGAGCCAATCCGCATCGCCTCATACCTTGACCCGCTCACCTATGCTGTTGAGGCGCTTCGCCATCTTGCCATTGGCAAGTCCTCAATGGGCTTTGGGCTCTGCCTTGCCGTGATAGCGGCGTTCTTCCTGCTCTCAACCTCAGCCGCAATTCATCTTTTCGAGCGCATTGAGAGCTGAAAGGCTCTGTGCGGCAAGCCGAGGGAATAGTTTTTAATCAGCTTCTCCACAAACCGATGTAAAGCAAGCAGGGGTAGCCAAGCTTGGTCAAAGGCGCAGGACTCAGATAACCCCTGTCGGCGTGATGGGGGTTTTGGAAATCCTGTCGGTTAGCCGTTCGTGGGTTCAAATCCCTCCCCCTGCACTGGCTCTTTTTCCACCCCTAAGGCGCACCAGCCGCGTGGAAAGCCGGTCCGCCTTTCCGCACCTGCTCTTCCGCAATAGCCATTACTGCCTCGCGTATCATGCGAGCGGTTATGCTTGCGCTTTTCCGCCCGCGGTGGCTGTATGCTCTGCACTCACACGGCTTTCGCATAAGCTTGGAACAGCCGCCGCATCTGGTTTTGAGAGGCTTTTCCCTTCCGTTCAATACGGCAGCCAAATCTCTTCCGTTGATAAGAACGGAATTTGACTGCGGAAGCTTTGAGAGGGGCAATTTCTTAGTCTTAAAAATGATTTTCAAACCAGCCTTTGCTAAGTCCCGCGCAAGCCGCAAGCACGCCTTCCTGACGTTTTCGCAGCTTTTTTTGCAGCGGCTGCACGTTTTCCTGTCCACATACCTGAATTCAATAAATATGCGCGGCATGATTGTATAAAGGCGCCAACCATTTTAACAGCGCCACCCTCATTTTCCGCCTGTGTACATAAGCATCAGTGCTCCCAAGGCTCCAAGCGCGGCGCAGAAGGCAAAGCCGGCGGAAAACCCGAATGCAGACCAGAGTGCGCCCACCGCAACGCTGGAAACGAAATCCCCCATTCCGTTTGCGGCAGCAAGCGCCCCGAAGCCAAGCCCCCTCCTTTTTTCCGCAACAAGCTCCCCCGCAACTGCGCCTTCAAGGGTGTCCTCGGCGGCAATAAAGGCACCAGCCATCGCAAACAGCGCGGCATAAACAAGCAGGTCAGGCGGCGAGAGCATGAATCCGACAAAGGTCAAAACTGCAAGAAGGTAGCCAGCCGCAAGCATCCTCTTCCTTCCGAACCGGTCTCCCAATGCGCCAAATGGGTAGCAGCAGGCGGCGTAGGATACGTTCCTGATAGTGTAAAGCGCAACGCCCGCCGTGGTTGCGCCGGCAAAGCCAAGGGAGGGCGAAAGGGCAGCCACAGCAAAGGCGATAAGCAAAGTGTGGGAAAAATCAGCCATTCCAAAAACAAGCACTGCTCCAAGGAAGGATTTGAAAGCCGGAGGCAGGGCTGAGATGGATGCCAAAAAAGGCTTTTTTGCGCCAAAGGATGCCGGGCGCTTTTCCTTCACCAAAAGCCAGAAGGCGGCAAGGGCAAGAAAGCCTGGCATAAGCGCCAGCCAGAATATCTCGCGAATTGCAAATGCCCCTGTGCCAAGGATTGCAAATGCCGCAACAGGCCCTGCTATGGCGCCCAGCGTGTCTCCTGCGCGGTGGAAGCCAAATGCCTTGCCCAAGTCGCGCCTGGCGACAGATTTTGCGAGTATGGCATCGCGCGGCGGACCGCGCATGCCCCTGCCAAGCCAGCCGAAAGCCCTGCCGAAAAGGACAGAATGCCAGTTGCTTGCAACCGCGATAATGGCGGGAAAAATGGCTGTCGCCGCATAGCCAAGCGAGGCGAATTCCTTTCTCCTGCCAAGTTTGTCGGAATAATAGCCGGAAAAGAGCTTGGCAAAGCTGGAAAGCGCATCGCTTGCCCCTTCAATTATGCCGAGGGCATAGGCAGGTGCGCCAAGCACGACCATGAATGAAGGAAGAAGAGCCGTCACGGCTTCGTGGCTCAAGTCGGAAAAGAAGCTTGCCAGACCTGCGCCAAGCACGGTGCGGTTGAGCCATTTGGGCTTTTTCATTTCAATCTGCCGCAATTCAGGAAAAGAGGTTTATAGTTGTTGTGGATACCCACGCAACTAAAACTGCGGAGAGCCGCATTATTTTTCGGGTTAGGCGGACGGTATTCAACGCCTGCTCCTCCTTCACTTCGCATTCCTTCTTTTGAGCAACAGCATGGCTGCTCCCCCCAAGCCAAGCAGCAGCAGGGCGCTGCCTATGAGGTATAGCGAGCTAATGTCAAGCTTCTCTCCGACAAGCGCGGCGGCAATCGGCGGGGTTGGGCTTTCCGTCTTAGCAGGAGCGCCGGAGGGAAGATTATCGGGTTTCGGCTGAGGGGCTGGCGGAGCAGGCGCTGGAAGGTTTTGCTTGGGCTCTTCTACAGGGGGAAGTTGGGGCTCCTGCGGCACTTCTCCAGTTGGGGCGGGCGGCTGGGTCGGCTGATAAAAAACAGCCCCTCCGCCGCTGTTGCTGGAAGTGCGCATAATGCCGCTTCCAGTTTGGACCTGGTAGTCATATTCTCCGGAAAAATTTACATCTATCTGATACTGCCCCGGCGACACGTTTGGGAGGAGGCTTATCCATATCTTAGGCCTGTTCTCGCCAATCACAGTGGCTTTGGTGCATATGTTGTAATTCGGTTTTGTGCAGGTGCAGCTTCCACCCTCCAAGGCAACCGCAATCTCCTCGCAAGAAGAATTGCTTATCAGCACATAAGCATAATAGGGAGTTTCAACGTTGTTTATGAATCTATACTCGGCAAAATATTTTGAGCCCCCCACCATGTCTTTCGGAAAGGGGGTGAGGACATCTATCTGCAAGGCAGCCAGGCTTGCGCATAGCATAAGCACAAACACGCATTGCCTCATGAAAACCACTCCCCTTCAAAAAAATAAAGGGGGTGTTGAGCCCCCCTTGGCTTTCGCTTTCAGCTGCTTATCGGAAGCGCCTGTATCCTGCAGTTCAAGTCGCCGAAAAACGTCGGCACTACAGTGGCGACAAACGTATCGCGCGACTTGTGCCCAACCGGGAAGGTGTATCCTGGCTGGACAGTGTATACTGCAGTCCCAGACACGTCCGTGCAAGGCAGAGCACCGTCGTCGTGCTCGTATCCCGTGTTAGGACCGCCGATCACGACAAAGCTGTGCCTCAACTCCATCTGCGCACAGCTCATCGTTCCGAGCCCGTCCTCACAGATCACCTTAGTTGAGGCAGGTATCGGATTGTTTGCCTTGTTTTCCAGCGTTCCGACAACGGTAAAGCTGTCGCCTCCATGCAATCCGGTAATTGTGCAGGAAGTGTCGGTGCACGTTCCCATAGTCGTGCTTTCGGTCTTTATCTCAAAGGGGCTCGTCACAGTGGCACTCACAGTTGCCATGTTTGACAGGTACCCCACGGTGGCGGCAGTTGCCAAGACAACGAGGGCGGCTATTACCCCCAGAGTTTTGGCACTCAGCCTACCGAGTCTCTCTCTTATCCCCATTTTCTCATTCCTCCCACTTTTTGCTTTCATAGATCCTGCGAAGACCTACTGCCCAGTTCGCAGCTCTATGCGAAATTGTTCTAATCAGTATAATTTATAATATTATCTCTTTTGGTATAAATTTTTGGCTTTATTTGGAGGATTTGCGGGATGCCAAAATAGGGGGCGCATCCTGCCTGCCAAGAAAAAGCGCGGCGACGTCTTGCCGACACGCGATGCAAAGCCGTTCGCCGTCATCTTGCGACAAAGTCCATCAGCGCCCAGAGGGAGATGAACACTATGGCAAGAAGAATAAGGGAAAGCGCGGTTGCCTGCCTGATGCTCATGGAAAGCCTCTTTTTCGGCTCCATCTTTGGAAAGTGCCGGTAGGTGTTGGCAAATACCATCAGCCAGAATGGCACAGCGAAGGCAAGCGAGACCGCCGTTGCAAGCTCCCAGGACTGCCTAAGCATCCAATCAACCTGTTTTTGGGCGCAAACTTTCATCTCTAAGCCAGTTGCTGGCTTTCTTGGGCTTCATTTTTTAACCTCGCTTTCTATCTTCCGGCACACTGAAATGAGGCGCCCAAGCTCGGAAATGTCCCTGTCAATCTTTTCAAGCCTTCTTTGCGCCCCTTCTCCGCCTTCTTTCTGCGATTCAAGCGCGCGCCTGCTTGCCAGGCGGATGCCGTCTGCAACCGCATCTATCTTGTCCGAAAGCCTGAACTTGAAGGCATCGGCGCTTTTGCGCATGCGCGACAGGAAGTCATAGCGCATCCTGCCGGCGTTTATCTCCAAATCCTCCCTCACCTGCCTTTCAACCCTCTGCATCTTCCTTTTTCTGAACATGAAGCGAGGAAGCGCAAGCTCAATGCCCGGCGAGTCAGTGTCCTGCCCCTCCCGAGAGAGCTTGAAATAGAAATTGCTTTCAAGTGCCAGTCGTTCGCCCCCTGCCGCGCTTCTTATCCTAACCTTGAAAATTTCAGAAGCGGCTTTCTCCATGCCGGCTATTATCTCATCCACGGAAGCGGAGTAAGCGCCGATGCGCCTTGAAAACTCCTGCGATATTTTTTGCTCCTGCAAATCCCTAAAAGAGCCGAGGGCTTCAAGGACGCATTGCGAGCGGAATTCCTCAACTGCGCGGTTGAATTCCTCGTTGCCGCAGTCCCCAATCCCCTCCGCATACCTGAGAACCTTCTCAACAATCAGCGGAGCCTGCGTGCGCTTGAACCCTTCCAAATCCTCATCCAGACCCTCCATTATTTTGCGCTGTTCAAGCTCAATTAGGCCGTCAAGCTTCTCTTTGAGGGAATGCGCGCGCTGGAGCTCCGCCTCAAAGCGCCTAAGCCTGCCCTCCAGCTCCTCGGCAGAGGCGCACATGGAGCTTTTTTCAATAAGCCTCTGATTCAGCGTTTCCTGCGCAAGATGGGCGGTCTTTGCGGCTGATGAGCCAAGCACCAGCCAGCCCTTCTGCCGCACCACAAAATTTCTCAGTGCGGTTTCAAATCGGCTAAAGCCGCTTTTTGCAAGCCAAGCCCTCTGGCTCCTTTTCTTTGCCTCAAGTGCCTGCTTGGCTGAGAAAGTATAAAGCTTCACCTTCCGCTTTTCCAAGCCTATCTTCTGCGCAATCATGCTCCGGTTGAAAGCCACCAGCTTGGCAAGCTCTTTTTTCGGCAGGTAGTCTGATTTTGTGAGGGCAAAGAAGAACTTGGAGGCGAATTTTGCGCTTTCAGCAAGAAATGCGCATTCCGCCTCCGTTATCGGCGGGTCGGGCGAGAGGGTAAATAGAGCCGCATCCACTTCGGGCAGGAAGCGGTGGGTTATTTCGGTGTTGTGCAGATGCACAGAGCCTATTCCAGGGGTATCCACGAGCATGACTCCCAGCGAGAGGAAGGCGGAGGGGTGCTCAATTTCAACCCTCTCCACCTTCTTTTCATTTTTCGGGTTTTTGTCTTCAGTAATGTAGTCGGTAATCTGCGCAGCGCTTATTTCCCTTTTGCTTCCGTCGGCAAAGGACACTGTGAATCTTTTGCCTTTGCCGTATCTTATGCAGGTGACTATGGAGGTGAGGGGAAGCGTGTCAACCGGCAGAAGCGGCTCGCCAAGAAGCGCATTTGCTATCGTTGTCTTGCCGCGCTTGACCTGCCCCATCACTGCGAGGGTGAAGAACCCTCCTTCAAGGCTTTCGCCTATCTTCTCCGCCCGTCCGGCCCAGGAGGGCTCAATCCTGGAAAGGCACGAAAGCGCTTCCAGAAGCATTTTCTTTCTGCTCTCATATGTGTGTTTTGCTATGGCAATCACCTGACAGGCACTCCAATGCTCCAACAGCGTAGTAGCTGTTGGCAAGGGTGGAAACACCCATCTCCGCAGAGCGCCGAAAACCGCCGTCAGAATTTTGCAGACTTGCAATGAAGCGGATGTGCTTTTCCGGGCTTTTCGGCTTTTCACCAAGCATGGCAAGCGAAAAGAGGGCGAAGAAGGTTGTCTCAACAAACGCAGGCGCCCCCCCAGCCGCCATGGAGTAGCCTCCGCTGGCTACAGAGCACCTTTCCACAAAATCCGCAGTTTTTTTCGGGTCGGGGAGGAAGCCGCCCGCGCATAAGAGGGCTGAAAGTGCATGGTAGGTTGAAACGACATCTGCCCTTCCAGCCCCAAAACCGCCTTCCCGTTGAAGGCAGCGCACAAGCCAAGCTGCGCCCGCGGCTTTTTTGCCAAGCATCCTAAGGGCGTTTGCAGAGTAGAAAATGCGGCTGAATGGGGAGTCTGCGGCGCCATAATCGGCAGAAAGCCAAAAAGAGCGGTGCTTTCCGCAGAGAATGCTTTTTTCCCCGATGTTCCTTTCCAGAAACGCCACAAGCTCGGGATTGGCATCGGGCTTCTTCCCAAGCAAAAGAAATGCCCCTATCGTATGGAATGCGGCTGAAGGAAGGCACTTGGCGCAATCCAGAACCCCGCTCCTTTCCAAATAAGCAACCGTCTTTGCTTTTGATGGAATTCTGCAACCGCAGAAGGACAGGGCTCCAAGCGCATAATAGGTCTCGGAGATGCTGGATGGGAACTCAAAGCCGTAAAGCCTGCGAGCAAAGCCGTATCCGCCGTCGGAGTTCAGCCTGTTCCCTATGAACGAGGCAAGCTTATCGGTGTCTATCAAAGCACAGGTTTCCATCTGCATTACCTGCCTAAAAGTAGAAGCCATCAGCCTCTTGGCGGGCGGTTCGGCGTTGCGCCTGGGCGAGCTTCATCGCCTCTTGTTTCTAATGCGCTTATCTATAAATTACCTATAAATGAGGAGGATTTAAACCTTTTGCCAGGCGGCTTTGCCCCAGCACAAGCGCGGCGGCAAGAGGGCAAGAAAATAGCCGCCTCAAACTGCCAACCTTCTTAATATTTGAGTTCGAAGGCTCAGCATGGCAATATCGGAATGCCCGGAATGCACCTACCACATCCCCCTTCCGCCAAACATCGCGGTGGGGGACATAATCAACTGCCCGGACTGCGGAGCGCTGCTCAAGCTGGTCAGCGATTTTCCGCCAGTTTTTGAAGCCGTAAAGGAGGAGTAGGATGGCGGGAGCAAAATCGGCGTTGGCTGCAATCGCGGTGCTTTTCTTGTGCCAGCCGGCATTTTCTTTGTGGGTGCAGCAGCTTTATGTCCAGGCGGCTGACCTGGAAGGCAATCCGGTTGAGCGCGCCCTTGTGGAAGTCCGCTTCCAGAATGCAAGCGCCGTCAGCGAAAGTGACGGCTCCATTTCGGGTTATACCGAGCCGAACGGCTTTTTCCTCGCCAATCTCTCCAATATCGTGCCGAAGGATTACGAGATTCGCACCTTCAAGGTCCGCGTTTCAACACCCTATTGGGAGGGCGAGGAGAAAAGCGGCTTTGCCAACGGAACCTACACCCTTCTGAATTTCACTGTTCCGGTCCGGCTTGAAAAGGTAGTAATCTGGGTGGTGAATTCCTCAAACTTCGGGGTGGAGAATGCCTCTGTCTTCCTGCAAGATTACGGAATGCTGAAAAGAACCGGAAAGCGCGGAACTGCGCTCTTTTTGCTTCCTTCCGGCTTGCAGTTCAGCGGCTATGCGGCACACGGCAACCTTTCCAAGAGTTTCTCCTCCGATGAGCTTCGGAAAGGGGCGGACGGCGACTTCATAAAGGTCCAGCTGCCGCAGGCTCCCCTGCCCAGCTGGCAGAGCAAAAGCGGCTCCGGGATTGTCTTGAGGGCGGTTTTCTTTGGGCAGAAGGGGGAAATCTTGGCAGGGCAGGCTGTCCGGATATTCTTGGAAGGCAACAACAGCACCGTATTGACAGATGAAAGCGGGGCGGTAGAGGTAAGGATTCCAAAGGCAGGGGCAGTTCTCAGGCTTGTTGCCGAAAGAAACGAGTATCCGTATTCCTTTGAATTTGCCGTCAACAAGTCCGCAGAGGAGCGGCTGACCCTCGGCAACCTGCTGAAAATAAACAGCTTCACTGCGAAACCAGAAAGTCAGAACTGCTATGTCCTGCTTGCCAACATCACCGACCCGCGCCTGCACCTTCCCCTTGACGTGCGCATGAGCAGGCACGGGCCTGCCGCCGAGGCACCCTTGGAAGTCTCGCTCACACCGCAGGGGCTTTTCATGGGCAGAATCTGCATAAGCTCGGACACGCAGGTGCGGCTGGTGGCAAAAAACAAGTATGAAACTGCGGAGGAGGTGGTTGCGCTTGCCTTCGTGCGCCCGCAGCCTGCCAAGCCCGCCTCGCAGGCAGGCAACGCCAGCTGGGCGCAGCAGGGGGAAAAGAGGGAAAGCGGGTTTGGCGGCAAGGAGGCAGGCGAGGCAATCCTCTCCGTGCTGGCGCTTGGGATTGTCGTCGCTTTTCTTTCCGTATTCATTTTCGGCAGGCGCTATCTGGGGCGGGCAATAAGGTTCATCTCGGAATACCTCCGCCAGATTTTCCAGCGCTTGGAGAAGAAAAAGCCCGTTCCGCCGCCGGTTCAGCCGCCGGCTTAGGCACCGGCATCTTACTATTTCAGCCTGATGGCATCAAGGTTCATCGGTGCGCGGCTGTCAATGCGCATCTGGTGGGAAATTGTCCGCGACAGGTCCTCGCACTTCGTTTCATCGCCGTGCAGAGTGAATATCTTTTCGGGCTTGGGCCTCATGTTTCTGATGAGCGAAAGGAGCTGGGAGCGGTCGGAGTGTCCCGAGTAGCCCTCCACGGTTGCGACTTCCATGTTTATCTTAAGCGAGGTTGCCCTCCCGTCGTCCCCGACCATCGGCACTTCTTTGACTCCGCGCTGTATCTTTCTCCCAAGCGAAAGGGCTGACTGGTAGCCCACAAAGAAAAGGGAGTTTTTGGGGTCGTCGGCAAGAAGCTTGAGGTACTCAACGGAGGGACCGCCCGAAAGCATGCCGGAGGGGGCTATTATTATCGCCGGCTCGCCCTCTGCAATCTCCTTGCGGTCCTTTTTCACAGGCTCAAATATCCTGCTTTCAAAGGGCGAGTCATTTGAGAGAATCCTGCGCTGGACATTGTGCCGCAGGTATTCCGGATAGGCGGTGTGAATCGCCGATGCCTCCAGTATCATGCCGTCAAGATAAACCGGGTAGTTGAAGTCCCTGTTCTTGCCCGCATGCTCCTCAAAGACAAGCATTATTTCCTGCGAGCGCCCCACTGCGAATGAGGGGATGAGCACCTTGCCGCCGCGCTGGCAGGTGGCAGTGGCAAGCTCAATCAGCCTCTTGTCTGCTTCGTGGCGGTTTGGCTGGCTGTCGTTCCTCCCGCCGTAAGTTGAGTCAAGAAACATCGTCTCAACGCGCGGAAAAGCGGCATTTGCCTGGTCAAACAGCTTGGTGAAGCCGTATTTCACATCGCCGGAAAAAACAAGGTTGTGCAAGCCTTCCCCTATGTGCAGGTGCACCATCGCGCTGCCGAGTATGTGCCCTGCGTTGTAAAAGGTGAGCTTTATCTCCGGCGTGATGTCAATGACCTCGCCGTAATCAACCGTGACCATGTGGGAAAGCTCCTTTTGTATGTCCTTTATGCCGTAAGGCGCGGAGTAGTTTGAGTTCTTGTTGGCGATTGATATGAAGTCCATCTGCAAGAGTATCGCAAGCTCGCGGGTGGGGGTGGTGCAATAGACTGGCCCGTCATAGCCGTAGGCATAAAGATAGGGTATGAAGCCGCAGTGGTCCATGTGCGCGTGCGTCAGCACCACGGCGTCAAGCTGGTCAAGCTCAAGGTTCATCGCGTTGAGGTAGGGGTATGCCTTGGAAGGCTCAAAGGTTTCTGGGTTTATTCCGCAGTCCACCAGCACGTTGGAGTTTGGCGTCTGCACGAGCGCGCAGCTTCTACCCACCTCATTGAAACCGCCAAGCGCAGTCACCTTTACCCAGTCTGATTTTGCCTGAGGCGCAGAGCATATCTCCTTTCCAAGCCCGATGAGGAACTTCTTTCTGGCTGCCGCCTCCTTGAGCATGGTGGAGCGCACGCCCTTTATCGTGGATGAAGGCATTGTCGGCGTGCGCAAAACAACCGGCGCCCAGCGGGTCTTTTCTATTATGGCTTTCAGCGTCGCCCCTCCCTTCCCGATAACGAGCCCCGGCTTTAGCGCCTCTATGTTCACTTCGCAAAATTCGGGATTGAACCTTATTTCGGAAACGCCAGCCTCTGCAGGCACAATCTCCTTTATCGCCGCCATCGCCTCTTCAACAGGCATGAGGGAGGATGGGTCCGACTTCACCAGTATCCGCTTTCTTATCGCGCCTGCTATCTTGCGGATGAGCTGGTCGTTTGCGTAGAATGCGCGGATGTCCTTGAGGTAGATGACTATGTCAAGCCCTTCCGCCTCAACTTTCGTAAGCCTGCATTCTGGCGGGACAAGCTCCTCAACTTTCTTCTCTATCTCTTTTAAGTCCAAGAAAGTCGCCTCTTTTTAGCCTAAGCAAATCGGTCTTGCTTTTTTGGCAATCGCCTTCCTTGCCCTTTTGATTCTCATTCCGTCATTGCAGCAGCTTTTCCACTTCTGATTTCTCATAGCGCTTGAAGCCTGCCTTGGTGATGCTCACCAGGTCAACGTGCTCGCCTGATGCGGCGTCGCGCTTCATGGCGGCAGCGACAGCCCGCGCAGCCAGGCGCAGATTGTCCTTTACGGTGCTGCCTTCCTTATAATTCTCCTCAAGCACCCCGTATGCGATTGGGGAGCCGGAGCCGGTGGAAACGAATTTCTCCTCCGTCATGCCCCCCAGCGCATCAAGGTTGTAAATTTCTGCCTTCTCGTCCATCCCGCCCACAATCAGCTGGACATAGAATGGAAAAAGCTTGTAGCCCTGGAGCAGATTTGAAAGGAGGGTGGCTGCGGCTTTCACGCCGATGCTCCTGCCGTGCTTGAAGCGGTAAAGCGCCGCCTCCGCCTGCATCAGCCGCACGAGTGCCTGTGCGTCGCCGACCCCGCCCGCAATCGTCATGGAAAGCCTCTCATCCAGCTGGTAAATCTTTGGGATGTCTTTGTTGGCTATGAAGTAGCCCATGGTTGCGCGCCTGTCAGAAGCCATGACCACGCCGTCTGCGCAGGCAATGGCAACGGTCGTCGTCCCTGTGGAAAGGCCCTTTGCCTTTGTTTCGTGCTCTTCAGAAGCCATACGCTCGCCTCCTGGGCAAAGCCAGGCAAAACAGCCAAGTTGTTGCCGCCTGCCCAAAGAAATCTGTTTAGCCTTTCAGCTCTTAGGTCGCAAATCAAGAGACAGAAGGACAAACTGCTCTCTATAAGGAAAACAAAGGCTTATATAGGTATTCATTCTTCCGAGGGCACGAACATGCCCCTGCGTATGCTGAACTTGTAGCCGGAGGCTGGGACGGCTCTCCACCGCAAAAGCCCCTTTTTCTCAAGCAGGCTGATGGTATCCATGGTTATGCGGCTTTCCACGGCGCGCATTATTTCGCGTGCGTCCGGCTTGCCGCAGCTCCAATCAAGCAGCTCCCAAAGCTTGCCGTCCACCTCGTATTCAAAAACGCCAATTATCTTCCCATCCACGTCTATGCAGGCGATATTGTAGTGCCGCACGCCGCGCTTTGCCGCATTTTTGGCAGAATGCGCGATATCCTCGGAGGAAGGAAGGCAGGCATTCGCGTCTTTTGCAGGCTCCAAAAGCACGTGGGTATGGAGGAAGGCGACATCGCCCTTCTTTGCCTTTTTCAGCCTGACGCCCCATTCAAACCTCTGCTTCCACGCTTGGCGGTAAAAGCCGCGCCTGTCAAGGTAATGCGCCTGCTCCAGCCTATCGTAGTGAGGCGTGCTGAGTACCAGCTGCTCAAGCGCCATCTTCTTTTTCCTTGGAGCCCCCCGCAAGAGCATATGTGGTATTTTGTGGAAACTGTTTAATAAAGCTTTTTCCTTCCCTCGTGCTTTCGGAAAAGCGCAAAAAGCCGCAGGCACTCGCTCCGAAGCACCCCGCCTTTTATTTTTATTTTGCTTTTCCCCATTCTCTTCATCTGAGCATTGGTTATCTCAAGCTCGCGAAAGCCGGCTGACTTGGCATCGGCAATCGTCGCCCCGAAGACAATCCTGCTGATTTTTGCCCAGTGTATCGCGCTGAAGCACATGGGGCATGGCTCGCAGGTGGAGTATATCGTGCAGCCGGAAAGGTCAATCGTGCCAAGCCGCCGGCACGCGATCCTGATTGCATTCACCTCGCCGTGCGCGGTTATGTCCATCGTGTCCCACACGACATTGTGAGCGGCGCAGATGAGCTTTCCGTCCTTCACAATTGCCGCGCCGAACGGAGTCTGCCCGTCCTTTATGCCCTCCACTGTCTTTTTTATCGCAATCCGCATGAAGCGCGCATCCCTGCCTTTTGCCACTGCCACTCCTGCCACCCGCCGCGCCGCTTTAAACCTTTATCTCAACCCCGCTGGCGCCTACCTCATACTTGTGCCACGACGGCGAGGCTCCAATAAGCCCGCGCACGCGCAGCTTTTCCTCTGAAAATTCCACAACTCCGTCCATCAGGTGCTCTATCATCGCAACGTGCTTTTCCTCATGCATCCCCTTCTCCATCGCGTACATCGCGATGCAGCCGTAGCGTCGGAACTTGCCTGTGACAAACTGCATGAAGCGGAAGACCGATTCGGGCGAGTTCGTTTCCAGCAGGGAGGAAAGCGAATGGAAGCCGAGGCGGTGGTTGTCTGCAATCTGGACAATCTGGTCCTGCAAGCCGGAAAGCTGCATTGAGATTGCGGAAAGGTCCGTGGAGCCGTTCACATAGGTCACTATCCCCTCATCCACAAGGGAGGGGTTGAACTGCTTGGAATAGCAGTCAATCACCTGAAGCAAGCCGTTCTGTTCATATTCCGCAATTGACCAGCCCGAGCCCTCCATCATGCTTTTCCACTCCGCAAAGCCGTAGTCGGTAAGCACGAAAATGCCCGGGATGTTCATGCGCAAGCCCTCCCAGACAAACTGCATCATAAGTGGCTTTTTGCCGCAAAGCGGCTCCCCATACAGAAGGACGTTGCCGGCGACAGGGAGCCCGCCGCCGAGTATGTCGTCAAGGCTTTTTATGCCTGTCGGAAGCAACAAATCGGATGCCACGCAATCACACTTTTCCGACGTGAAGTAAGGCTTGTGCAGATTTATAAAGATTCTTTGCGAAGCCCAAAGCATGGGCGCAGTTCCGCAGAAAGAGGGGGCAAAGCTGAAGCCGGCAGTCCAGCCAATAAGAAGAGGGGAGGAGACTCAGGGGAAGAAGCAACCCCTGCAAGCGCCCCAAGCGCAGGCCGGGGAGGGCAGGTGCCCTACCGGCATAGCTGGGCTTGATGAGCTTTTGGGAGGCGGGCTTGAGCCGTCCTCCACAACGCTTGTGATGGGCGAGGCAGGATGCGGCAAAACCACTTTCCTGGCGCAATTCATATACAAAGGCGCAACGGACTATGGCGAGCCTGGCGTTCTTTTGTCCTTTGAGGAGCCTTCCGTCTCCATCATGCGCCATATGCAAAAGTACGGGTTTGATTTTGCGGCTCTTGAGGAGCAAAACCTCTTTGCCTCCATAAACTACCGGCCGCACGAGGTAAAGAAGCTTGTGGATGAAGGCGGCGGGCTCATTTGGGACACCATCTCCTCGCTTGGCGCCAAGAGGCTGGCGATTGACTCGCTTACTTCCTATGCCATGCTTTTTGAGTCGCATTATCAGGCGCGCGAGGCGGAGCTTGCGCTTTTTGACCTTCTCCACAAGTGGCAGTGCACCACCATGCTTTCAGGCGAGGGCTTGCACACGGACACTTTCAGGATAACCACTGGCATGGAGTACCTGACAGACACCGTAATCCTCCTGCACCACCCGCGCTACCAGTCAGTCCGCTACCGCGCCCTTGAAGTGCTCAAAATGAGGGGCAGCAAGCACTCGGAAAAGCTTGTGCCTTTTGAGTTTGTTGACGGGGAGGGAATCCGCGTCTATCCTGGCGAGAACATCTTCTACAGTGTGAAGGAGAAGGAAGACTAAGGGGTTTTTCTCTCCTCCTGCCTTCGGCGCGAGCGGGCGTCATCAACAATGGCAAGCCAGCTGTCCCCTATCTTCGTGAGGTAGTTGCCAAAGCTCTTTGAGAGCGAAATGGTCATTGGGCGGAACTTGCGCCTGCTTTCAAGCGCAACCACGGTCTGCCTCTCAACTTTGAGCATGCCCACCCGCTTGAGCCGCGGAAGCACTCGGTTGTAAAATGTCGCTTTTGAGGCACCGCTTTCGGAAACGAACCTGCCTATCTGCTCCCCTGAGAGCGTGCCCTGCTCAATTACAAGCCTCATAAAAGAAAGGGCGACCTCGTTGTATCTCTGCTGGTATTTTTTCGGGAAGACGAAGTTTATCACTTCTTCAAGCGACCAGACATTGCGGGTGGGGTTTTCATTTGAGTCCTGGAAGGAGCGAAGCTCTGGGGAGTTGTAGGGAGGAAGGTAAAGCGAATCCTTTGAGGGTATGCCGCGGGAGGCGATTGCCTGCTGCGCGCTTGCGCCTTCTTTCCCATCCTGCTTTTCTTCTGCCTCATCTGGCGCCATGGATACGGCATCGCAATTGGGGTTTTTATAGATTACTTATACAGTAAACCAAAGTAGCACCCAAGGGAGCCGCAAGCCAACCGCCTCAGCGAAGCACCCACGGGAAAAGCGTGAGGAGGAAGGAAAGCCCCACAACGTAGGAAATCGCCTTTTCCGCAAGCTCATTTCCGACGCCGTTTTTCATGATGTAGTAGCCGTCAAAGAACGGGAGGGGAAGAAGGTTTATCGCGCCCACCACCAAGTTCAGCGCGAAGATGAGGGCAAAGAGCCTTGCCACCCAGGAGAACTGCAACGCCGGCAGTGCGGCTCCAAGCAGAACATAGGCTGCAAACAGGAAGAAAAAGCAAATTGCGGTGAGGAAATTTGCAGCCGTGCCTGCGACGAAAACCGCATTCTGCTTCTCCTTGCGCTGCTCAAAAAGCCTCCTTTCGTCAATATCAACAAAGGCGCCAAAAGGAAGAAAGCCGAACATCACCAAGCCCGCCGATTTGAGCGGTAGCCTGTATGAGCGGGCAAGGATGCCGTGCATCGCCTCGTGAGCCACGAGAACCACCGCAAGCGCAACAATCCCCTGCACCAAGTCCAGGTTTATGCCCGGCAGTATCGGCACTCCGCCCGGCGAAGTCTGGGCAAGCGCCGCCGCATTCCCCAGCAGAGCTTCTGCGATTGCCCTTGCCACAATTCCCGCGTAGGCAATCACGCTTGCCGCCACAGCAAGCGCAATCCCGCCCAACACAAGAAGGGCGAGCGAGGCGTATTTGTAAAATTCGGTTTTGCCCATGTCGCTTTGCATCCTTGTTCCTGCAGAAAGGAACTCCCCGCCGCCGCTCATCATTGAGAGCAGGGCGACCGTCGCGACAGGAAGGAGGGAGGAGACGAGGACGAGGAAGAACGTGCCGACAATCACAGTGGGAAGCCGCTGGCAGAGGGGCTTTTTCCTGTCCAGCAGGAAGTAGGAAAGCGAGCCGAACCCCACAACCATGCCGATTTCGGCAAATCTTTGCGCAAGCGCGGAATGCTCTTTCGCAACCCTGTCAAGCGTTTGGAGGCCCCTTTGGCTTTTGAGGAGGATTATGCCGGCCACTGAAGGCATGCCATAGGCATATGCAACCACGCTTCCGCAGAGGGCAAGGCAGATGACGCAGAGCACAAACTTCGCAACCGCGGGAAGCGCGGAGCCCAGAACCGCAAAGAAAGATGCGGCGCTTGCAAGGATGGCTATTGCCGACAGGGGCGTCCTCCACTCCCTCGGAACCTGCGGAAGCCAACTCACCGAGGGCTTTGCCTTTTGCCTTGCGGTTTTCATAAAGCCACTGATGAACTGCAAATAAATAAAAGGGTTTGTCGGCTGAGTAGAAAGGGCATCGGACGCAGTTTGGGGTGTTGGGGATGGAGTGCGAGATTTGCGGCTCTGCAGAAGCGGAGTATTTGATACAGGTTGAGGGAGCGAAGCTGAGGGTGTGCCGCGACTGCTCCGACACCGGCAGGCTTCTTGCAGGACCGCCCCCAAAGCCGCAGAAGGCAGGGGTTAAGCAGGATGGCAGTCTTGCAGAGGGCAGGCAGGAGCTTGAAGTGGTGGAAGGCTACGGCTCCATCATCTCCTCGGCGCGAAAAAAGATGGGTCTGCCGCTTGAAGTGCTCGCAGAGCGCATAAACGAGAAGGCTTCGTTTTTGGAGAGGGTGGAGCACGAAAAGACCCTGCCGGATGAAAAGCTCTGCCGCAAGCTGGAAAAGGAGCTCCACATCCGACTTCTTGAGCCCGCCGTTTCGTCCGGAACCGCGGAGAGCAAAAAGAGCGCTGGGGGCGTCACGCTCGGCGACATAATAGAAATAGAGAAAAAGAAGCCGGCGAAGGGAGGATGATGGGGCTTCTTTACGGATTTTTTTCTTGGCTGCGCCGGTTTTTGGAAGACGACTTCAACAAAGCCGCGCTTGCCGCAGTCCTCCTGCTTGGGGCGCTGGCTTTTGTTATTGAGCCTGCGGCGGCAGCTCTCCCGACAAAAAGCGAGGGGAAGCAAACCTTTTACCATTTCTTTTACCTCTCCTCCTGCCCGCATTGCAAAGAGCAGATGAATTCCCTCCATCCTCAGCTGGAAAAGGAGTTCAACCTAACAATAGCCTACCATGAGATTGCCGCCCCCACCGAAAAGGAACTTTTTGAGAGGCTGCGCAGGGAGCGGGGCTTTCCAGGCGGCGTCCCAACGACGCTGGTCGGCGGCGAGGCTTTTTTCGGCTACAACAAGCAAATAGGCGGGCAGATAAGGGCAGCCGTCGCGAAATGCGTTCAGGAAGGGTGCGAAAGCCCGCTTGGCTTGGCAGGCAAGAAGGAAAGCCCTGCAGAAACATTTGAACTGCCGCTGCTTGGGCAGGTGGATGCGAAGACCGCCTCGCTGCCGGCGCTTGCAGTCGTGCTTGGGCTGATTGACGGGTTCAATCCCTGCGCAATGTGGGTTCTGGTCTATCTCATTTCCCTTGCGATGGTGATGAATGACCGCAGGAGAGTCCTGCTGATTGCCGGCTGTTTTGTCTTCGCCTCGGGCGTGCTTTACTTCCTTTTCATGTCAGCCTGGCTCAACGCTTTTCTGTTTGTCGGCTATCTGAGGGCTATCACGGTTGCGGTCGGCATGGTCGCTATGCTGGCGGGGATTCTGAACCTGCGGGAATACTGGAAGGCAAAAAGAGGCGGAGGCGTGGAATGCAAGGTTGGGGATGCGAAGATGCACGCTAGCATGGCTGCGCAGGCAAGGGAGATTGCCGCGGCACCGATGAGCCTTGCCTTGTTTTTTGCCATAATAGCGCTTGCTTTCGTGGTAAATTCCGTGGAGTTTGTCTGCTCATCCGCGATACCGGCGGTCTTCACCCAGATACTTGCGCTGCGGCAGCTTCCTCCACTGGATTACTACGCATACATCCTGCTTTATGACGTCTTTTTCATGCTGGATGATATGATTATACTGGGGCTTGCCGCCTTGACCATTTCCGAAAGCGTGGGGCACGGATACGCCGAGCTTTCCAAGCTTGCCGGGGGGGCGCTGATGCTTGTTTTGGGACTCCTTCTCCTTTTTGCCCCAAAGCTTCTTTGGTAGGAAAATCGCATGGTGGGAAGGGCGTGGCGTCGGAGCGAAGCGGTTTTATTCCTTGCCTTGCCAACAGCCTGCGCATCAACATGGAAATCGGCATGGAATCTTGGCAGGTTCTTTTTCCGCTGCTTCTGGCCTTTCTTGCCGGAATTTCAACTTCAATAGGGGGGCTTGCCTGCCTTGCGGTCAGGAGATTTGACCGGAGCCTGCTTGCGTTCGGTCTTGGCATGAGCGCGGGGGTCATGATTTACGTTTCCTTCACGGAGCTTTTGGCATCTGCAATCGCGCAGGCTGGCTTTTTTCGGGCAAACGCGGCTTTTTTCGGCGGGATGGTTGTAATAATGCTCGCCGATTTCCTTATCCCGCATTTTTACATCGCCGAGAAAGTCTGCGGGGGCTGGCAAGAGTGCCGCAATGCCGGCTGGAACGCCTATGCTTCCGGCAAGAGGCAGAAGGGGGGCACATTCGAAAGGCGACTGGCGGTGGCAGGGGCGCTTGTAGCGCTTGGCATAGCAATCCACAACGTTCCTGAGGGTGTTGCGGTATTTCTCGGCGGCATTTCCGACATTTCGCTTGGGATTGCCTTGGCATTTGCAATCGCCTTGCACAACATACCGGAGGGCGTTGCCATCGCCCTGCCCGTCTACTACTCAACGAAAAGCAGGCTTAAAGCGTTCCTCTGCTCCTTCGCGGCTGGATTTGCGGAGCCGATTGGCGCAGTGTTGGGCGCCCTTTTCCTTCTGCCAATCATGAACCCACAGCTGCTTTCGCTTTCCCTGGCGTTCGCAGGGGGCATAATGGTGTTCATCAGCTTTGACGAGCTTCTTCCAATCTGCTTTGAAGGCAGGCGCAGCGGGCATTTTTCAATAATTGGGATAATTATCGGCATGGCTTTGATGGCTGCAAGCCTCCATCTGCTTTAGGAAAGTGGAAAGGATTTTAAGCCTCATAGCCAATTGATGCCTAACTCTAACAGGTTTGGGGGGATGAAAATGGGAACAAAAGGGACGCAGATAGTCGGCAAAGGAGCAAAGGAGATAATTGATATGCTAAATAGGGCGCTTGCGGACGAATGGCTCGCCTACTACCAATACTGGATTGGCGCGCTTGTCGTGAGGGGACCGATGCGCCCGAATGTCCAGGATGAGCTCTCAGAGCATGCGAACGAGGAGCTTGGGCATGCGAAGATGCTTGCGGACAGGATAATAGAGCTTGGCGGCACGCCAATCCTCAACCCTGCCGACTGGGTGAAGAAGTCCGGATGCGGCTACGACGAGCCGAAAGACCCGCACGTGCTGAAGGTGCTTGCGCAGAATATCAAGGGAGAGCAGTGCGCGATAATGGCTTACAGCGAAATGCTTGAGAGAATAAAGGGGCTGAAAGACCCTCTGACCTTCCATCTTGTCCGAAAGATACTGCAAGACGAGGTCAAGCACGAGCAGGACTTGCAGGACTTGGAGCAGGACATAAAGATGATTTAGATTTTCCTTTCCGGTTTTTTCTTTTTTCCTTGTTGCTGAAAGCCCGCCGCGCCTTTGCAGGATTGTTATTAAACTTCATGGCAATAGTTAATAAATATTCCATGTGAAGAGAGGGCGGTGGTCGGATGGAAGGGGCGCTGTTCCAGATAATCGCGGCGACCGTTGCGGTGAGCCTCATATCGCTTGTGGGCATAGTTGTTTTCGGGCTTGGAAAAAGGAGGGCGGACGCAATCCTTTTCTACGCAGTGAGCTTTTCAGCAGGAACCATGCTTGGAGCGGCGTTTTTTGACCTTCTGCCCGAATCGGCGGAAATGCTGGGTGCGCATCCCGCCCTTGAAATCGTGCTTGGCGGCATTCTCTTCGCGTTTGTGATAGAGAAGATAGTGCATTGGCACCATCACCATGCGGCAAGCCAAGCGGAGCACATCCACCCGATGGGCGCGCTGGCGCTTTTTGGGGATGCTTTGCACAACTTTTTTGACGGGGTTGCCATCGCCGCAGCCTTTGTGCTTGACCCTGCGCTTGGCATCACCACGACGCTTGCGATAGCCATGCACGAAATTCCTCAGGAAATCGGGGACTTCGGGCTTCTTCTATATTCCGGCTTCAGCAGGAGCAAAGCCCTCCTTTTCAACCTCCTTTCCGCGCTTTTCGCATTGGCTGGAGGGCTCATATTCTATTACTTCTCAGGCTTCTCTGACTGGATAGAGGGCTATGCGATTGCCTTTTCAGGCGGGATGTTCATCTATATCGCGGCGGTGGATTTGCTGCCCGAAATACACAAGGAGAAGACTGTGAAAAAATCCGCCCTTCAGCTTGCCGCGATTCTCTGCGGTGTGCTGGCAATCTGGCTCGTTTCGCGCGTTGTGGGGCACGGTGCTTGATATGCCGATAATCTCGGTTTCGCTTGACGAGAAAACCCTCGGGCAGCTTTGCGAACTGGAAGAAGAGCTTGGATTTTCAGGAAGAAGCGAGGCGATTCGCTCGGCAATCTCCGCCTTTATTGCCGAAAACAAACAGAGAAAAAAGCTCTCCGGGCAGATAAAGGCGGTGGTGCTTGCGGTGCATAGCGAGGATGCCGAAAGCAGGACAAATGAGATAAAGCACGGCTTTGAGGAAATAATCGCGACTCAGATGCACGGAAACCTGCGGCGCGGCAAGTGCCTTGAGATATTCGTGCTTGATGGGAGTGCGGAGCTGGCAAGGGAGTTTTTGGCGAAGATGCAAAGCACGAAGGGCGTGGAGTATGTGAAGGTGTTTGTTCCATAGGCAAGGGGAAAAGACTTTTAATCTGTCCAGAAGCATCTGAGAGAGGTGATGATGATGGCGTGCTTTCTCGTGCCGACGATTGTCGGGATTGGCGTGCATTCGCAAAGAAAGAGGTTTCCGCTCTGGGCTCATGTGGAGTGGCTAAGCGCCATGGTGCTTGGCGGCGCGGTTGCTCTTGCCGTTGAGCACTATGCGCACGGCGAGATAGTGCCCTGGCCACCCTTCCTAACCGCGATGGGCAGTCCTGCAGACACTGCTGCGATGCTTTCAGAGATGGTCGCTGTCGGCTTGCCGATGACGGCGGCGCTTATTGTCGCATGGGGGGCGCTGGTTTACATCTACAACCGGACTGATGTGCCGCGCAGGCTCGGCGTGGGAGCCGCCGCCGGCGCACCGGGATGATGGCATGTGGCTTGCAGTCATTTTCATAGCCGCCCTTGTCGCCTCTGCGGCTTATCTTGCGTTTCCTGCGGAGAGAAAAAAGTGGAAGCTTTCGCTGCTTGCCCTGATGCTTTGGGGCGCGGCAATCCTCGTTGCTGTTGACAAGGGCTTGGCTTATCTTGGAGGCGAACCCCTTATAAGCGAGGAAACGGACGGAATGATAAAAGACAGCGCACTGCTTGGTGCTGCGATGGTTGCGGCGGTTTTCTTTGTCTGGCTCGCCGCGCTTCTCGTAGCCAATTTTAAACCACTTGCGCCAAAGGGGTGACAAGATCAAAAGCCCAACGCCTTCCATGACAGCAGGGGGTTTTGGAAAAATGCTTGGGTTGGCGTACGGAGGAAAGAGCGAAAACCCGCTTTCAGTGTAGCGTGGGGGTTTTGCAGTGGGAGTGGATTTGGGCGAGGTTCCGAGGAAAACCGCTTCGTTGCCTGAACTTTCAGGAAAGAAGTTTGCCGTTGACGCCTACAACACTATTTACCAGTTTTTGTCTTCAATACGCCAGCCGGACGGCACTCCGCTTATGGACTCTAAGGGAGAGGTGACAGGGCATCTGGCAGGCATTTTTTACAGAAACGCGCGCCTGCTGGAAAACGGCATACGCCCAATCTATGTTTTTGACGGCAAGCCCCCTGAGGAAAAGAGGGGCGTTTTGGACCAGCGCAAAGAGCGCAAGACTGAAGCTGAGGCGCGGTGGAGGGCGGCTTTGGAAAAGGGGAATTTGGAGGAAGCAAGAAAGGCGGCGCAGGCTACAAGCAGGCTTACGGAAAAGATGGCAAAGGAGGCAAAGGAGCTTCTTTCCTATATGGGCATCCCTGTCGTTGATGCGCCCTCGGAAGGGGAAGCGCAGGCGTCGCAGATGGTGATTGAGGGAAGCGCGGATGCCGTCGCTTCACAGGACTACGACTGCCTCCTTTTCGGCGCGCCGCTTTTGCTTCGCAACCTCTCTGTCGGCGGAAGGAGGAAGATTTCAGGCAGGCAGGAATGGATTGATGTTCAGCCTGAGTTTGTTTCGCTTTCCGAGGTTCTCTCTTTCCTGGGGATAACAAGAAAGCAACTTGTCTGGATGGGCATTCTCTCAGGCACGGATTTTGACGAGGGCGTGCACGGCATAGGCCCGAAAAAAGCCCTCAAGATAGTCAGGGAAAGCAGCTCACTTGCCGAGGCTGTTGGGAAGGCGGGGGCTCAAGAGAAGCTTCCGCTTTTTGAGTCTGTTGAGCATTTCTTTCTCAACCCCCCTGCTGAAAAGGGCGTGAAAGTCGCCTTCGGCAAGCCAGACGAGGAGAAGATAGTCAGATTCCTTGTGGAGAGGCACGATTTTTCCGAAGAGAGAGTGCGCCGCACCTGCGAAAGCGTGCGCAAGAGGATGGAGGAGGCAGGGGCTCAGACAAGGCTTGATTCCTGGTCTTAGACAACCTCAATCCGCACGCTTGCCCCCTCGTCAATCCCCAGCTTCCTTTTGAGGTTGTGCTCTGAAACCACTTCAAGCACCTGCAAGCCGTGAAGCGAGCGCTCGGGGAAGACTATTGCTCCCGGCAAGCCGTTTATGGTGCAGCGGTAAGCAGCTATCTTCCCAAATGTCCTGTTGCCCTTCTTGAACCCGTCTATCTCTATCGGCTTTTGCAGGCGAAGGTTGATTCTCTTTTCTATCTCCTCGGGCGGTATGATGACGTTCAGCGTGCCTGGAAATGGCTTGAAGCCAAGCTTCTGCCTGAATCCCCGCACGTACCCTTCCTGGCTGCAGTAATAGGCGCCCTCGCCTACGCCGTGGGTGAGTTTGCCGTTGAAGACGATGCTTGAGCCTTCAAGGGCGGAAATCGCTTCCGCGACGCAGCGGCGCACAGAGGCGAGTGCCTTTTCGGTCATGGCTATTTTCCCACCCTGCCTGACAATTTCCCCGGCTTTCTCAAGCGCGATGAGCTTGCGGCTTGCGGTCTGCTGGGATATGCCAAGCGCTTCGGCAACTTCAACGGTGGTTATCTTCTTCGGCTCCTTATGCGCGCCTGCCTTGAGAAGATAAAATATAAGCTCTGAGACCATCCGCCCACCTCCCGCTACTGGATTGAACAAGCCGGCGTGTCTTTAAATTGCTTGCCCCAAATCAGAACTGCCTATGAGGAGATGAACAACCGCTGATGAAAAGATGATGTGGTTAACAGCGGCTGAGGCAAAACGTGGGGTATTTAAAAGTCATCCCCGAATTTGGGGCAGTGGGAGGCGCAAAATGCTGGCAGAGGAAATAATATCCAGGCTCCAGATAGTAGAGACGGAAAAGCTGAAGCAGCACGAGGAAACAATCCCTTACAATTTTCAGAAGCTTCGCGAAGCAATGCTCAACATGGGCAGGCTTGTTGACCCGATAATAGTGGAAAGGAAGCACTACATCGTTATTGACGGCAACCACCGCAAGAGGGTGCTTGACACAATAAAATGCCCAAATGCCGCCTGCCAGATTATAGACTATGAAAGCGACTCAATAAAAGTCGGAAGCTGGTTCCCGGTAAGCAAAGCCATCCAGCCAGCGGAGATAGCTGGCTTCAAGCCTGAGGCTGTGGATTTTGAAACGGGCATTCGCGAGCTTGAGGCACTGAACGGCACTTTCATGTATGTGAAGAAAAACAATGGCAAAAGAATCTGCTTCTTGTACAACTCCACGGAGCGAAAGCTCTCATCCGTGATTTCGCATCAGCGGGCTTTCATGGCTTCGCTCAACGGTCAGGGCGTCCAGTATATCGCGGACGACCGGGTGGAAGAGTATCTGGATGCAGGCTATGCGGCGTTTTACCGCAGATTATACACGAAAAGGGAGATAGTGGAAGAAACGCTTGCAGGCAGGCTGATGCCCCCAAAAAGCACGCGGCACATGGTGCCCGACAGGATAATCCGCCTGAATCTGCATCTGGGATGGCTTGCCGAGCCGGCGGATGTCTGCAAGCAGATGATGGATGAGATGCTCAGAAGAAGGCTGAATGAAGGCTCAATAAGGAGATACACCGAGCCGGTCATAGTGCTGTATTAAATTCTTCCCGTCTCATTGGAAGTTCGCAATGATGATACCGCTCCAGTGGGTTAGCCGCGAGGCGATGACCCGGCGGAGTAGCTTCTGAGCAAAACGCTTTGCAGGGCGGAAGAGGGCGCCCCATCTCTTCCTTTTGCTTTCATTTCTTCCTCTCGTAAATCCTGAAGATGTCCTGCCCGTCTGCGCTGATGGTCTTTACGAGAGTGAAATGCGAGTAGATTTGCGGGGAGAGGGGCTGGGAGGAAAAGTTGGCAGGCAGCGCAACAAGCTGATTATATACGGGCACGCCCTGGCGGGGGGCCGGGTCCATCGGAAAGGCATATTCAATATACTTAACGCCATTCTCATCCCAATAGCGCCGGTTTGTGGAATTTGCTGGTATGGAAAGCGGGTCAAAGAACCCCACAAGCTGCCCGTTTGAGTCAAATGAAAACTCGTTACGCACCCAGTTTGCGCTCCAAAGCAGGTATCTGACGCCGTATTTGTCAAGCAAGGAGAGGCGGACTGCGTCATTGGTGCCGTATGCCATCACTGCGACATCAGCCATACGCTCGTTCATGTTCACATACGGGCTTGCGTGAGTGCGCCGGTAGGCGACTACCTTCCTTCCTGAAAGCGCATTCATGGCAAACCCTTCCTCGTTGTTGGTGAGGAATACGTCATTCACATCGGTGTTGGAGCGAATCCAGTCTGAAAGCTCCACAAAGGGGGGCGAAAGAGGCGTCATGCCAACCCTGCTCCACTGGTCGTCCTGGCGGGCTTGCATATAGCCAGTGTATGATAGGAAAGCGGCGAGAAATAGCGCCGCGAGGATTGCCGGGGGCAGGAGGGCGCCCTTTCCTTTCGCATACTGGAAAATCGCATCGGCGCCGATGGAAAGAAGCACAAGAACCGCAAAGGGGTAAATCTGGTCGCTTAGCATAAAGTTGACAAAATGCATCTGCAGGAGGGGGAGCGTGAAGATCGGGTGGATAATCGCGAAAAGCCATGCGACAAGAACTGCGAGGGCAAATTTGGATTCAGTTTCGCCTCTGTGCCCGTAGGCATGGTAGATGCCTGCCAGACTGAGCAGGGAAAAAATCCAGAGGTAGCCCGACTGGAAGGGCAGGAGCACCAAAAAGACATAGCTTTGGATGCTGGACCAGAGAATCGCCGGGTTCCGCACGTCCGGCGTAGTTATGTTCTGTATGTCGTTTGGCGTGTTCCCGCGGTAGACGAATATCGGCTTGAACCAGAAAAGAAGGGAAATCGCAAAGCCGAGCATGAAGACTACTGCCCACAGCTTCGCGGCGGCGAGGCTCTGCCTGTCCGGATTTAGGCGCAGGGGCTTGAAGGATGCAAGGCGGGGGGCAAGGAAAAGCAAAGCACAGCAGGAAAAAAGCAGGAAAGCCGCAAAAAAAGCCTGAGTGTTTGAAAGCGCGGCAAGCCCGAGAAAGACGCCTGCCAGCGCAGCCCTCCCAAGCGACGGCTCTTTGGCAAATCGGAAGAGGGCAAGCCCGAAAAATGGCATGATGACAAGGAAGGAGAAGGAGGAGTATTTGAATGAAGGATGATGCCCTAAGGAAAAATAAAGGAGGGCAAAAACGGCGGGAAGGTAGGGATTCTTTGAAAATTCGCGCACGACAAGATAGACCGCAACAAGCGAAAGCACGTCAATGACGAGGGCAAAATCAATAAGCGCCCTCATCGGCGGAAGGGAGCTGATTTTCGCAAAAATGGCAACGCAGAGGTGATAGAGCCAAGGCACCCATGGAACCTGCCCTGCCATCTGCGCTGATTCCAGCGGGTTTCCGCCGTCAACAATGTGAATCACGCCGCCAAGCCCATTATAGTAGTCGCCGCCATAAAGGGGAGAAGGGATTTGCTGAAGCTTGGAGAGAAATGCGGATGATGAGTAGAGGATGAAGATGGAGACAAGGGCAAAGAGAACTGTCCCTGCATTCTGCCTTATCTTTTCAGCATATTCCATAAATCCAGCCATCGCCCGGGCAGCCAAGCCGCCAAGCACTAGCCTTTTCAGCCCGACTTCCTCTGCCTGCTTATTATCCACTCGTATGTCCTTCGCAGCCCCTCGTCAATTTCAACCTTTGGCTTCCAGCCAAGCGCGAAAATCTTCCTCGCGGAAGGGATGCGCTTTTTCACGTCGTCCTTGAAAGCGGGCAGGTGCCTGACTTTAAGCGGCTTGCCCTTCTGCCCGCACATCCTCCATATTTTCCTCAAAAGCGCAAGCACCGTGTAGGCTTTCGGGTTTGCGACATTAAAGTCACTGTTGTCCGTGCGCCTGTCAAATGTGAGGGTGGAAATCGCATCCGCAATGTCCGTGACGTAGGTGTATGCGCGCACCTGGTCCCCCCTGCCAAGTATCTCAACAGGATACTGGCGGTCAATCGCCACCTTTTTTATCAGGTCCGGAATTACGTGCGCAATTCCGACTTCTTTTTCTGGCACCTCGCCCGGCCCGTATGCGTTGAAGGGGCGATAGATGGTGTATTTCAGCCCGTATTGGAGCTGATATGCCGTTGAGTAATACTCCCCTATGAGCTTTGAAAAGCCGTAGTGCGTTATCGGCGGCGGAGAGGCAAAGATGTCCTCTTCTTTTGAGGGAAAACGCCTTGTGCGCTCAAAGACCATGGAGGAGGAGATGTAGACCATCTTTTTGAAAGACCTTGAGCGCAGAGCCTCGTCCAGCAGATTGGAATACATCAGAGTGTTGTCGCGGATTATCTCAGCTGGGTATTTGTGGAAGTAGCCTATTCCGCCTATTTTTGCGGCGAAATGGAAGCAGTATTCAACGTCCGAAAGGATGCCGCGCACCTGAGAGGCGTCGCACAGGTCCGCCTTTATCAGCCTCACTTTTGCAGTATCCACATTGGCGATGTCGCCCTTGGAGAGATTGTCCGCAACTGCCACGTCGTGCCCCTGCTCCAGCAGCCGCCGCACGACATTGTTGCCGATAAATCCGGCTCCGCCTGTGACCAAAACCCGCGCCATCACAACACCCTAAATTTGGAAAACCACTGACTTTCTGCCAAAGACATTCCAGATGTCTATTATGACCGCATTTTTGGCAAGAAGCTTCCGATAATGCTCAAGAGGCTTGCGATACTCGTTGTGCGCAGTTGCGATGACAAGGAAGTCCGCGCCGGCTATCGCGGAATCAAAATCCGGTCCGTCTATATAGACATCGTGCGTCCGCACCTCTGCCATCTCCTTGGCAAAAAGCTTTTTGACCTTGTAGGAAAGCGAGGCGCGCGTATCGTCGCTGTTTGCCTTAAACGACATCCCCAGTATCGCCGCCTTTTTTCCCTTTATAGATTTTAACTTGGCTGCTTTCGCCACGAGGTAGGCGGGCAGCCCCTCATTCACCTTCCAAGCGGTTGAAATCAGGTCAGGGAACGGTATTTTTTCCATAAGAAAAAAGCCGTCTTTGAAGAGGCAGGGCCCGGCCGCAAAGCCGGGTTGCCGCGGGCCGCCGCGCGGGTAGTTGCGGTTTGAAAGCTCAACAATCTCGTAAATATTCGCCCCCCACTCCTCCGCGATTACCATAAACTCATTTGCTATTGCGAAATTGATATAGCGGTACATGTTGGTGAAAAGCTTCAGCAGCTCCGCATTGAGCGCCGTGGTTTCATATGCCTCCTTCCCTATTGACCTGAAAACTTCCATCGCCTTCTTCGCGCTTTTTTCGTCAATCCCGCCGACTATCTCCGGCAGCTCCTCAAGCTCGCGCATAGCTTTGCCCTCCGCTATCCTCTCCGGGCAGAAGGCAAGGTAAAAGTCCCTTCCGCACTCAAAGCCCGTCTTTTTCTCTATATATGACCGGACGTATTCGGTTGAGCCTGGAGAAACAGTGCTCCGCAGGATGAGAGTCTGCCCTTTCTTGACAAACGGGAGCATGCTGTCAAGCGATGCCTGTATCTGCGAAAAGTCCGGATTCAAAAACTCATCAACCGGAGTGCCGAGGGTGAGTATCACCGCGTCGCATTTTGCTATGCTGGAAAAGTCATCAGTGGGGAAGAAGGTCTTGCCGACAGTCTTTTTGAGGATTTCCGGCGCCCCCTCTTCCAAGAATGGCATCTTCCCAGCCTTCAGCTTTTCTATCTTTTCCCTGTCTATGTCAAGCCCTATTGTTTCAACATCGTGAGCGGCAAAATAGAGGGCGAGAGGCAGTCCGACCCTGCCTATCCCGACGACACAGAGTTTCATGCGACCACTTTCCTGCCAAGCACCAGCCTGTCAACATACGCAAGCTTGAGCATTTTGAGGAATAGGAGAAAATACTTTAAAAACACGCCTGAAAGCCTGAATTTCGCTTTTCCGTCAGACCTGTCAGACCAGCTTACCGGTATCTGGGCGATTTTCGCTCCTGAAAGAAGCATCTTGAGCATAAGCTCCGCCCCCGCCTCAAAGCCCTGCGACTCCAAGGCAATCTGCCTTGCCTTTTGCGCATCAAAAGCCTTGAAGTTGTTTGAGGTGTCCGAAATCGGGGTGAGGAAGGCGACCATGACCGCAATGTTGAAAAGGCGGTTGGAAATCAGCTTCAAAATCGGGTAGCTGCGGAGCCTTGAGCCTTTCATGAAGCGCGAGCCGACCACCACGTCATACCCTTCCTTGTGCTTTTCCCACATGGGCGGAATGAAAGCTGGGTCGTCTGAAAGGTCAGCCATCATTATTACCGCAAGCCTGCCCTTTGCGGCTTGCAAGGCATCCCGGACCGAATATCCAAAGCCGTGTGGCGCCGGATGGCGGATTAGCCGGACCCGCGAGTCCTTTTGCGCGAATTTCTCAACCGCTTCCTGCGTGCCGTCTGTGCTTTCGTCATCAACAACCAAAACTTCGTAATCAAGCCCGCTTGGGGAAAGCTCTTGGGCGAGCCTCTCAAGAGTCTTGCTTATGCAGCCCGCCTCGTTTTTGGTCGGAAGGATGATGGTGATGTCGGTCATTGGATAAGCACCTGGTTGGAGATTCGGCAGGCCAAAGCAGAGGATTCATTTTTTGGACTGCTCCTGCAAGCTTTTCGTTTTGGCAGCTATCCAATAGCCAATCTCATTTCTGAGCATCGTCAGTTCAGATCCGCTAAAGCCGCTGAAGATATTCACGCCGTATCTGTTTGCTATTGGCTGTGCAACCATGGTCGCATTGTAGAGCAAACTGCACGCTGCATCATAATCGGAACTATTGCCTGCGTCTTTTGATGATTTGATAACTTCGTAAAGCGTCCGCAGTGCATCGGGCAGTTTTTCCGTTGCCCATTCCTTGAGAGTTTTGTTGTCAATTGCGCTGAAATTTGTAAATTGGCATAGCCCGTAGATGAGATTCAATGAGAGATAAAATCCGTTGAAAAAAAGCTGGCGCGCATCCTGGCTTTTCAGGTCGCCTGCCGAAACCGTCATGTCCTTTACATACTTTTCAATCGCATCTTCCAGCACTTCACTGCCCTCATAATTTTTGACTATGTTTGGGAAGAGTTTGTCAAAAGCCTGCAAATAGAACAGATGTTCAAAGTTCCCCTCCTTTGCCTCGCTTTCAATGAGTTTTATCAGTGAATTGAAAGCTTGCTTGGCAAGGTTTTGGTCCTGCTTGCCCGACCAGCTTTCAAGAAGATCCCCAAGAACGCTGTATTTTTCAGCATAGGCGGCAAGAGACATGACATACGTCATTGCTTCCTCTTCCTCCTTCGTAAGCGTGGAGCTGTAAAAGTTGCCTGATTTGAAGATATTTGCGACTTTTTTCCACATTTCAGCTGCCTTTCCGCTTTGCAAGTCATTATAGAAATTTTTGAGGGTGTTGCCCACTTCCTTCCAATCAGGAATTTGATCTTCAAGCTTCATTTTTTTCCTTATCTTGTTCAGATACTCAAGATGGCGCCTTATAAACATTTTTTCCCTTGCAAGCTCAATTGCCAGGCTCTTGTCCAAGCCTTCGTATCCTATACTTTGGAGCCTCAGGTAGATATTGTTGAGAGAGGTGAAAGCACTATTAAGTTTGTCAATAGCATCTTGCTTTTCCTTGTCTGTTTTGGCATTGGCAAGCTTCCACATGAGGGAACCCTTTTCCTTCTCCGTCCCTATCTCTGCCCGCGTCATGCGAGCCATGAGCACGCTATAGAATGTAGAGTTCTTTTTGTCGCCTGTGATGTGCTTTGTTATCCTTTCAGCCAGCTCTTCAAGCTGCGAATCGCCGGATGTCGCAAGAAGGGGGAGCATGTTTGTAAGGTAAATGAGATTGCTGTAAAGCTGGATGCGCTCTTGCTCGGTTATCTTCTCGCCGCCTTTTCTAAGCGTGGCTTCGTTCCACTCAAGTTTGCTTCTAATGTTTTCTTTGACCTTGTCCGCCCGTACGTCGCTTTTTCTCTGCAACGGACTTACGGCTGACCACAGGTTGCTTGCCAGCTGCAGGGGCATATTAATGACATCCAAAAAAAATCCGCCTATTTTGCCGAAAAAGCCTTCTGCATTTTTTGTATTTCTGAAACTGAAAACGCCGTCAAAGAGGTTCAAAAGCTTGTAAAGACGTGGAAGGACAAGGGTGTATTCTTCCACGTTGAAAATGCTTCCAAGCAGAGCGTTTGCTATGTTCCCTACAAGACCCCCGCTGAATGGAGTAAATGCCGCTCCTGATGGGGCTCCCAGCCTAATTGCATCCAAAACCTGTTCTATTTCTCCAAGCGAGGAGCCAAAAAACTCCCTGTTTTTCTGGAGGATTGGCATGAGCTTGTCCCAATCCGAAAGCGACAGCTTGCTGTCTTTTCCGCTTCCTAAGTTATAGAGGTCTGCCATAAGAAGCACGGAAAGCATTGTGGCGGCATCGGTTCTGTCTTCTTTGGAACAGCCTTCCCACTGGAGAATGGAAAGGCACTCCGTTATGGTCAGCGGATTGCTGTCCGAAGGATTATGAAGCTTGTCAAGGGTCTCTTTGGATGGAGGGGCGGGTTTTTCGGTTATAAACGAGCCTATTGACTCAACAATCGGTTTGAAGATGGAGTAGATAAAATCGGCTATTCCTTTTAAGCCAGAAATCCAAGTAGAAATGCTTGCGCCGCCGGCCTTGAGTGCTTTGAAAAGCTTTGCAATGGAATATACATCTCCCGCCGGCCCGCCAAGACCAGAAACCTCAAAGTGATAGTTTCCAGTCAGTATCTCATCCAACCTTTTGGAATAGGTGATTCCTATGCCGGTGTTTGACTTTAAAGTTATTCCAACCCCGGCAAGCTTGCTGTAGTCAACAATGAGACTTCCTGTCGGCAGAGAAAGGCAAAAAAGGCCGGTTAGCTCCACCTTCCCCCCTTTGGCTATCTTCACGACCGGACTTGCGCTGATATACGCATCTCCATACTTAACGAAGAACTTTGAGCCCAGATCTATCCCGTAATCCCCTGAAGAAGACGCATTCCATCCCGGTATAAGTTCCAACCCAACAACGTTCTGCTTTTTTATCGGAACTATGTTGAATAGCGGGTCTTTTTTCTCTTCCTTTTTATGAGTTTGGAACAAAAGCAAAGAATCACCCCATATCCCATCATCCTACAGTTTCCCTTTTTTAATCTTTAAAATCCTTTTCTTATTCGTCCCAAGCCCGGCAAGAAGCATGGCAAGCAGTATCAGCAGGGCGCCTGCGGATTTCGCGGCGCTGAGAGTTTCCCCAAGAAGCAGAAATCCGAAAACTGCCGCGGAGATGGGCTCAAAAAGAAGAAGGATTGCCACTGTCGGCGCGTCTATGAGCGCCTGCGCCTTAAGCTGCGCCCACTGCGCAATGATGGTTGCCGCGATGGCAAGAAAGGCAATAGCGCCCACCGCCCCCAGCGGATAGGCTTGCGGAAATTCCCCAAGAGCACCTGCCGCTACGCAGGAAAAGAGGGAAGTGACGAAAAATTGGGCGAAAAGAAGGGAAAGCGGAGAAGAAGAGCCGGCCCATTTACCAGTATAGAGTATGTGGAAGGAAAATGCCAGGGCGCAAAGCAGGGTTATGGCATCGCCAAGCGCATTTGTCGTTTCCACACCGGCAAGAAAATAAAGTCCGGCAAGCGCAAGCAGAGCGGCAGCCCAGACCTGTTTTTCTGGCATCCTCCGCAGGACGGCGGCGGAAAGAAGGGGGACTATGACGACAATCAATCCGGTGATGAATGCGCTGTTTGTGGCGGTGGTGAAGTAGAGCCCGACTGTCTGCGCAGAGTAGCCGGCGAAGAGGAAAACCCCAAGCACTGCCCCGCGCTTCAAATCCGCAGTTTCTGGCTTTTTCTTGCGCAGGGCAAGATACGCGCCAAGAAGAGCCGTGGCAAGCGAAAACCGCATGGCAAGGAGGGCAAAGGCTTGAAAAGATGAGAGGGTGCTTTTCACCACTGCAAAGGTTGAGCCCCAGACAGTCGCAGCAAGCAGAAGAAGGAGAATTCCCTGTAGCTTTCTTTTGTGCGGAAAGGCAAAGCCCTCCATGTTGATGACCTACTTTCTTCCGCTTAAGAAGTCCGCTATCGCCAAGTTCGCGATATGCCTTATCCGCGGGGTGTTCTGGTAGCCTCTCGCCCAGATGGAAACGGTTATCGTCATTGTTCCGCCGCGCACCGCATCCACAGTTATCGTGTGCTTCCTGTCGGACAGAAGCCCCTCCGGCTTTTCCTTTGCGAAAGCCGCCGCTATCTTTTTGTGGAGCCTCTGAAGGTCGCAGCCGGTCGGGACTTCCGCCTGCACCGGCAGAATTAGCACGTCGTCAGGAAGGGAGAAATTCGTCACGCGCATTTTCGCAAATTCTGAATTTGAGATTATTATCGTGTTGTGGAACATGTCCTCAAGCCGCGTGGAGCGCATGCCGATTTTGCGGACTATGGCAACATCATTTGACGGAGGCGGCAGGCGGATATAGTCCCCATAGCGGTAAGGCCGGTCAAGCTGGAGGGCGATGCCTGCGAATATGTTGGCGAGGGTTTCCTGGCTTGCAAGACCGATAATCAGCCCTGCGATTGATGTGACCGCGATTAGCCCGGTGACATCAAAGCCGGTTGCGGAGAGAGCTGCGGTAAGCCCGATAAGATATATCAGCAGCTTCGTAACCTTGCGGACGAACGGGAGAAGCGACAGGTCAAATTTCAAGTGGCTTGTCTTGTGCCCCTCCTCGTAATACCACCTTATCACCGCACCAGACGCCTCGGAGAGAAGGTAGGTGGTGATGACCAGCAGTATCGCATAGGTATAGCGCTCAAGGAAAGCCGCCGCTTCGGAAAGCTGGGGAAAGTAGTGGAGGAGAAAGTAGAAGACTACCAGGAAGAAGAAGGATTCTATTGGCCCCTTTATTGACGAAATTATCCTGTCGTCAAGGGTGCTTCTTGTCCTGCTTGCCGCCTTTTCAAGAATCCTGACGAAGATTGGGCCCGCCACCTTGCCCACTGCCACCGAAAGCGCGAAAAGAAGCGCTATAAAGCCCCAGTAGTTGACAAGCGCTGAATCAAGCATAAGGCTAATGATGGCAAGATAAAAAATAATAAGCAAGCGGTAGATGGCTAATCGGGTGGTGGATGTGAAAAGCTACACGGAATACTTGTGGATGAACACGAAAAAGCGCAAGGAGATAGTGCCTATTTCCGATGCTGTTTTTGCCGCCGTTGAAAAATCCGGGGTAAAGGAGGGCTTCTGCCTTGTTTCAGCCATGCACATAACCGCCTCGGTTTTCGTGAATGACTACGAGGCGGGTCTTTGGGCTGATATAATGGAGTGGAGCGAGAAAATTGCCCCGGAAAATCCGCACTACCTGCACCACCATACCGGCGAAAGCAACGCGGATGCGCACCTTAAGCGCCTTCTGCTGGGGCATCAGGTGATCCTTCCCATCACCAACGGGAAGCCCGACTTGGGTCCGTGGGAGCAGGTGTTCTACGGGGAGTTTGATGGGCAGAGAAAGAAAAGGGTCATAATAAAGATTATCGGCGAATGAGCATTGATTTATATTCGCCTGCCCCCATATTGAATAACATGAAGCAAAAAGGGATGGAAAAACCGCCAGATGGCAGTGGGCAGAGGAAAGAAAGGGTTCTCCGCTTTCCCGTTTTGCTTGAAAGAAACGGCGTAAAGGAGCTGACTTTTTTTGAAGTTAAGGTGGAAGACGACTTCAAGCCGCCTCTGAATGCCACTGAGAAGGAAAAGAAGCAGGCAAGAGAGCTCTATGAGAAGGCGCAGATTTCCTACTGCATGGGCATTGTCGCCTTGAAGGCTGGACTATGGCAGTCAAAAACGCACGATGAGCTTGCAGAGCACTTCCTTTCCGCAGCATCCTTTTTTGAAAACGCAATAAAAAACGGCTTTGCTACTGCGGAATGCTACAGGACGCTTGGGCACGTGTGCACACAGCTGGCTATAATTTTTGAGAGACAAGGCAAGGCACCGGCTATGCAGAAAAACTATGAGAAGGCGCGGGAGGCATTCAGAAAGGCTCTTGAGCTTCTTCCCAGTGATCCGGAAGTGCACTACGAGGCAGGGATTACTGAGCTGTTTCTGGAAAATTTCAAGGGTGCGCACACCTTTCTTTCAGAGGCAATTAGGCTGAACACGGACGAGCCGTCCTATCGGTTTGCCCGCGCATTTACAAGCTTGCAGTTGGCGGAGCAAGCCGGCCAAGGCGAGGCAACCGGCTATCTGCGGCAAGCGGCTGAAGACTTTTTGCATATAGAAAGGCTCGGTGCTGCGGATTCGACGGCTTTGATTACTTTGGGAAAAATTTTCCAGCAGATAGGTGACGAGGCGAAGGCAGAGGAGTATCACAAGAAGGCAATGGCAGCGGCTCTTATGGAAATGATGGGGGGCGGATTCTCCCAGAATTGACTGTGCCGCCTTGCGCAAAAGGACAATACTTTATAAATCGGTCAGTTCAAAGCCTATATGCCGGGATAGAATGGGGGCACAAACCCAAACTTGTTCTAAGCGGTGCTTTGAGCGAGAGAATTCCCGGAAAACAAAAAAATAGGTGAAAAAATGGGTTACGGAGACGAAGGGGACAGATACGGAGGAAAAGGCGGAAGGCGAGGCGGATACGGAGCCCCGCGAGAGATGCACCCGGCAATCTGCAGTGACTGCGGCAAGGAGTGCGAAGTCCCGTTCAAGCCGACGGAAGGAAGGCCTGTCTATTGCAGAGACTGCTTTCCGAAGCATCGGAAATACTGAATCTGAATGAGGAGGCGCAAGGCAGGGCAAAAAGGGCGCCTGCCGAAAACCGACAGAAAGCCCGCCTCTCTCCCTTTTCTTTTTATGAATCACGCGCCTGCCTCGGGTGGCGCTTTCTTGAAGACGTCAAGCCAGCTTGTCTCTTTTTTTATCCTCTCTTCTGCCTCGCTTACCGCAATCTGCTCCTCAACTTCCGAGAGTCTTGCCAGGTAGCTTCTCATCCGGTTCTCATAAACCCGGGTGTCCATCTTGCCCTCCTCAAGGTAGTCTTTCTGAAGCTGCTTTATCAGCTCCTCAAGCCGAGCCTTCTCGTCAAGCCTCCGCGCAGCCTTGCTTTTCAGGTTGAAGTAGTTCTTCTTCAAGGTTTCAAGCTCCACCTTTCTCTCAATTATCTTGGAAAGCCGGGAATCATACTGCTGCACTGATGAGGTGTATTCAGAGGTGGAAAGCTTGCCTTTCTCAAAGTAGTCATTCTGAACCTCCTTTATCAGCCCAAGGACGATGTTCTCCTCGTTTGTGAGCTGCGAAAGCTCGTTGTCTATCATCCAGAACCTCACATCCACAAATACTATGAAGCTGATGGCGATTAGGATGACAAAGCCTGTTGAAATCTGCACCCAGTATCGCTTGAGAAATGCGGAGAGGGAGAAGCCCTGGTTGGTTTCAAGGGCGTAAGTCAGCTCCGCCTCGCTTATCCTCATCATGGCACTTTCATAGTCTCCCCTTTCAAACGCAGCTGCTGCAAGAGAATAGAGCCTCGTGGACTGCGGAACCCTTATGTCCTCCGACTCAGCCATGTCAATCTTCTCCTTGAGGAGGGCAAGCCGCTCTTTTGCCACGATGGCTGCGTTTCTTATACTTTTCATCTTTTGGAGGTTTGAGGAGAGGGTGGCGAACTTGTCCGATGAATAGGCAGAAATGCTGTCCTCAAAGAGATTGACTACCTGCCCTGTGAAGACGCCAGCTTCCTCAAGCTGCTTCTTTATCTTGTATGCCTCTGAGATTAGGTCGTAAGCCTGCTGGCGCGTCATTTCCAGTATCTTAAGCTCAACGGTCCTCCTTTCCTTTATGTTTGTGGTGGTAATGGTGGATTCATCCTGGGTGACTGAGAAGCCGCTTATGTCAAAGTAGAGGGTAAATGTCCCTTCCGAGAAGTATTTCGGCGCCTCTATGTATATCTTGACCGTCCTGTTTTCCCCTGCCGGTATGGCTGGGATGAAGGAGGGGTCAAGTCGGAGATATTGGTAGAGATAGCCTGAGACATTTATGGTGACGTTGTAGAGCGTGGAGGGGAGGGGATTGGCTATCACGAGGTCAAAGGTGGAGTCCCTGCCCCTCACCAGTTCATAGGTGGCAAGGGTGGAGAAAAGCTGGCTCTTCTGCTCCTTCGTGAGCGGCTTTTCCACCTTCTTTGGAGTGATGTTTGCAGGGGCTGTGGATGGCGCCGGCGCCCCGCCGCCTCCTCCGCCACCGCCGCCTCCGGGGCTTGGAGAAGGTCCGGGGGATGGTCCCGGGCCCGTGGAGACGACATTGACATAGGTGATGGCAGTGTAGCTGCTGTTTTCATTGCAGGTAGTATGCACTGAAACAGGCTGGCTTCCTGCCGGTGCGGCTGAGTCTATGGAGATGTGGTTGAGTGTTGAGGTGTAGCTTGTGCTTGGGGCAAGATTTCCTATGTTGATTGTCAGAGGCTCAAATGTGCTCCAGCCGGATGGCAGTGTCCACAAGAGTGCTGTGCCTGTGGCAGTTCCATCAAGCCCGTAGTTTGTGACCTTTGAGGTTATGCTTACCCCAGTCTGCCCCTGCACCACGGAAGTGGGCGGGCTTACAAACTCTGCGAAAAGGAAGATGGACTCGTTTGTTGAAACAAGAGTCCCTGTTGTCGTGTTGGAAAGCGGAGTTGCAGAAGAGTTCTGCGCCGTTATTGTGAAGGTTATCGGGATTACCCCTCCTGTCAGGCGGGCTGTTGCGCTTATCGGGATGACTATTGACTGCCCTGCGCTTATGTTGTAGAGGGGAGAGCCAAGCAGGGTGTCCTCCGGCGTTCCGTTGTAGTATATCCTGCCGCCGTCCGCCGAACCGTAGTCAGACTTCACGCGGAAGGAAAGCCCCCTGTCTCCTGTGACGTGGATTGCCAGGTTCATAAGGGAAGTGTTGTTTCCGGGAGTGGTGCCGACAGAGCCGAATGAGGCGGGGGACCGCTCCCATGTCCAGTCATAGAACACGGGTATCTTGATTGGGCTGCTTGTGTTGGCATTTCCAAGAGTGTCGTTGGCATAGACCTTTATTGAGTAGTTTGCCTCTTCCTCGGGGGTGAAGCTTGCCCTGTACAAGAACCAGTCTGACGAGTTTGAAACCCTTGCCATCGGGACGGCAAGGTAGGTTATTCCGTCAGAAGAATAATACAGGATTGCCGCGTCAACATCCGTATATTCCGTGAGGTTGGCAGAAACGTTTATTGTCACGTTCGGGTCAAGCGAGGCAGATGTGTTTGGCTCGTAGTAGATTGCATAGGGAACCGGCGGCTTCCTGTCCGCCAACGTGAAGTTTATTGAAGAGACTGTCTGCTGACCCAAAACGTCCTGCACGGTTATGTTGCACTGGGCAGGCCCTGCCTGCATATAGGAGGAGTTGAAGGTCTGATTTACCCAAGTTGAGGTGGCATTCAGAGCCCTTTCCTGCTGGAAGAGGTAGGCTCTTGAGGTGAAGTTTATGTAGGCTTTTGAAAGGTCAACCGTGGAATTCCAGTAGGTGAAGCAAGTTATATCGTTGGTGTCATTTGGAGATGGCGGGGTGTAGTTCCAAACTACAAGGGATGGCGGGGGGATTGGGGCTGTCTCTTATACACATCT
>JAOAJL010000007.1 GCA_026414185.1 Microcaldota archaeon | reverse complement strand
GATTGGGCTGTTGAGAGGGGATATGGCACGTCTCAGGACAAGGAAAGGACGGAGGAAAACGGCAGGATGGAAGGCGCGGACCCCTCTGTTGTTTCAGACAAGGCAAAACAAAGGGGCTTGCCGCAGTTTGGCACGGTCGGCGCAGGGAACCACTTTGTTGAGCTTCAGGAAGTTTCTGAGATAATGCTTCCGGACATTGCGGAAAGGTTCGGGCTGAAAAAAGGGAATGTCGCAGTGATGATACATTGCGGGAGCAGGGGCTTTGGCCACCAGGTCTGCGACGACTTTCTGCGGGAGATGCTTTCCGCCTCGCGCAAATACGGAATTGAGCTTCCGGACAGGGAGCTTTGCTGCGCCCCAATAAACTCGCCGGAGGCAGAGCGCTACATAAAGGCGATGCGCTGCGCGGTCAATTACGCATTTTGCAACAGGCACATCATGATGCATTGGGTGAGGGAAACCTTTGAGCAGGTCTTTGGCAGGGGGATTGGCGAGCAGATGACCCTTGTCTATGACGTCTGCCACAACATCGCGAAGTTTGAGGAGCACGAAGTTGAGGGGCAGAGAAGGATGCTTTGCGTGCATCGCAAGGGCGCCACGAGGGCTTTCGCCGCTGGAAGGAAGGAGTTGCCCTCCTGCTACCGCCAAATAGGGCAGCCGGTGATGATACCGGGAAGCATGGGGACCGCATCCTATGTCCTTGTTGGAAGGGAAGGGGCGATGAAGAACTCTTTTGGTTCGTCCTGCCACGGCTCTGGAAGGGCGATGAGCAGAAAGCAGGCGATTCATAGATGGAAAGGCGCGCAGATACAAGGAGAGCTTGCCTCGCGCGGAATAATGGTGAAGGCGACCGAAGCAGAGCTTCTTGCAGAAGAGGCGCCAGGCGCATACAAGAATGTTGACGAGGTGGTTGCCTCAGTCGCGGCGGCGGGCTTAAGCGATATAGTCGCCAGGCTTGTGCCCATCGGGGTTGTGAAAGGCTGAGCGACGGACGCGACGGCGCCAAGGTTAGCTTTATTAAGAGCAACCGCATACAACACGCTTATGCCAGTGGCGACCAGAGGCGGAACTCTTGCGCGCAGTGCGCTTCAGCAGTCGCATTCCAGTGCAGATGCCATAACGGAATGTAGAAACACCTATCACCGGCTTGAAAAGGAAACAGATATGGTGCTTGAGGAATTCCTGGCAGAAGCGGAAGCTGGCGCGGGCTTTTATGAGAAGCTGGAAAGCATAGGGGCGAAGATTGAGGTTGCGCAGAAGAAAATCGGAAAGGGTTCTGACCTTGAACTCAATGAGACCGCAATTCTTGCGGAAACCCTTGAAGGCGAGCTTGCCTTAGCGGCAAGGGCGGCTGCGGGGGCGGCGCTGGCGCAAAGCAAAGAGGAGTGGGCTGGGGAATTTGAGGAGCTGCGCGACTCGCTTGAGAAGATGGCGCTTCAGCTCGGCAGGATGCAGGATGCGCAGGAGAGCTTTGATGCCATTGAAACAAGAAGCGCCATCATCGCATTCGGAAAGGAAGCACGCAGATGCGAAGAGAGGATAGGAAAACTGCGCAGGCTGAGGCAGTCCAAGCAAAAGGGGGCGCATGCGCTTCTTTCCAGGACGAGGCGGCAGATTTCTGCGCTCAAAAAATTGGTTGCCAGCTCTATGGAGCGCCTCTCCAAAGCAAGGCTTAGAAGGAAAATAGAGGAAGCCAAGGCGGAGATAAAGCTTTTCATGAAGAACGGGGCTTGCGGAAGGATTTTCATAGACCACAAGCACCTTACCCTGACTGCCGGTGGGCACAAGCTGCGCATACCCATGACGCAGACTGTGAGGTTCGCCCTTGAAGAAATCGCCAAGATGGACGGCGGGGCATTTGCCAAGGCAAGCAGGGGCGAAGCGGTAATTTCCGGCAGCTTTGCGCGCGACGAGGATGGTCTTGTTTTAAGGCTTGGAAAGCGCACTGTGGCTGGCGACGCCATAATATACAGGGAGAGGGCTTTCAGGCTTTAGCGCCGAACGATTCAAGCCGCGGAAGCTTAGCTTATTATATGTTTTGAACAAGAACAGAGTGCCTTTTGGATGTGGGGGTCGTTGCCCGAACGGAAGGCAGATTCGCAAAAGCACAACGCGGTGATTTGGATGGGGATTTACAAGTACATACAGGAAGCTTTCCAGAAGGAATACGGACAGAGGGCGGACATATACAGAAGAAGGATAAGGGAGTGGAGAAAGCTTGGCACTGTGGTGAGGATTGACAAGCCGACAAACCTCGCAAGAGCGCGTTGCCTTGGCTACAAGGCAAAGGAAGGCTACTTTCTTGCGCGCGTGGCGGTCGGCAGGGGGTCGCGAAAAAGACCGCATCCTTGGGGCGGAAGAAAGCCCGCCAAGAACGTCGCATATCTGTCGCCTGGGAAATCTCTTCAGCGGCAGGCAGAGGAGAAAGCCGCGAGGGTCTTTAGGAACCTTGAGGTGCTGAACTCCTACTGGGTTGGGCAGGACGGAATGAAAAAATACTTTGAGGTCATACTGGTAGACCGCAAACTCCTTGCGGGCATGCCTAAAGGCAGGGCGTTTCGCGGATTGACTTCGGCTGGAAAGAAAGGAAGGCAGTAGAGTATGATTGACCTTGTAATTGCGGAGGGAATGAAGAAAAGCCCTGGGATAAGCCGCGTTGTCCCAGTTTCAAAAGCCAGCAACTTCTTTGAGGTGAGGTGCGCTCAGGACGCCAAATCGGCGGCAAGGGGCGGCAGGGCGCTTGCCTACTTCCCTTCCTATGAGGCGGACGAGGGGGCGCTTGTTGAGCTTGCGAGAGGCGGAGGCGCGGTAGTGTTTTCCCTTTCGGATTTGCTTGGTCAGCGCGGCTTCAAGCGCGGCATACTGATTTCAAAGATGAGGCTTCTTGTTGCCGCAGCAAGAAAAAGAGGTTGCGCTTCGGTTGTATGCACGCTTGCCAGAAGTGAAAGGGAGCTGAGAACCGGCAGGGAGCTTTTGGCATTTGCCTGCGTAATCGGCTTTTGCGATGTTGAGATAAAAAAATCTGCCCGGCTGGCGGAGGAACTGGTGGGATGAAGCCGACGGAGAGATTCAGGCAGAGGTATGTGGCGTTCTCGCTTGCTGTTGAAGGCAAGCCCCCTTCCGCAACGGAGGCAAAGAGGCTTGTGCATGAGCATTTCCTGTCGTTTTTCGGAGAGCTTGGCATAGCTTCACTTGCCTTCAAGCTTGTCAGCTACGAAGAGGGCAGTGGGATGGGAATCGTTCGCTGCGAGAGGTCGGCAGTGGAAGAAACGATACTGTGTATGGCACTGCTTTCGGAGTGGGAGGGCAGAAGCGCGAGGATGGAGCCCATAAGCACTTCGGGAACGATAAGGAGAGTAAGCCGGAAGTGAAATACTACCTGCCTTTTGCTTGCCTTCCAGCAGAAGGGTGAAGCCTGAAAAACAGCTTTTTTGCCTTCTTGGGAACGGATTTTTTCTTTTTTGTGCCCTCTTGCAGAGGCTGTTTTGAATCAAACTCCTCGCCCTTCTCCACAAATGCGCGCTTGGAGATGTCAAAAACTGCCGAGGGCGGCGGCGAAGGCGGGGGATTCTGCGGGCTTCCTTCCGCTTCATTGGAGCCTGAGAGGTTTGCGCTTTTTTCTTCCCCGCGGTTTTTGCTTTCTTCGGCAGGCAGCACCGCAAAGCCGCCTGCGTTCTTTTTGGCAACTATTTTCGGCTTAAGCAGGAGTGCGGACGCTTTTTTTATAAGCGACGAAAGCACGCCAAGACCTAAGAAGCCTGCCGGCGCAGCTGCACCGCCTTCGGAGGCGCAAGCAGGGCAGAGGCGCATGCCGACATTTGTGTAAAGGACGCTTGAGGCTTTTCCGCACCGCTCGCAGACAAGGGGGGTTTTGGGCATGTCGTGCGGAAGATGGGGCTCGCCGCTTTCTCCGCCCGCTTCCTTCTCTGTTCCCTTAATAGAGTGGCTTTTTGCTCGCCCATAGTGCTCCTCATCTTGGATGTCCATTATGCAATATGCGCAGTAAAGGCGGGAATTCCACATGCGAAGCTCGTGGGGGGGAAGATACATGCCGCAGCGCTGGCATGGAACATCAGTTCCGCTTCCATGACCGGAGGCTGCTTCGCAGTCTTCACATAGAAGATCTCCGCCCGCATCAAAGCGAATCGGTGCTCCGCAGCGGATGCAGTGCGCCATGGAAGGAAATCCCATTCGCCATATATATTGCTATGGGGCGCGTGGGGCAAAATTGAGCAACTTCACCTTACAGACGTTGTTGAAAGTTAGAAAATATATAAGATGTCCTAAATCTATTAAATCTGGCATTAGAGCCTATTTTTAGATAAAAATAAGGAAATCAAGCCTGAAATTAGCTAAAGACGATATTAAATTTTTTAAACAGAAAAAAACAGCTATTAGATTTCTTTTTTTCAAAAAAGATAATAATAACTAATATTTTTGTGCCAAAATGGATTATGAGCTTTTTTTATTTTTTGAAAACAGGAATATTTATAAATGTTGTCTATTTATATATAGCGTCTTCTCTGGGAGGGAGAACCTCGGCAGAGAAAAGGAGGAAGCGAAACAGATGTTTGGACCGCATTTGACCATGGACATGTATGGGTGCAACAAGAAAAAATTGAAGGATGTGAATTTTGTTTATTCTTTTTTGGATGAGTTGCCGTCGCTTATCGGCATGACGAAGATTATGCCGCCCTATACGTTTTCGTATTCGGGGCTAAAGCCGGAGGATTGGGGGGTATCCGGCATAGTTCTTATTGCAGAGTCCCACATCAGCATACATACTTTCCCCGAGAAAGGCTATGCGTCGGTTGACATCTTCTCCTGCAAGGAGTTTGATGTTGAGCCAGCCGCAGACATCATCGCCTCAAAGTTTGAGGCAAAAACCTATGAGAAGAACTTCTTCATGCGCGGCAGGCACTTTCCCAAGGACATATGGCGGGCTCGCCAGACAATTGAGCTTGAGCGGGAGAGGGAAGGGGCAAAGCTTAAGGAGAATGGAAATTAGCCGCGCTTCTTCTCTTTTTTCGTATTTTCTTTTTTCGTATTTAAGCCTGTGATGGGCGTTGGGGGGAATGAGGCTCTGGAAACACGTGTTGGAAGATAGGCGGAATTTGGGTTTCTCTGTTTTTATTTTCCTGGGCAGTCGGAGTCGCACTGATTGTCAACTGCATCAATATAGCGGCTTAAAACCTGCTGTGGATATTTACGGCAGTCTTTAACTTTGTCGCATGGTATTGTTTTGAGGTATTCAACAAAATCCACTTCGCCGCTACATTTGCCTCCAGTATCTGGGTCATCACGCTGGGCAAGGAAATTGCCAAAGTGATTTTTGTAGGCGCGTTCTCCCCCTATATAGTATTCAAGGGAGGCAAGATAGTGCGTAAGCCAGCCGTATTCCTCTTCTTCGTAACCGCCCGAGCATTCTGCAAGAGTGTCCTTGACCGAATTTACGAATTGCTCGGCACTCTCAAGGGCCGTTCGCATCTTGTTTATGCCGCAGCAGACGTTTTCAGCCGGGTTGAAGGGGTCGTAAAAGTCGTCTTCTCCGCGGCAGCCGTCTGTTGCGCTGCTTCTGTCACCTGGGCGTTCTATGCACTGGGCAAGCCCGTAGGCGCAGAAATATGGCTTTGAAGATGGACAGGTTTTTCCTCCTCCAAGGGTGTGGGCTGGGCAGTCCGGCCCATATCCAGCGGAAGTGCAGATATCACTCATTGTTGTGCCAAGAGGAGTGATACATGGTACCTCATTGCACGAAACTACCCACCGGTCAAACTGCGACTCTTGGGATATTATGGCGCGCATGTACATCGCAGAAAAATCATTGTCATCTGCAAGCTGGTCTATGATTGGAAAGTCAATGCACGGGTCTATTCCTGCTGTTGCGTCCAATTGCTTGCCTGTGTTGTCGTAGACGTCGGGTTTTGGAACCTTGAATTCTGAAACGCACACTTCGCCGCAGCCGAATTTCTCGCGCTTTTCTGTGGGGGAAACTTCCTCGTATTCAAGCCCTTTCTCAGTCACGCCAACCTCCCTTGAAACTTCCTTGAACATTTTGAAGTTCTGGGCAAAGTCGCAGAGGGGGCTTTTGCCGTTTCTGGGGTAAATGATTGGATTGCGCACGTCCTCTGTCCCGTAGTATTTGCAGAGCCGGGACCAGGTGTTTATTTCAGGGTGCTTTTGGCCGTCTGGTTTCATCACGCCAAACTCGCAGTTCTGGACATCATTGCACGGCAGCGGACCAGTCCTGTCTATGAATTCGTAGAAGCTCACCCCAATAACTCCGGAATTTGCAAGTGCGGGGGCGAGGGAAAATAGGCGCTGGTAGAAATTGTGAACCTTCTGCGCCGTGAAGGTGCATTTGCCATCAACATTTTTGCCCTGCGAAGCTCCAGCATAAAGCCATATTGAGGGCTTTGAATAATTTTCAAGAATCTGCCTGCTGAACAGGTAGTTTTCGCCTATTATCTTCTCCACGTCGCATGTTTTGTAGTCATTTGCGCGGAAGCCAAACCCGACAAGGTCTATCATCTCCGAAAGATTCTTGCCGTTTGGATAAATTGTCGGGTCTTCTAGGAAAAGCTCAAGGCCATGGTAATCACCCGACTTCAAGGCAAGGGCGGTTAGGCACTCCTCGCAATCTTGGTATGCTAAAATCTGCTTTTTTACAGCCTCAACTTGCTCCGAGTTTGATGAGTCAAAATCCACTTCTGTTGTGAGTATTGCCGGGCCGGCGCCATTGAGAGCTTTTGCAATCTGCCTTGTCCTGCTTTCATCTATGTATTGCCCTTTGGTATAGTAGATATAAAGGGGCATCACATTACGCTCAAGCCAGCACATGGCACGACCGGGAACTGGAATTTTTGGCGGGGCTCCGATTCCCTTCATCCACTTAGTTGCAAGCTGAAGGGAGTATTCGCAATAAAGGTTTGCCGAATCCGTTGAGCTGAATGAAGGCCCGTGCCCATACATAAAGACGCGGTTTTGGATTTTGTCTGAGTGGAACATGATGTTCTTCACGAAAGTTCCTGCGTTGCAGGGGGAGAAATTGCATTTTCCGCCTTTAAGGGAGGAGTCCAGCCAGCGCGAAAGGAAAGGCAGAAGCCGCGCTGCCCAGGGGGTTTTATTCTCGCAGAGCATGCACCGGCAAGGAAGAGGGTCTGAATCATCGCATTCCTCGTTGATGGGCTGGACACTCATTGTGCTTATCCCAAGCTTCTCTTCATCGGACATCAAAATCCTGTTTCCCCTGTCATCCTCAGTGTAAAGGACACAGCCTGAAAGAAGGAGGAGGCAGGCGAAAAATGCGTATGCCGCAAAGCGCATGACAATCACTTTCCAGATGCGTTTTTTAATCATAAGGTTAGTAAATTGAACTGTCAAGCAGTAAAGTGAGCCGGAACATCTCTTCCATGTTTAACATTGCCATGGAGGAGCGCGCCCTCAATTCATCAGGCAGCCCGTAGCTTCGCTGTATCAGCCTGCAGCGGTGTATATACGAGTCTATTCGCTTGTAGAAGAACCGCTGAAGGGCAAATGTCGCCCTGCTTTCATATGAACGGAAAACAGGATTGTAATTTGCCTCTCTGAGCGCTATGTTTTGGGAAATCTCCTCATCCCTCCAGGTTGGCAGGTAGGTTGCCATCGCAGTGCGCATCCTTCTGTTTTCTTCGTCCGTAAGCTCCGGCCTTCTGCGGGCTTCAAAGAACTTGTGGTGCAGGAATTTGTAACCGGGCAATTGGCTAAGCCACGGGTCAAGCCATTCGTAACGAACAAGATAGCTTTGGTATTTTATGGTGTGAAGGAGGGCAGGAGTGCGGTAATAATAGTGGTCCCGCACTGCATCTTGATGTATCGTTGAGTTGTTTATGACAATAAAGTCTTGCAGCGCCTCATTCCATCTTAAAACAAACTCATCCTGCATGCGCCCAAGGCGCGAATCTTTTTCTGCGCGGGAGATGTCTGCGGCGATTCTTGGCCCAAGCTCCTTTCCGCCGGCAAGCGGATTTAGCTCAAAGGCGCCTGGAACCGATATAGTTTCCATCCAGGCATTCATGTAGTTGGGTAGATAAAGGTTCATGAAACGATACCGCGAGCCGTCTTCCATGAAGTATTTGCCGGAGGTTCCGCGCCTTGCCCCCTCTGCCCGAAAATCAACAAGAGAATACATATATGGCTTCATTAGGTTTTCATATTCGCGAAGCTGCTCGCGTAGCTCGTCTTTTTTTGACCCGTAGGAGAACATATATTCGTTGAATGTTTTAACCCACGCTTCTGCAAGGTCATGCGTTCTGAGCGGCTGGCCTTCATTTGCGAAGCTCACCCCTGCTCTTTCGGCTTCTTCCTTTTCTTTTTTGCCATAGTAAATCTTCCCATCCTCTCCCATATAGACGTTCTTCCCTTCGCCATCAACGATTATTTCATTCTTTTTGAATATGTCCGAGGCGGCTATTTTGTCTTGTAAACTGGCTTGGCGCTGGATGGCGGCATAAGTGCTGTACCATTCGCTCGGCACAGCGTAATGCTTGACCAAGTTTGAATACCACGCTTTGTCTATATATGACCTGCCAAGCTCGTCAAATTTTATCCTGCCGCCGGTCTGGAGGGCACCCACCACATTCGTAACCCCTGCGTAGTTTGAGATATTTTGCCATGTTGAGGAAGCAAAATCAGACACGCCTTTCTTTATGCGCAAGAGAAGAGACAGGTCAGTTGTGACTTTGCCAGCCGAGCCTGGCTCAAGCTCGGTCTTGAAAAAGTAGGAAGACATGCCTGCCTGACCTCTGTAAAATGTGCTTGCAATCGGAAGGAAGAACTTGTGTGCCCACCCGACAAATTGGAGGTATGGAATAAGCTCGTATTCCCACAACGAAGATGCGTATGTCCGTGGGTTTTCATACATACCCTGGCCGGTATCAAATCCCATATAGAAGGCGTATTCAAGCCCTATCTTCTGCCCAAGAGCGGTCCGAGTATCGCGCATGCAGCTTGCCTCAATTGCGGAGTGGGACTTCGCAAGCATTCCTTCTGTGTATCTGTAAGTGGTTGAGGGATTCCATGTTGAGAAAATGCTTCTGGTCATCTGCCCAGAACCGCCCATTTCTATCAGCGCTTTTGTGAACGTGCTTGTTTCTTTTGAAACGTCTCTATTGCAGTCTTTCAGGGCTGAGATTGCTGTGGATGCGGAAATGGAGTCGCTTTTGAGAGCTCGCTCCAGGCTTCTTGTCTCTAGCCCGTAGCTCCGAAGCTCAGAAGAAACAGTATCAAGCCTGGTCTTCCAGGCGTTGCTATTGAGAAGCTGGCTGTATTCATCTCTGCTTATTATGCCCTTATCAAGCATTATTTTGAGGGCTTTCTTTTCCAATTCTGCCTCACGGACTGCATTTTCAACCATCGCGTGGGCTGAATACGTGTAGGCAAGATAGCTTCTTTTCAGGAAATTTGACTTGTCGGTATTCTGGAGATTGACTATTAGGTCCCGCAGTATTTCAGCGCGGCTGGCGCCGCTTCTTGGGTTCTTCTTATCAAGCGCTTCCATCTCGCTTTCCAAAACAGCCCCGTATTGCCTGAGCGCTTCATTTGCGTCCCATCTTTTTATTCCGGCAGTCCTCATCCCGCTCATCTGCCTTTCAAGGTCATAGAGCATGTCGCGGTAGCGGTTGGCTGCCACATACCACTCATTAAAGCGCTTTATGTGGTCATAGAAGACTGCGAAGACAAATCCGCCAATCGCAGAACCTACTGATGTGACAATCCTCTGCCTGCGAGGCGCATAGTTTACTTGGTAGTCAGTCACGTGCATGAATTTGAGCGAGCCTGTGGCGGCGATTATGTTTGCAATCTCGTTTCTTTTGTTTATGTTGCTCTCGCCTATTGTATAAAACCTTTCTACTTCATGAAATTTCAGCGGGTCCACTCGCCTTATTTTCAGCGGCTCGCCTTCTTTAGAGACAATCCTTACTGGAACAAGCCCGTTTACGACGCTTGCGTAATCGGACATGTTAAACCGCGCAAGGAGAGGATTGTAGTCCCTTATGTCTTCTTTCAGATGGTCCCCCTTTTTGTCAGCAAGCAGAATTATCCCTTTCCCCTGCCTTTCAAGCTCTCCTTTGTCAAACTCGATTATCGGAACAGTCCCCATCTTGTCGCTTGATATCCAGTACGCCAGCCCTTGCTGCACATCCCGCATCTGCAAGCCGCGTTTCATGAGAAGGTCGTATGCATCTGCATCATATTCAATAGACTTTAAACGTTCTAGTGCCTTCGCGTCCTTTTTCTGTATTGCCTCTATTTCTTCTTTCGTCCAGCCCTTCAGGGCGGCAAGCTTCATCGCATAGTCTGCGTCCTGGAAAAGTGTGCTTTCATGGTCAATCAAATTCCTGAAAACGGCTTTCTTGGCAAGATAGCTGAAGCGGTTGTGGTCCATAACTGAATTGAAGTTCGCAAGGATCGTTCCGCCCCATGGCGCGTTGCCTTGGCTATAGACAAGGGCTTGTTCTGCGAGGCGATTCATCCATCGCGTTGTAAAAAGAAGAGTTTCTATATGATAGCCTCTGCTACCTTCGTATTGGTTTGCAAGGAACTGGTTTCTGAGGGCTGCCCACTCAATCTGCTGTTGCATCTTGCCTTTTTCTCTCAATTGACCGACAATTTCCTCCAGCGACATTTTCCAGTAAGCGGGCCCTTCGTAGCGGTAGTTGATCATTGAGTTGATTTTTAATACCTCAGCAGCCCATCTCGTAGTTTGGACAAAGCTTTTTTCCAGAATGGAAACCAGGACTATTTCGCTTAGTGAGGAACGACATAGGGTTTCCGGCTCAAGCCCTGTTTTTCTGGAGATGAAGCCCAGCGCCCTCTTCCCAAAGAAAGCCTCGTCCCTCAGCAGAGGAAGCCGCTCTACTATCTGCTCATGCAATGCAGCCCGATTGGACTCATAAAGCTCTCTGGAAAATTGGATATTGAGCCTCTTGCAAATGGCTTTGATGTCCTCATAATCTAAGCTTGAGAGCCTCTCCAGCACCGCGATTCTGTTGCTGATTGCGGTTTCCATGCTTTTGAGAAACATGTTCCTTGAAGCTTCGCTGGTCGCCAACAGCTCTGCAATTTGCTCAAGTTGCGCTTTGTTTGCTTTCAATAGGGCTTTTGTAATTTCTCTGATGAAATCGGGCGCTTTTACTCCTGCTCGGAAAAGCATCTCCAGCTCGTTTATGTCCTTTATGGAATCCAAGCCGTTTTCTTTCATGAATTTTTTAAGCTCAGGATCATTCAGGATGCCAACTATGCGGTTTATAAGACGGCATTGGAATGATCCGCCAGGATCTGTGCCTGGCAGGATTGACGGCTCATCCATACCCAGCTGCCTGTTTATTTGTAACCTCAGCTCCGCTATTTTTTGATTCAGGAGGCTTACAAGGTCGGCGTTCGGATTGTAGCTCTTGTCAAATGTGTCATGCTTGGAGAATTCTCTAATTACCCGGTTGCGCACTTCTTTTATGAAGTGGGACTCAAACTCTCTTACACTGTCAACTGCATATTTTTTCCCCTGTGAGTCAAAAGCATAGCCAAGACCAAGCCTGAGGAAAAATGTTTTATCGCCCTCTGCCATCTTTTTATCAACAAAATCTTCCAGGATGCCGCCCATGGAGCGAAGCTTCTGGTTGACAGTCTTGGCAAGGGACTCGTACGCTTCTCTATGCTCCGCCAGGTATCTTTCAATCAGTTCTCTGGTGAGGAAGCCGCCTTGCATGAGCTTCTTGACATTCTTATCGCCTGCTTCATTCATCTTTTGGAGCATCTGCCTTGCTTCAAAATCCACGATGGCTTCTATGTGCGAAAGCTCGATTGCCTTTGCCTTTCCGTAGTTTTTCGGGTCGCTCAAAAAGGCATCGTGCAGCAGCACTGAAATTCCGTAAACCCTGTTTAGTTCGTCTTGTAACTTCTTTATCTCTTGAAGCTGGGAAGCCACGTTCATGCCGCGAAGGCGCTCGTCTGCTTTGAGAAGCTCTGTTAGAAGAGCAGCCGCATCTTTTCCGCCATGCTGGCCAATCGCATTCAAAAGGGCGATATTTCGGTTGATGATTTTTTCAAATTCCCTTCTTATTTCCTCAGGAGCCCTGTGTTCATGGAAATACTTGTCTGCAAGACTTCTCATCAGACTTGCGGCTTCGGCTGGGTTGTCTGCTTTTGCTAAGGCAGAATCCCGGATTTGCTTGAATATACCGGTGAGAGATTTTTCAAGGTCTCTTATCTCTTTTTCATCCAGCTGCTTGTTTTTCGCCAGCTTCTTCAATATTTCTTTAAGATACCGTTCTGCCCTCTCTTCGCGCACAAGCTCATCAAGCAGCTCTTTTACAAGAAGCAATTTCAGCGAGTTTTGGTATTCGCTTATTAGTACTCTTGCTCTTTTGACTTCATCCCGGTATTCATCAAGCTTTTTTCTCCAAATATCGTGCTTTTGGACGAATTTCTTGAAATCCCATCCGTAATACCACTTGAACCATTTCCCAAGCAAAGTAAGCTTTCTTTCTTCAGACTCAAACGGGGCTTTGTCAAAAAGCCGGCGCACCCCTTTGAACCACCATCTGAAGCTATTTTCTGTTATGGCGACTTTTCCCTTCCGTGCCTCTTTCTTTATTCCAGCGATGAATATCGCCTGCCCTATGGTTAGCTTTGCAGTTGATTTTATCCACTTCTTGCCAGCTCGTCTAAGCATGACTGAATCCAGAATCTTCTTTGATATTTTTGGCACTGCGAATATTAGTGGAACATGGAGTAGGAGCTTGACCCCTTTGATATTTTGCAATTTTTGGTCGTTTGCCGCAAGCCTATCGCTGAGATTTTTCAACTTTGCGTCTATGAACCGTGTAAGCCTTCCCCCCGCCTCTGCGCTGCGCGCAGCAGACATCGCCCCCGATGCTATATCAGCAAATAGGTATATGTTCACAAGAGAAGATGCATAATAAAGAGCATCGCGGTAATACTTGTTCTGTGGATTGAGGCCGTATTTTACAAAAAGCGCCTTTAGCTTTTCTTGGAATCTTCTTATGTCCTCATCGGTTGCCTTCCCCCGCAGACTCTTGAGCTCTTTGAGCAGCGCCTTTAACTCCTTTTTTGCAGCTCCGACGTCCCTCTTGTTCTTTTTCGCAGTTTTTACTAACAGTTTTTTATACTGTTTTTCTACTTGTTTTTTCATCTGTGCATATCTTGCTGCCGCAGTCCTTACCGCAAACGAAGCTTTGCCTCCAGAAACTCTGCCTTGCTTTGTTCTCGGAAGGCGCGGGGTGGTAAGGTCAAAAAGGGATAGCGGGTCCCTTCCTGAATAATACATCGCGGCGACAAGGATTCCGCTTATCAGCATCGCAGTAAAACAGAAGAAGGCAGCCGCCGGTCTGTTTGTCAAGGCGGAATAAATTGCAGATCCGAATGCTGAAATCGCCTCGCTTTCCTTTGGGCAGAAAATAAGCGACATGCTTGAAGGTTTGAGGTCAAGTTCTCCGATAGAGCCGCCTTTAAACTCTATTTCCACGTTGCCGCAATCTTTAATTTTGTCTATGCTTACAAACTTTCCTTCTGATGAATCCCATACAAAATTTATTTTGCACCTTGCCATACCGCTGCTATTCGTCTTTGCTGGATAGCACCCTTCTTCGCCGCCATTTTCAGATACCCGCTGGCCGTTAAACTTGAAGTATATTTCTCCATTCTCTACCGGAAAACCTGCTGCTGAAAAATCATCCTGCGAATTGTCACCATATACGCTTGGAAACCGCGGGACTTTTTGGGTCTCCGGCTTCTGGTAGTAAGAAACGTTAATATAAATCAGCTTAACAGTGAATTCATTGAAGCGGACATTCGCAGAAAGCAGCGTCTTGTAGGGAAGGTCGCTGTATATATAATCGCAAAATAAGGGCTGGCACACCATTAGCAAGGCAAATGCCAATGCAAGCCCTGCCCTGCGCCAGTCCAAACACTCACCAAAAGCCATTTTTGCTTGACAGACTTATAAGTTTATGCTGTGTAATGAAGCAGGAAACTGATGGTGGCTTGGCAATGATGGATTTCATCCTTTATGGAGCGCAGAACTTCTTCCAAAATCCAGCCATAATCGCGGCATTTGGGATAGCTGCTTTCATAACCGCTCTTTCTTATATGATGAGTGAAATTTTCTCTATGCCATCCCTTAAGGCATTTTCAAAGCTTGAGTTGCGTGAGTTGGCGGTAAGTGCGATTATAGTGATTATCTGCATCCTTCTTACAATACCAAATGGCATATTTGATAAAGTGGGGCATGGGCTTGTCCCCAAAACAGCCGGGATGCCAAAAAGCTGTCCGGAGTGGACTAAATTTCACGGAGAATTGAGGGGTGACCCTATTAACGGCTATTACTATGAGAAAGGAAACTTCGCGATAGGGCAGGCGGATTATTTTATTGGATGTAGATGGAGTTTCTGGGATATCATAGCGGTAGGCGTTCCATATGCCCTAAGCGATAACAACGGTGTATTGCTGCCGGCGCTTGTAGGAAGGTATCTGCGCTTGATGATATTTGAAATACTGAGTGGATTTTTAGGAACACTCAGCATTGAGATAAATGTGATGATATGGGGTGTTCCCCAAGTTGAATTTGAGATACACAACATTATTCTTCCGATCTTTTTTTCGTTTATCAATGAGGCAAACACTGTAATTGTGGATTTGCTTGGAACGCTAATAGGCGGGGCTGCCGCACAGAAGATACTTTTGAACTTTATTGATCTGACTGCCTTGAACTACTTTCTTCCACTTGGGATATTGATGCGCGTTTTTCCATTCACAAGAAAGACCGGCTCGACAATCGTGGCAGTTGCTTTCGCAGCCTATTTCATATTTCCACTTACCATTCTGCTTAATTGGCATATGTGGAATATGGTGGATTCTCCCCCCTTGTGCAGCGACCCTGCCTATAAAAAAGTGGGGGAAAGCTGCCAGACCGACCAGGAGTGTTGCACGAATTCCTGCTACGAAGACAAATGCCAGCCAGCAGTATCTGATTTCCTTGACGCGACCTCGTCTTTCTTGCTCTGCGAGGAAGCGATTGACAATCCTGCGCTTTCAAGTAGGCTTGAAACTATCCTGTCGGAAGAGGGGAAGAAAGAGGAGGAGTATATCTCCAAATTGAAAAATGAGAAGCTGGCACAAAATGACCCTTCCACAAAAACGCAGGTTAGGCTGAAGCGGGATATGGAAGAAAAAGACAGGATTGGAAAATTGAACGAGGAGCAGTATGATAGGGGCACGCAGAACGTCTTCATACAGCGAATGAAGGATGCGACAGGTGCCATTGTAAGCGCTGGACCGCGGTTTGCGTTTAGACAGTTTGAACATGCGACTGCAGAAACTGGCAAGCTTCTTGCCTTGATGTTTCTGTTCATAATAAACAGCATAGTTGTAACTTTGACGCTGCTGAAAGACTTTTCAATTCTGATAGGGGGGGAGCCAAGACTGCTGGGAATTACAAAATTAGTATGAAAGAAGATAGGTGGTTGAAAGATGCCTCTTTGCACTCCGGATTTCATAGCAATGACTGCATTGTCAATTGCAGCAGTCTCTATTGCCCTGCTTGCCACTCTGCTTGGTTTAGCTTACATGGCGGCAGCTTTTTTCAGAAAGCCGGAATATGAGTCGTTTGTTTCAATTGAGCTTTACCAGCTTGGAGTTTCGGCTTTTCTTATGGTTAGCATATTCGGTTTTTCCTGCTTTGCGGCTCAGGTAACTGAAGTGTTGGCAGGCTCAGATCCGTTTGCAATTGCGAGGAGCTATCTAAGCTATATTTCAAACAACCTTGCTCTTGTGGCGATAATGTCAATGGAGGTTCTGAAAATATATTCTCAGTATATGGGCTCTATAAGCATGAGATGGGGGCTATCAGTGTGGGGAGTGTTGGTGCCTGCCTTCCCTTCTTTTGTAGTTATTGAGCGGGTGGCGGATTTCCTTCTTGCGCTTATGACTCCTTTTACCGCCAGCCTTATGGTTCAGCAGGTGATAATTGAGGTAATAAAAGCCATTGCATTGCCTTTTGTGCTTCCCGCAGGGGCAATATTGAGGATTTTCCCGCCAACGAGGGATGCGGGCACTTTTCTTATCGCCTCTGCCCTCGGCTTTCAGCTTGTTTATCCTTATACCTACGTTATGCACTCTGAAATTGTTGGGATGATGCTGAAAAAGGCTGATTTCAAAAGCCCGCTTGGAACACTGGATCAAAACAGATATGCGGCTTTTTCGCAGTGGGCGGTAAGCCAGGGTGGCATGTTTGACATTGACGGTTTGCTTTTCCGCCCTCTTGAAGTTATGCCGTATATTCTTTTGCAGGCACTTTTCTTGCCTGCCTTATCCATAACGCTTACGATTGCATTTATCAAGGGCACTGTGAAATTTATCAGCCAGAAGATGGGTTAAAATATGCGCAGAGGAATGGCGGTTGGGTTGCTTTTCATATGCCTGCTTCTTTTGGCAGGCTGCACATCGTCTACTGGAAAGGAGATAAAACCTGTTATGGGATGGCTTGGCATGCCGCTTCTTGCAATGGCAATAGTTTCACTTCTTCTTGCATTGGGGTGGATGGCTTTCAGTTTCCTTGGCGACGAGAGCATGAAAGCGTGGGTGAAAAAGGAGGTTGGTCAGCTTTTCTATTCGGCTCTGATAATGCTGGTTGTGCTTGTGCTAATGGCAAGTATGGATGGCTGGCTGAGAGTGTTGGCAACCGCAGGCTCTCCTGCTTGGCGAAGCTACGTTAACAGTATCATCTGCTGCGACCCAGCAGTTTCCACTTGCTTGCCCAGGACCGCCATTCAAGCCGGAAAGCCCTGTCACATCGCTCTTGCTATGGACTATTTGCAGATGCTTTATGAGAGTGGAAGAACAAATGCGATAACCGCTCTCACCTTTAATTCTCTTTATGCATTAGCAGACAATATATCCATCGGCTTATCAGCTAAAGCGATAGTTGAGCTTGCCGGCATCTCCATACGCCCACTTGCAGGCTTGTCTATTATCAGCGAGTATTACAACGTGATTTTTGACCTTACAGTGAAAATGATGATGTTTGCCAGAATACAGCAGCTTATGCTTGAATATCTGCATGTTGCCTTTTTGCCTCTTATGCTTTCCATGGGGCTTGTCCTGCGCATTTTTTACTTCACAAGAAAGCTTGGCGGGCTTCTTATAGCTCTCGGGCTGTGCGCCTATATCGTCTTGCCTATGTTTTATGCCCTTGGAAACGCCATCTTATTTGGATTTGTAAGGGGAAGCGACCAGAATTCTTCTCCAAAATTTGGAACGGATGTTGATATGGAAAACTCATTTATTCCTGGAATTGCGGGCGACCTCAATCCAAATACGATGAGCCAGAATGAGATGAGCAAAACAAAAGTAAGCATAATGGATATTTGCGGCTCGGCAAGCCAGGAAAACATTGAAGCCCAAAAGAGAACTATGAACAAACTTGAAAGCCAACTTCTGCAGATGATAAAAACCAATTGGCTCAAGGGAAATATCCTTCCTAAATTTTCCCCAGATGGAACTCTCGGTTCGCTTGGGGCATTGATGGTCTTCTCTATAGTTATCCCTTTTCTTGGCTTGATGGCGATGCTCGCCGCTTTTAAGTATCTCTCGCCGCTAATAGGCGGAGACGTTGAAATATCCATACTTTCAAGGCTGATATGATGGAAAAACGCCGTTCAAGAATGCCATATGTTGCCGCATTTTTGATATTCCTCATAATGATTGCCGGCATGCTCAATTCGTTTGACTTTGCCGACATCGGAACCATGTTTGGCTCTTCAGCGCCCGTGGAGTGCGTCGGCGGCACGCCGAATAGCTGGATGCCGCTTGCTTGGATTGCGCTGATTCTAAGCATATTGATAGTATCAGTAGGCTACATAGTAAGCGGTTTGTTCGGAAGCGCAAAGCTGAATGAGTGGCTACGCGGAACACTGTGGGGCGTGGCTGAAACGGCAGCGATACTCTCTGTGCTGACTTTGTCGTTTGCTGGGCTTGAGGACTTTGGCGTAAAAAACATAGACACCGCCCGCGCTTATTCAACTCTAATAAGAAACACTGTTGTTTTTGATTTTGCCCTTATGGTTTTCTCAAACATGATTATTTCGTTTGTGGCGCACCAAAAACCTAATATAAAGCTAGCTGGCTTTAAGGCTTTTGCTACGAGTTTTCAAATTGCCCCTATGTTCAGACCTATATTTGACGGGCTTGGGGCGATAATGCAACTTATAGCCGCGGCTGTTGCCGAGTGGTTTGCACACGAATTTTTGCTCTGCTTTATCAAAAACACCATGCTTCCGCTGTTTTTGCCTCTTGGCATATTCCTTCGGGCTTTTGGACCTCAGGCAAAGGCAGGCGCAAACGCCCTAATCGGTCTTGCCATATCGCTTTATTTTGTCTATCCGTTCATGATGGTCCAGTTTGGCGAGATGATAACTAACTATTTTGAAAACGAACTTGCGATTGCAAATCCGCCTCATATCTGGGCGACTTGCGTTGGGGACAAGCCGATGTGCTGTGTTGGAATTAACCCCCAGCCAGAGGACGAAAACGAGCCTTTCATCGCTAATGGCAAGAGAGGCTATGACCCGTGGCCTGCAAGCAAGCCCTACCGCCTTTCGCAGGAGAAGGTTCTACAAGGCGACATTGTGATTTCTATTGATGGCCAACTACCCGTTGTTGGAAGCGGAGTTTTTTGCATATATAATACTGTGCTCTCAAAGGCGGTCGGCGGAGTGTTTGAAAAACTCAGCGGCATGGGTGCGTTTGGTGGTGTTGCAGGTGTGGCGATAGGCACAGTGGCATTGAATAAGATACTTCAAAAATTCAATATAAGCTGGCTTGCTGCTTTTCTTCTGCCCCCAATATTGACGCTTTTACTGTATGGAATATACGAGGTGATTTTCTTTCTTTTCATAGTCAGCCTGGTCATACCTATTTTCATAATATTCATAACAATAACCTTGGCGAAGGAAGTTGCCAAGGCGCTTGGCACTGAGATTGACCTATCCGCGCTTGAAAAGATAATATGAGGAATGTTATGTTGCTTGCCCAAAAAATATGCGAAAAGATAGTTGCGCACGACCCGCACGTATTTCCATATTCGTTTGGAGTGCTTGGCAGCGGGTGGTTTGAGCTTTGCCTTCTTGCCCTCCTTGTTTCTCTGATTTCGCTTGTCCTGCTTTTCATGTTTGCCAATTTCCTACGCAACCAAGCATTCCTTACATGGTGCAAGTTTGAGCTTTTCCAGATATTTGCAACAGCAGGCTTGTTTGCGGTTATTGCCTTCTTTATTTTTGGCGCATGCGCATTCAAGCTTGGTTTTCTTGACTTGCCCTCCCAACCGCCGAAGTACGCAGACAAGAATATGTTTGAAATTGTTGAGGATTATTTTGGAGGGCTTCAGGCGACGGGAGCGATATTGTTTGGCTACCTGATGCATTTTGCGAAAATTGTCGGGCTTCTTCAGAGGACCACTTATATCTCCAACCCCATCGGACTGGGAATGGAAGACAACCCCCTGGAGTCTGTTGGTCAGCTTAACACGATTGTGTTTTACATGGTTTCCGGCTTCATAACATCATACCTGCTAATTGGGCTTCAGATGAAGATGGTTGAGTACATGGGGTATGCGACCTTGACTTACATACTTCCTTTTGGGCTGTTTTTCAGGGCGTTTGAGCCGTCAAGGGGATTTGGGGGGACGCTGATTGGCATTTCCATAACTTTCCTGTTTTTCTACCCTTTATCCATAGTGCTTCAGGACTACATAATAAGCGGGCAGTTGACGGACGTAAAGGGCGAGCTTGAGCAGAAAACAGAGGACATCAATAGCCAGGTGGAAAGCGGAAAAATGCCAAATGCGGAGGACCTGAAAAACAACATAGGGCAACTTGCAGACACTGGCAACGTCAAACAGATGGTCAATGGGCTTTCAAACGCAGCCATATTCATCGTAAAACCGATTGTCCTTTATTTTATCGCAGCAGTGGTTCTCCCTGTGCTTGCATTCATAGTGCTTGTAGAGATTGCCCGCTCCCTCACCCACATACTGGGAGAGGAGATAGACGTGAGCAACCTGACGAGGCTGATATAGATGGCTGCGAATCTGCCGCTTGGGTGGGAAGCGATATGCGCCACGATCGGGCTCATTTCGCTTTTCATCACCGTTCTTGTTCAGATGGCGGCAAAGGCATTTTCCCTCCAGCAGCTTGAGCTTTGGGCGAAGGCGGAGTATGCGCAGGTTGCCGTCACTTTCCTGATAATTGCCTTTGCGGTTGGCATGGTTTCTGCCGGCAACTGGGTTATGGGCGAAGTTACTGGAAAGCTGGCGCTTGCAAGCGGCAATGTGGAGCTGAAAAAAGCCGCAGAAGGGCATCTGCGCGATCCATTCAAGATAGCAAAAGCCTACATTGTCAACGGTCCCATTCGCTGCGAGGATCGCATCTACAATATTGTTTTCAGAATCAATTTTTTCGTTGAGCTTGCAAGTTCTATTTCTTTTGATGCTTTTGGGGTGGAGGGGACGGGCGGCTCGTTCGCCCTCGCTGGACCAGTTTCGCTTGCGCATTACATAAACAAAGCCATCGTTTATCTTGGTATATTCCACTACGTCCAGTATTATCTTCTTCACTTCTCCCAATACACGATGGTGCAGATATTCCTGCCGATTGGACTTATCCTCCGCTCTTTTGCGCCCACAAGGGGGGCTGGCGGCTTTGTATGTGCATTTGCCCTTGCATTTGGCTTTGTCTTTCCAATAACATACGTGCTGATAGTCGCAATGATGCCAAATTCGTCGCATGCCTGCACAAGCATAAGCGCATATGAGGAAGGCGAAAAGTCCCCATGTGCGACAAGTTACGGCTCTGCGATGCGGGTATATTATGAGGTGAAGATGAACGAGGAGAAGCATGCGGGCATACTTGAGCAGATAAAGAACACCATAACGGTCCTTTACATGCAGGCGCTTTTGTACCCGCTTTTTGCCCTCATAATAACCTTCACCGCAATGCGTCAGGGAAGCTCGCTTCTCGGGGCGGACCTTGCGGAAGTGGGGAGGGGCTTGCTGAAGATAATATGAAAAGGCAAAAGGAAGATGGCTTTGCAGTGCCATTTAAATAATATTCCCCAATAGAGTAGGGCTGGCTTGCGGGAGCGGATGCGTTCTTATGGAAATGCCAAACCCTTACACGGGAAATTACAAGGTTTTGATAGTTGTGCCCTTAGTTCTTGTGGTAGCTTCGCTTCTTCTCATAGGCTTGCCCGGCTCGCCTTATGCCATAAAAAGGGGGGTTGATTTCAAAGGAGGCACCCTCGTCACTATGCAGACTGCGGCAGGAGTGGATGAGCAGAAGCTCAAAGCCGCACTTGAAGATGCGGGCTTCGCAGTTTCATCGGTCAAGTCGCTTCAAAACCCAAGCGGATACGAAGTGGAGGTTGAGATAGAGCGGGATGAGAAGCTCACTTTGGCAGAGGAGCTCAAAAGCTCCTTTTTCTCGGAGATAGAGCATGTTTCTCGGCTTGAGGCGGAAGTTGCGGCAAGCAATGGAAGCGCCGAAGCGGTTTCAGCCTATCTTGAAGCAAGGAAAAGCACTGACGCTTATGCCAACGGACTTTTTGGAATTGCGGGCAGGGCGCAAAATGCGACTGAATACTCTGAGACAAACGCTTTGAAGGAGGCGGTCGGCAATTCCTATAGGGCAATACTTGATGAATACTCTGAAAAGCTGACTGCCCTCCTTTCCTCAGAAGTCGGGTATGAAAGCGCCCAATTCAACGAGGTTTCGGCTTCCCTCTCGGCAAAGTTCATAGAAAAAGCAGTGAATGTCATAATAATCTCCACTGTTTTGGTTTCCATAGTGGTTTTTCTGATTTTCAGAAGCGTGGTGCCAAGCTTGGCGGTCCTGATTGGCGCTGCTTGCGATGTCATCATGGGGCTTGGCGCGATGGGGCTGTTTGGAATACCCCTTACCCTTGCCTCCTTTGCCGCACTGCTGATGCTGATCGGCTTTTCCCTTGACACGGACGTTCTGCTGACCATGCGCGTAATAAAAAGGAGAGAAGGCGAACCGAGGCAGAGGGCTTATGAGGCGATGAAAACCGGGATGACGATGAGCGTTGCGCTCATGCTCTCTTTCGTCTGCCTCTTCATACTTGCTTCGCTCACCCACATCAACACCTATTATGAGATTTCTGCTGTAGCGCTGGCTGGGCTGGTGGGGGACCTTATTGCAACCTGGATGCTGAATGCGGTGATTGTCCTTTGGTATCTTGAAAAGGGCGGGAAGGCGGGGGAGGAGCAAAAGCCGTTTCTGTCCTCTATATTTTCGGGGTAGTGCGATGATAACTCTTGCAGAAATAATGAAAGGGGCGCGCACGCGCGAAGTTGCGGCAATATTCCTCTTTACGCTCCTTGCCTGCGCGGCGATGTATGCGATGAAGCCTTCTGGCGTCGCGATTTACATAGGCTCCCTTCTTGCGGTCGCAATTGCCATTTCCTTTCTGAAAAGCGACAACGTCCGCGTTGCCGGCTTGTTCGCCATCGTACTACTTTCGGCTTTTTCCATCTGGTCAAACGGAGTGAAATACGGCATAGACTTCTCAGGAGGGGTGCGGCTGCCTGTGCTTTTGGAGCAGCCGGTCGGCACCGTTGTCATGGAAGAGATGGTAAATACCATAAAGACGCGCGCGGCTTCATTTGGGCTGACCGAGGTGAAAGTCCGTCCGATAGGCGACAGCGAGATATATGTTGAGCTACCGGCATCCGACCCGCAGCTTATACGAGATGTTGAGAAGCTGCTTTCCCAGCAGGGAGTCTATCAGGGCATAGTGGATGGGAAGGTTGCAATTTCAGGGGAGGATATCTACTCCGGCTCAATAACTGCAGTCCCGCCTCAGTATCTTCACGGAGCAGACTGGGGGGTGCAGTTCAGCGTGACCAAGCGCGGCGCACAGAGGTTTGCGGAGGTGGCGAAGGGCAAGGCAAACTACCCTCTTTATATGTTCCTTGACAGGCCTTCAAATGCAATAGTGATTGTCGGAGAAAAGGAGCTTTTGGCAAATGCAAAGTCGGCAGGAACGCCGGTTTCCAAGGCGACTGCCTACTCCCTGGCAGAGTCTGCCCTGCGGTTGGAAGGGGACGACATAGCCGTCTACATAGAGGAGGAGATTGAAAAGAACTTTTCGCTCCAGCCGAAAAACAACAAGACGAAAGCCATCATCAAGAAAGGAAGCGCGCTTGCCGGCAAGCTGAGGGAAGCGGGCTTTTTGGTGGAGGAAAGAAGCGCGGAGGAGATGACACCTTCATATCAGATATCGCCTTATCTTCCGACAAGCAACGCGGTCACTGTATGGAAGGCAGTAGGGCTCCTCTCAGCCCCGCGCCTTGTGCCCTCTGTCACCGAGGGGCTCCTTAATTACGGCTATACAATAAGCGGCCCTGCAAGCGGAGCAACCCAGCAGGAGAGGACTGCGGATGCGCTGAAAAAGGAGCGCGAGCTTGCCTCCATCCTCAAAGGAGGGGCGCTTCCCGTCCAGATAACGATAGGAAGCAGAACCGTCATACCCGCACCGCTTGGCTCTGAGTTCCTGAGGCTTTCGCTCATAGGGCTTGCTTTTGCGCTCCTTGCGATTTCTCTTATGGTCGCGCTGCGCTATCGGCGCCTGCAGATAATTGTCCCTATGCTTTCCATCAGCTTTGCGGAGCTCATCATCTTGATGGCGATACTCGGCTCCTTCACCATAGACTTGTCGGCGATGGCAGGCATGCTTGCTGCGATTGGGGTCGGGGTGGATGCGCAGATAGTGGTCACGGACGAGCTTTTGAAAAAGGGCGAGGAAGCAAGAAAAAGGATGGAAAAGGCGTTTGCGATAATAACCACCTCTGTGACCGTGGCGGTGGTTGCCATGCTGCCGCTTCTTCTCATATCAGGGCTTGTGGAAATAATAGGGTTTGCGACTGCCACCATACTGGGCGCTCTTTTGGGCTTGTTCATCTCACGCCCTGCCTACGCCGCCATAGTTGAGCACATATTTGAGTAATTTCATGGGCGGAGAGGAGGGGGAACCTTGCTGCAGTGGACTTGGGCTGGGTTATTTGGCAAGAAGCCCTTCGCCTTCCAGCTTTTCTTTTATGAGGGAGTAAAGCGCATTTAGGATAGGCAGAAGATAAAAGGGGAGTGCCAGCCCAACTATCGCGCCTGTCAGTATGCGGACTGTGTTTGTGCTTTCCAAAATTCCAAGAAGTTGCAAACCGCCATCTATGCCGATGGGAAGCGCCGCAGCCACCAATAACCACACGTTAGGCAGGTCTTCAAGCTCAATTCTGGTTATGAAGGGCAGGATGGCAAGCCCAAGAAGCATTGCCGCATAGATGGCGGTGTCGCGCGCGCATACTGGAAACTTGTAGCCGACCCTATCGGGATAGACAACCCGGTTTGCCCGCGAAAATGAAAGCCTTTCAGGCTCAATGCAGCTTCCTATTGAGATGCGCTTGTCTTCCCATCTGAAAAGGCAAAGCGAGCGAGAGGTAAGCTGGTGGCAGGTCGGGGAGAAGGCGGCATAGAGGGCTTCCGCTGCTATGGATTGCCCTTCCATTGCAATGAGAGGAGTAAGGAAAATAAGGAGGTTGATGGTGAGCAAAAGCGCAAAAAGAAAAACGTAGGGCAGGCGGGAGGTTGCCATAGCGGGCCCGGTGAGATTTGAACTCACGACCTTCACCTTTCTCCGAGCAATTTCGGAAAAGGGACTCTCGTTCGCCCTCGCGCGAGGGCGAGTTGCTGGGCGGCGTGCTTGGCACAAACGCCCAAGTTAGGAGAGTGCCGCTCTATCCAAACTGAGCTACGGGCCCCTTTTGGAAACATTCGGAAAAATCATGTTTAAAAGGATAAGGATGGATTGGGTATTATGGCTGATGTCAAAAGGCTAGCCGAACTTTTTGTGGAAGGGATGCGAAACACCTGCCAGGGAGAGCTGGCGATTCTCTTTTCCGGAGGGCTGGATTCAAGCACTATTGCAACTGTGGCAAAGAGGTTTGGGACGCCCCTGTTGGTTACGGCGGGGATGCCGGGAAGCACTGATTTGGAGGCTGCCAAAGCCATAGCGGCAGAGCTTGGCTTGCCCCATAAGGAAGTGGTGCTTTCTGAGGATGAGATTGTTTCTGTCTACAAAAAGTGCTATAAGATAAGGAAGGGCAACCTGCTTGAAGTTGAGCTTATGGTCCCTGTCTTTTCCTGCGCCCGCGAAGCTGCGAGGGCTGGCAAGTGGAAGCTACTTTCAGGAACGGGCGCGGAGGAGCTTTTCATAGGATACGACAGATACTACAGGCCCGGGATGAAGGAGGGACAGCTGCGAAGGCTTCTTGAAAAGGAGATAAAAGAGCTTCCGAAAGGTGACTGCCGCTCGCAGGAGCTTGTGGCAAAAAACTTCGGAATGCATGCGGCATGGCCCTTCCTGTATCCGCCTTTTATGCAGGAAGTGATGAAGGTGCCGATTAAAGAAAGGCTCGGCACACGGGAGAACAAAAAGCCGCTGCTCCGCCAGATAGCCGCTGAGCTTGGAGTGCCGCAGGCGGCGATTGAGAAGAAGAAAAAGGCGATGCAGTATGGAAGCGGAGTGCACAAGATACTTCTCAAGAGAATCAAGCAGATTGAAGAAGAGCTTGCCATACGCGAGGAGCTGCGCGCAAGAAAGCGCGAAATGATGAAGAGGCGAAGCTAAGCCTTACTGGCGCATGCCTTTTTTGCTTTGCCAGCTTACCAGCCGTGCCAGTGGTAGCCAAGCATCCACTCTGGAATGCCAGAGGGGTTAGTTGCAGGCGGTTCGCCCTTCTTCTTGCCTCTACGCCCGCCGCCATTTTTCTTTTCCTCAATGTCCTGCATCAGCTTTTTGGTCTGCGCTGCGGACATCCGGCGGCTTTCCTTTTTTGGCATGCCGCCTCTTGCCGCTGCCTCGGCAATTGCACTTGCTATAATGCCCTTGCCCCGCATTTCCTTTGTCTTGCTTATCATCAACAACACCTCTTTTTACAAAACTTCCCCTAATGTTTTTCAGGACGCCCCGGCACTTGCCAAGCCACCAAGGCGAAGGCTATGTGGAAAAGAAAAAGAAGCTAACGCTGAGCGATGGCAAAGAAACCCCTGTTACGGAATCTGCTGTTTCGCGCATTGTAGCACCAGCAACTCTGGTTGTGCTGTCAAGTGTTTATAAGGCTAATTTCCTCCAGCCTTCTTTACCTGCGTATTTTCTGTTTTTTGCTGCCATGCTGTCTGTCCTGCGGATGCTTGGCACGAGCATGCCTGTGCTATGGCGACTGCCTCTTTTCCCTGACTTGCGCCAGCCACGCCTGCTTTTCGCTCATCATTAGGGCATATCTTTCCGGCATGGCGCGGCAAGGACAGGTGACAAAGCACCCTCCACACCGTCATATGTGACACGCGAAGAACAGCTGCCACCTGGCGGACAGACATACCTTCCTTGAAGTAAAGGGACTTAAGGAGGACAATCTCCCGCTCGCCCAGGATTCTGGGTCTGCCTTTTTGCGCAGCCATGCCCTCACCCGCCTATGCAACCCTCAAGCTGCAAACCACCGGCGAGCGCGGCTCTGATGGCGGCGAGCTTGCATCTTCTGACGCTAGTCATCACCGCCACCTCCGCCATCGCGAAGAGCAATGGGAGAACCGCCGCCTGCCTGCCCGCACGCAGCCTTGCGCACAGGGGCATACGCTGCGCAAGCCTGTGCAATAAGTCTTGCCGGCAGAGGACCTTGAGGCCCGCGTGGTTCAAGTATGCCCTCATCGTCGTCTCCTAATCCAACGCCAATCATCCAAATCACCTCGTTCTTAACCATTTGAAACCCCTCCTTTCCAGTTTCCACTGGTTTTTTTCATTTGGAAACCGCCTTTGCAGAAGAAAGAATTGGCTCTGCTAGGAGATTTCCGTCAGGAGGCACCCGCAATTTGCCAAGTCACGGACGCCAAGAGGCTCTACTGCCAAAAGTGGCATGAGCGGTGGTTCTTTGAAAAAAAGCGGTTGCTAACTGCAAGGGGAACTGCCAATGCTTGCGTTTCTCCTGCCATGGTTAGCACCAGTGTGTTCCCATATGTAAGAAAGAGTATTTATACCTTTGTAACAGAATCGGGAAAAGGCTACCTGCGCTTGCCGCTTATGAAGAGATGCTCCAGGTCATAAGGAGAAAGCTCAATTTTCTCCTTCACTTCAATTTCCTCTCCAACTTGGACCAAGAACTTTTCAAACACTTTTTTCGGCTGCGCAGTCACGTCTATGGACTGGCTCTTTACGCAAATCAGCCCCCACCCGCCGCGCTTGAGGAAGAGGGCGCTGTTGCGCAGGAATATTTCGCTTTGGTCGGGCTGCGCAACGTCCTGGTAGATGACATCCACCTTCCTGCCCACCATTTCAGCATACTCTTGCGGCTTTCTGGCATCGCCCATTATGGGAAGCATATTCTCGCGCAACTCGCAAACCTGCAGAAGCTCGCGCATCGGTCGCTGGGCAAACTCAACGCAGAAAACCGAGCCGCTTCTCCCCAGGATGTCTGAAATGTGAGAGGCGGTTGTGCCTGACGCCGCGCCTAAGTAAAGGACAGTGGAGCCGGGCTTTATCGGAAGCTCTTTTAGCCCTTTGTGGATGGCTGCTGCGAGCTTTGAGCGGTATAGGTCCCATATCCGGTATTCGCCTCCAGCCTCGCGCACGAGCTTTTCCCCATAAACTCGGCTTCCGGGGGCGAGGGAAAGCGTGGCAAGCCTTCCGCCGACTACAAAAACCCCTGGGAACTTCTCTTGCACCATGCCTATCCGAAGATGTGGGCAAAGCAGGGTTTTTAATGAGTTTGCCGCACAAGGATGGGCGTGGTGAGGCGGATGGAAAATTCAATTACTTCCCCGACTGAGATGTCAAAAACCATAGTCTACTGGAAGGCAAGCGGGCAGGAGGGAAAGGCAGACCAGTATTTCGGGCAGGACCCGCAAGTTTCTGTCACAAGCAGAAGCATGCATTACTCAAACACTTTTTTTGAAGGGTCGGTAGTGGTCGTGCATCAGCAGGAGAGAGGAGGGCATCGGCTTTACATGCTCCATCAGGACTGGCACTATGCGCGGCTTATGAACGGCATTGAATACTCTCGCAAATCTCACGTTCCATTTTCCCGCGAGGATTACCTTCTTGCCATAGTCAATCTTCTCTACATGAACGGGTGGGACAGGAACGAGCCTGTGAATTTTCAGGGGGACAGGGCAGGGGAGATATACGTCAGGCCTCTGGCCTACCGTGGCGCAAGCAACATCCTCCCCTTAAGCGGACCGGATGTTTATGGTTTTGCAATCTTTGCCTTCCCAAAGCCCTCATACCACGGAAAGAAAGGGGACGGGTTTTCGGTGCTGGCTGTCCCTGAACCGCGGACACTGGCAGCCCCGCATATGAAGCGTTCGGACAACTACCCGCAGTCTGATTTGTGGGTTGAAAGGATGAAGGAGTTTGTTGGATGGCTTGCCAGGGAAAAGCCGGAGATAATCATTGATGGCGCAAGAGTGCCTCCCGGCGAAAGGTATGAGAGGGCGCTGGAAATGCTTTCAGGCAGCCTGAAGGAAGTGCTGTTTTGCAACGTGGGAGGGACGGTGACGGAGGGCTCTGCTGAGAATGTTGCGATAGTTTTGAAAAACTACCTGCTCACTCCGCCGGTGGAAGCGGGCGCTCTCCCCGGCTTTACTATGCAAAAAACAGAGCTTATTGCGGAGAAGCTTGGGCTTCAGCCCATGAGAATCGGTTTCAGTCTGGGGAACGCGAAAAAGTCCGACCTTCTCCTTCTTACTGGCACTGCTGCCAACGCCGTGAAGGTTGACCGCATCGTGGAGTGCGACTGGGAAGTTGATGAAAACCGAAACTACTTTCCAAAAGGGCCGGTGCGAATCACCAGTGTAGGAACGCTCAGGGGGCTTGAAATCTACGGGAAGATAAACGAGGAGCACCTGAAAATAAAGGGAGGAAAATCCGATATTGGGAAGTTCGGCTTTTATGCCGACGAGTGCCTTTCGGAGAAGGAAATGGCGCAGCTTAGGGAAATGGCAAGGGAAGTAATCCGCAGAGGCCGCCTTTTTTCCCCCAAGCTGGTGGGGAAAGTTCCCCCTTCGGCAGAAACAAAGCTCTCGGAAGGAAAGGTGCTGACTTACGGGAAGCGGCTTAAGATATAGCACGGCATCCTTGCAAAGAAACTTGGGCTTGAGCTGAATGGGAGGAAAAAGCGGGCCCGGTGGGATTTGTGGGCGGCAGCCGCCTGCGCAGCGCAGAAGGGTGCCTGAACCCACGACTTTCTGGTTGCGTCGCAGCCGGCTTTTGTTGCGCAATCGCAACAGAGCTGGGCTGATAAAAGCCAGACACTCTAGGCCAAGCTGAGTTACGGGCCCATCTGCGACGTTGTTCGTGCTTCATAACCTTTTAATAGTTATAGTGAGAGTTTGGAGCAATTGGCAAAAGCCACAGATGAAGTTGGGTGGGCTTGGGAATGCGCAAAAGGGCTTTGAGGGGGGTTTTGGCATGAAAAATATCATGTGGTTTTCCGAAATCAGAAAAACAAACTTGGCAGAAGTTGGGGGCAAGGGGGCAAATCTCGGCGAGATGGCGTCAATAGGTCTGCCTGTGCCTGACGGCTTTGTCACTACTTCCGGGGCATATTTCTGGTTCATAAGGCACAACAAGATAGACGCAGTCATAAAGGAGCAGACTTCCGAGCTGGATGTTGAAAACAGCGATGCGCTTGCCAAGGCGTCTGACACCATAAAGACGAAAATCCTCTCGGGAGAGATACCGCCCGCACTTCGCTCGGAGATAATTGGGGCTTACCGCAAGATGGTGAAGGACGGCAGAGAGCCGTATGTCGCAGTGAGAAGCTCGGCAACGGCAGAGGATTTGCCAGAGGCTTCGTTTGCGGGTCAGCAGTCCACTTTCCTCAATGTGAAGGGAGCGGAAAACTGCGTGCAGGCAGTCAAGGAGTGCTGGGCTTCGCTTTTTGAGCCGCGCGCCATATACTACAGGGCGCAGAATAAATTTGACCATCTCAAAGTCGGGCTTGCGGCTGTTGTGCAGATTATGGTGCAGTCTGAGAAAGCAGGGGTGATGTTTTCCGTTGATCCGGTAAGCCAGGATGCAAACGAAATTTCCATTGAAGCGGCGTACGGGCTTGGCGAGATAGTGGTTTCCGGGGCTGTCACGCCCGACAGGTATGTTGTTGACAAGAATTCTCTTGCCATAAAGAAAAAGGACGTTGCCAGGCAGACTTGGATGATTGCGAAGGTGAATGACCAGAACGTCCATGTGAATGTGCGCGAGGAGATGCAGGCTCGGCAGAAGATAACCGACCAGCAGATAATAGAGCTTGCCAAGCTTGCGAAAAAGATTGAGCAGCACTACGGCAAGCCGCAGGACATTGAATGGGCAATTGCGGAGGGAAAGGTGTATATTGTCCAGTCAAGGCCGATCACCACGCTGAAGCAGAAGGCCGTTGGGCTTGAGTCCATCCCGATGGCGGGGGAAGAGGAGAAGAAGCCGGCGCCTGCTGCGCCACAGGCTTCGGCAAGCTCCCCTGCAAAGCCGCTGGTGGAGGGCTTTGGCGCCTCGCCCGGAATCGGCAAGGGCAAGGTGGTCATACTTGCAGGTCCGAAAGAGATAGGCAAGGTGCAAAAGGGGGATGTTCTTGTCACAGAGATGACCACGCCGGACTTTGTTCCCGCGATGAAGAAGGCGAGTGCGATAGTGACCAACTCGGGCGGGATGACCTGCCACGCTGCAATTGTCTCTCGCGAGATGGGCATACCCTGCATTGTCGGCACGAAGAACGCAACACAGGTGCTGCGGGAGGGGCAGTTTGTCACCGTGGATGCCATCCGGGGCTTTGTCTATGACGGGGACGTTTCAACCTTGGAGGCAAAGAAGGAAGAGGCTGAGCCTCAGCCTGCCCAGCCATCACCAGCCGCATTCGCGCCAGCGCCTGTCTGCGGGACGAAGATATATGTCAATCTGGCGGAAGTTGAGCTTGCTGCCAAGGTCTCAAAGCTTCCCTGCGACGGCGTGGGCCTCCTTCGCGCGGAGTTCATGATAGGCGACATAGGAGAACACCCAAAGAAGATGCTCCGCGAGGGCAGGGGGAAGGAGTTTGTGGACAAGCTTGCCGACAAGCTGCGCGTTTTCACAAGCGCCTTTTACCCGCGCCCGGTTGTCTACCGCACTACGGATTTCAAGACCAACGAATACCGCAACCTGAAGGGGGGCGAGGAGTTTGAGCCGCAGGAGGCAAACCCGATGATGGGCTGGCGCGGTTGCGCAAGATACATCACCGAGCCAGAGGTTTTCTCCCTTGAGCTTCAGGCGATAAGGAAGGTGCGCGAGGAGTTCGGCATGAAAAACTTGTGGGTCATGCTTCCTTTCGTGCGCAGGATTGGCGAGCTGCGCGCCATAAAGGAGATGCTCAAAAGCCACGGGATACACCACACGAGGGACTTCAAGCTGTGGATAATGGTTGAGGTGCCCTCTACCGTCTTTCTCATTGACCAGTTCTGCCGCGAGGGCATAGACGGCGTCTCAATCGGAAGCAACGACCTGACCCAGCTCATACTCGGCATAGACAGGGACAACGCAACGCTGGCAGAGGGTTTTGACGAGCGCAACGCCGCGGTTCTGAGGGCGATTGAGCATGTGGTAAAGGTGTGCAACAAGCACAATGTCACCGTCTCGCTCTGCGGGCAGGCGCCTTCCGTCTATCCAGAATTCGCGGAGAAGCTTGTTGAATTCGGTCTCACATCCATCTCCGTCAATCCGGACGCGGTTGAGCGGACCAGGAGAGTGGTCGCCTCTGCCGAGATGAAAGTCCTGCTCAGGAGGCTTTCAAAGCTCGTTTCCGAAAAGCAGGAGCATCCGTATCCCGAGGGCGAAGACTGAAGCCGTCGGCGAGGATATGGAGGTTTTGCGGTGAGATTGGCAGCGGCTCTTCTTGCACCCCTGCTGCTTCTTGTTTTCGGTTGCGCGCAGATACAGCAGGAGCAAAAAGAGATACGGCAACAGGCGCAGAATCTGGGGGAGGGCGCGCTCGCATCTGCCCCTGCAGTCTCAAAAGGCGACGTGGTGGAAGTCTATTACATCGGCAGGCTTGAGAACGGAAGCATTTTTGACAGCAATACCGGCGGAATCCCGCTTGAATTTGAAGTCGGAAGTGGGCAGATGATTGCCGGCTTTGAGGCGGGCTTAATTGGCATGAGGGAAGGGGAAAAAAGGCAAATCAGGATACTGCCTTCTGAGGCTTATGGGGAGCGGCAGGAGAACAAGGTCGTCTGGATTCCCATCAGCCAGATAGAAGGCGGGGAGAAGATTGCTGTTGGCAGCAGCATATATGCCGGCGGGCAGACTGGGAAGGTCGTTGATGTTGCCGAGGGCGCCGCCAGAGTGGATTTCAACCATGAGCTTGCCGGCAAAACCCTTGTTTTTGATGTTTGGGTAAGGAAGATAAAGAAGGCTGGAAGCTGAGCTCCGACAAGCCCTATTTTTATTCGTTGCGCACAGCAATTCTCTCATGAGGATTCTTATCCAGTTTCCCGAAGGGCTGAAAGACAGGGCTTTGGAGGAGGCGGCAAAGCTTGAGAGGAAGGGGCACACCGTCTTTGTCTCGGCTTCCGCCTGCTACGGTGCCTGCGACTTGTGCCTTGAGGAAGCAAGGGAGGTCAAAGCCGACAGGATAATCCACTTTGGGCATTCCAAGTTCATGGAAATCAGGGGCAGGATTGGGATAGAGTATGTGCCGTGCTTTTTTGAGCTGGACTGGAAGAGGGCTGCCGCCGCGATTGAGAAGGGGGTGGCTCTCCTCAAAAGGCAGAAGGTGCGCACCGTGGCTGTTGTTTTCCCGCTGCAGCACCTGAAAAACGCCCGAAGGCTTTTGGCGATTTTGAAAAAGGAGGGCTTGTGCGTGAAGATTGGCAGGGGAGGCCGGCGCCTGCAGCAGGCGGGGCAGGTTTTAGGGTGTGACGCAAGCGCCGCTGATGTGAAGGGGGCGGAGGCGATTGTCTACTTTGGGGGCGGCAAATTCCACCCCACCGGCATCTCTGCCGACAAGAAAGTGCTTTGCATCAACCCGCATGCGAATGACGCCTATTGGCTCACCGACGAGATGAGGATGGCGCAGCGCAGGCGCAACGGCTCTATTTTGGCAGCTTCGCAGGCAAAGACTTTTGGCATCCTTGTTTCAACAAAATGCGGCCAGAAAAACCTGCCGGGCGCTTTGATGGCTAAAAGGATGCTTGAGGGCAGGGGAAGGAGGGCGGCGATTCTTGTGGCAAACGAGCTGAATCCCGCCTCCATTTCCAATTTTGCCTCGTTTGACGCATACATAAACACCGCCTGCCCGCGGATAGCGGACGATGTTGAGGCTTACGGAAAGCCGATTGTGAATGTGGCGGATATTAAAAGGCTGCTTGAGCTGATTGACGCGACTGGAAGGTGAGCGGATGGCGATAATAATCGGGCTTACGGGGGAGAATTGCGCTGGCAAAGGGACTGTCGCAGACTATCTTGCAAGGAAGGGCTTCTACTACTACTCGCTGTCAGACATCATACGGGAGGAGCTTGCAGCGGAAGGCAAGGAGATAACGCGCGAGGCGCTGATTGCGAAAGGCAATGAGATGAGGAGGAATTTCGGAAGCGACGTCCTTGCCAGAAGGACGATTGACAAGCTGCAGCCCGACAGGAATTATGTCATTGACTCAATCAGGAACCCTTCTGAGGCGCGCGCTCTGCTGGCGACCGGCAGGATGACGCTTGTCTATGTCACTGCCCCGCCTGAAATCAGATTTGAGAGGATGAAGGCGAGAAGGAGGGAGGGCGACCCAAGAAGCTTTGAGGCTTTCAAAACCATAGAAAAGCTGGAGATTGAGGGGAAGGACGAGCACGGGCAGCGGCTTGCCGAAGTGTTCTCTTTGGCGACAAAAAAGATTGTAAACGACTCCGACTTCAAGGAGCTTTACGCGTCGGTGGATGAGCTTCTTGCGGAGATATCCTCCGAATTCAAGCCGAGCCGCCCTTCCTGGGACCTGTATTTCATGAATATCGCAAAGGTCGTGGCAAGCAGGTCAAACTGCATAAAGAGGCACACTGCCGCGTTGATAGTCAAGGACAAGCGGATAGTCTCAACAGGATACAACGGAACGCCCCGCGGCATACGCAATTGCAACGAAGGCGGATGCCCCCGCTGCGGCTCATTTGCGGACTCCGGCACAAAGCTTGAGGAATGCGTATGCTCGCATGCGGAAGAAAATGCGATAGTTCAGGCGGCATACCACGGCATTTCAATAAAGGGCGCCACCCTCTACACCACCTTTTCGCCATGCCTAATCTGCACGAAGATGATAATCAACTCCGGAATAAGGGAGGTTGTCTATAACGCGGAGTATCCCCTAAGCGAGCTTCCGCTCAAACTGCTCAAAGAGGCTGGGATAGCAGTCAGGCAGGTTAAGATTGAGGACTAGGGGCAGCTACCTTACCACCGTGCCGCCATGCGGCTTGCCTTCCACTGCTTTTCGCACGTCAAGAAGGTTTTTCCCATGGACAAAATGCGCCTCTATTTTTGAGCGGGCAATCAGCTTGCAGGCAAGAAAGTCAAAGACGAAGTGCGTGCCTGCCTTGCGCATGTCGTTTTTGCCTGCCAGCTCAATCATCTGCTCATAGCTTAGAGTCCGGAACTTTTTCGCCTCAGGGTTCCTTATGGGGTTGTCGGAGTAGACGCCGTCAATGTTGGACAGGTTCAGGACGCGCTTTGCCTTTAGGCACTCTGCCAAAAGCACCGCATCCGAATCGGTCGTTATTCCGGGCACGGTGCCCCCCATCACCACGAAGCGGTGCTTTCTGGAAAGCCTGCGCGCCTCGTCAAAGCAGTGCGGTATTTTCTGGTTTGCCTCCTTTCCGATTATCTTCGCCACGAAAGCGGCGTTGCGGCGCGTCTGCTCTATTGCCGCCTCGTCCGCCTCAAATTCGCTTCCGCCCCTCTTGCGGACTCTTTCCGCCAGAATGCGCGCCGCTTTGCCCCCGCCGACCACTATGCCAAAGCGGTAGGGAAGCTTTGAAAGCATGCGCACTATTGAAGAGACGTATGCCTCGTCGGGCTTTCCAGGATTTACAAGCGAGCCTCCAAGGGAGAGCACGACAATTTGCCGCATGCGATTAGTTTGCTATGCACATTTTTAAACCTGTTTTTGGGCAATAGAATGCCTTGCGGAGGGGAAGTTATGAGAGAGAGGTTTGCCCAGGCAGTAGGCGAGATAGTAAGGGAGCTTGAAAAGCGGGAGCAGCAGCAGGATGCCATATTGGGCAGGGTGCGCGAGATTGTGAGGCACTGCTCAAATGCGATAAAGATGCTGCATGCGGGCGAAATTGAAAAAGCCAGGCGGGAAATTGAGGGGGCGGAGAAGAAGATTGCGCCTTTTTCGCAGACAGAGGAGTTTGTCTATTTACTGGAGCAGCCATACCAGGAGATTGCGGAGGCAAGGATGCTTCTTGCAGCTGTGGAGGGGAAGGAGCTGCCTTCCTGGAAGGAGCTTGGCATGCCTTTTGAGCCGTGGCTCTTGGGGTGCTGCGACCTGATAGGCGAGCTGCGCAGGCAGATGCTTGAGATGCTCAAGAAGGGAGAAGTGAAAGAAGCGCAGCGCTACTTCGGAATCATGGAGGCGATTTATGACGAGCTTGTGCCCATACGCTTCTCAAACTCGCTCCTGCCGAATTTCCGCAGGAAGCAGGATGTTGCGCGCGGGCAGGTGGAGCAGGCTCGCTCAGAGATAGTGCGGGCAACCGCCAAATAGGTGCAGGAGGGGGAGAATGGATTTTTTTGAGGTCTTGGAGGAAAGGAGGTCTGTGCGAAGCTATCTTCCAAAAAAAGTGGAGAAAAGAAAACTGGAAAAAATCATCAGCGCCGTCATTCTTGCGCCGTCGGCTGGCAACTTGCAGGCTTATCGGATGGTTATTGTTGAGGATGAAGACGTGAAGAGGGAGCTTGCCTCCGCCTCATTTGAGCAGGAGTTTTTGGCTGAAGCCCCTCTCGTCGCCGCTTTTGTTGCGGACGGAAAAAGAAGCGCCATGAAATACGGTCAGAGGGGCGCAAAACTCTATTCTCTGCAGGATGCGACCATCGCGGCGGCTTACTTCCAGCTTGCCGCGGCTGCGCTTGGGCTTGGCACAGTCTGGGTTGGGGCGTTTGAAGACAGCAGGGTGGCGCGCATTTTGGGTTTGGGGATGGGAGAATTTCCAGTCGCTCTCATTCCGCTTGGCTACCCTGCTGAAAAGCCGGAAAGGCACGCAAGAAGAAGCAGGGAAAGCATAGCAAGCTTTCTCTGAAAAGAGGAAGGACTGGGGAAAGCAAATTAAAGCCCACTTGAAAAACCAACAACATGAGGGCTGGATTTTTGGCGTTCGCGCTTGCGCTTGCCTGCGCAGCCTGCCTGCTTTTCATGCCAGGATGCGCCTTTCCTGCTGGGGAGGAAAAGCCGACTGTGACGCATGCTCCGACTGCGCCCCCGCCTGCGCCTCCCGCCGAGAGAAACGAGACCGTTGTGAAAGAAGGCGCGAAAGAAGGGGGCGAGAGGCAGGAGGATGCCAAAAAAAATGAGAGCAGCGCGCCGCAAAGCCTGCCGGAGCAGGACGAGTTTGCAGGAATAGTGCCGCGCAACATAAGCGAGAATATCGGCGATGGGGAATTCAGGGTGCATTACCAGCCGGCAACGCCCCTCCAAGTTTATGTCATTAGCGGCGGCAATGCGGATTCCATACTGGTAAGAAAGGGGGAGTTCTCAATGCTTGTTGATGCCGGCAATGCCACTGCGGTGAGGGAGATTTTTGAAACGCTCCGCATAGGGAGGGTGAATGTGGTTGTCGCAACCAAAAACTCGCCTGACGCCATTGGCGGGCTGGCTGAGACGATACGCAAATACGGCGCCGACGAGCTTTGGACAAATGGGATAGCGCCAAGCGGAATGCTTGCGGAGGCGGTCGGGGAGGCGCGGAAGAAGGGCATTTTCCTCAAGCAGCCGCAGGCAGGGGACAGGATGGAGGTCAACGGGCTTTTGGTAGAGGTGCTCAACCCGCAGCAGCAGAGGCTTTACGGCAGCCCTGAAAGCGATGCAATTGTGCTGAAGCTGACTTTCAACAGCTTCTGCATGCTCCTTCTCAACCCCGCCACGCAGGAGATTGAGCCGGCGCTTCTTTCTTCTGGCATAAGCCCAAGATGCGATGTGCTGACATACTTCAACCACGGGGAAGGAAGGCCCAACCCCTCGGCGCTTTTAGAGCAGGCGCAGCCGCAGCACGCAATAATCTCGGTCGGGGAAAACGGCTTTGGGTTGCCCTCCGCCACCACGCTTACTCGGCTTGGAATGAAGGGGATAGGCGTCTATAGAACTGACCTAAACGGCACGGTGGTTGTTTCCACAGATGGGCTTAAGACCTATGATATCGGCTATTTGCGCAAATGAGAGCCAGATTCTGCCCCTCTTATGCTTTCCTTGGCTTGGCAACTGGGGCGGCGGAAGTAAGCTGCACGCCGACTATTTTTGAGCCGTCTTCAGTCCTCGTCACGCCGAGGGCGACATCTGCGCTGGAAAGCACGGTGTCGTTGTGCGTGACCACCAAAAATTGCGTCTTTTCCGCAAGCTGCTTTAGCAGGTTGGAAAGCTTCTTTGAGTTCTCCTTGTCCAGTGCCGCATCCGCCTCATCCAAGATGTAGAAGGGCGCTGGCTTGTGCATCTGTATCGCGAAGATGAAAATAAGCGCAAGAAGGGCTTTTTCGCCCCCTGACATTGAATCCAGGTATTTGTCCCTCCCTTCCTCGCGCACCCTTATAAGAAGCCCGGACTCAAAAGGGCTTGAGGGCTGCTCCAAAACAAGCGTGCCCTCGCCGGGCAGAATGTAGGAGAAAATCTTCTTGAAGTTGTCGTTTATTGCGCTGAAAGTGGAGAGGAAAATCGCGCGCTTTTTGCCCTCTATTTCATCCATCATCGCAAAAACCGCCTTCTTTTCTGAATCAAGGGACGAAACGCGCGAGCGGATTTCCTCTATTTCCCTGCGCTTCTCCTCATATAGCTCGGGTGCGCGCAGGTTCACCATGCCAAGAGAATTCATGGTGGCTTCGCTTTTTGCCGCCAGTTCCTCAAGCTCAGCCTTTGATGCGTCTATGAGGGGGACGCCGGCGTATTGCTCCAGGGCGGCTTTCAAGTCTGCAAGGCGGGTTTCTGTTGTCTGGCGCTTTATCTCAAGCTCAGTCATCTCGCGGTTTTTCCTGTCTGCCTCAAGCTTGAGCTTGGCAAGCTGGTCTGCGACTTCCTTAATCTGCGCATCAAGCTCCTTCATCTTCGCAAACAGCTTCTGGGAAGAGGCGCTCATCTCAGAGAGTTTTTCTTCCTTTTCCTTCTGCAACGCCTGCGCGCTGGAAAGGGCAGATGCAAGTTCTGCAATCTCCCTTCTGCACTCGCCGATGCTGGCGGAAAGCTCGGCTAGCTGGCGCTCCTTTTCAGCCTGCTGGGAGGCAAGGGAGGAAAGCTCCGACTTTTTTGCCTCAAGCTGCGCCTCAAGCGAGGAGCGGCGGGAGGAAAGCTCGCGGAGCGCTTTTTGGGACTCCTCATCCTGGCTCTTTTCAAGCGATGCGATGCGCGAAAGCTCGCCTTTGAGGGAGTCGTGCTGCGAAACGGAGGAGGAAAGCTCTGCGGATAGCCCGGCGAGGAATTTTTTGAGGCTTTCCCTCTCCTGAAAGAGGGCTGAAAGCTCTGCTTCTATCTTCTTTATCTCTTCCAGCGTCTTTTTAGCCCCTGCCTTCCTCTCCTCAATGCTTTTTTGCTCTATCTCCAAGCCGCGAAGCTTCACTTCAGCCTCCGCCTTCTCCTTCCTTTTGGCAGACATCTCGTCTCGGATTGAATAGAGGGTTGCGTAAAGCTCCCTTCGCTTCTGCTCAAGCTCGGCGGCTTCAGCTTCCGCCTTTTCAAGGGCGGAGCGGGAAAGAAGCGAGCCCTTCTGCCAGCCGCCGGTTATTACCCCGGAGCGCTCAATAAGCTCGCCTTCAACAGTCACCAGCCTTGCCCGTCCGACATGCTTCTTCGCATTCTGCACGCTGTCAAAAAGCAGGGTGTCGGAAAACACATATTCCATCGCGCGCTTGAAGGCTGGGTCAAACTTCACGAAGTCTATCAGAGCCCCCAGGCAGCCGGAGGCGGAAGGGGCTGGCTCCTGCGCCTGCGGCTTTGGGATGTCAAGGGGGATAAAGGTGCACCTGCCGGCTTTCTGCTCCTTTAGCCTTTCTATGACCCTTATCGCGGTGTCGGTGGAATCAACCACTATGTATGAGAGGCGGTTGCATGCGGCAGCCTCCGCTGCGGATGCGTATTTTTGGACGCACGAAACAAGCGAGGAGACGGTCCCGTATATGCCGCGCATCCCCTCTCTCTTCATCTCTTCAACCGCCTTTATCGCAAGGCTTGCGGCTGAAGGCGCGATTGACGCGCGCAGCGCGGCGGCTTTTTCCTTTAGGGAGAGAAGGCGCCTGTCCATGTCTGGGAGGCTCCTGTTCAGCTCGCGCTCGCGCTCAAAAAGCGATTCAAGCTGGGTCTGGAGGGAGGCTATCTCCTTCTCCAGCACCGCCCTCTCCCCTGAAAACCTGCCCTCTTCCATATTGCCGATTGCCTGCGAAAGCCTCTCTTTCTCCTCCCGCTTCATCTGCATCATCCGCTCCGCAGAGGCAAGGCGGCTTTCGCATGATGCTTTCTGCTCCTTGAGCGAAACGATTTTTTCAGCCAAAAACTCAAGCTTCCTTGAAACTTCGGCTGCCGCCGACTCGCTCTTTGCCCCGCTTTTCCGCTCGTATTCGGATATCTTTTTGGAGAGGGAGGAAATCTCCGAGCTCAAAGATGAAATTGTGGCGGAGACCTCCTTTTGGGATTTTTTCAGCGCTTCAATCTGCGCAAGGAGAGTCTTGGAGGACGCCTCAAGCCGCGGCAAGTCCTTTCTCTTCTCGTTGAGCGTCGCGCTGTCCGCCCCTATCTTCACTTTCAGCTCCTCTATCTCGCGCATGGCGGCTTCCCGCGCGGAGGAGGAGCCCATCTTTGCCACGACCTGCTGCTTTTGCGAATCAAGCTCGGCTATGCGGGCTTCAAGCACCGACGACTGCTTGGAAAGCGCCTCTATTTCCGCCTTTGCGGCGCTGTGCTTCTGCACGATTTCTGCAAATGACTTTGAGAGCTTGGAGTGCTCCATGTTCGCTATTGAAGCGGTCGCGCGCCTGAAATTTTCCTGCGCGGAGATGTAGGCAAGAGCGCTGTCCTTTTCTCCTTCAAGCTCGGAGAGGCGTATCTGCCGCTCGGAAAGCACTATTGAAGCTTCGGTTATCTTCTGCTCAACCTTCTGAAGCTCGCGGATTGCCTCCTCCTTTTTTGCGTCAAACTCGGCTATGCCTGCGACCGAATCTATTATCTGCCTGCGCTCCTTTGCGGACATGTCTATTATCTTCTGAACCTGCCCTTGCGCTATGATGTTGTGGCTGCCGGCTTCAATCCCGTAGCGGCGCAGCTCCTCCATCACAAGGGTGCGCGTGGAGCGCCTGCCGTTTATGCGGTAGAGGGTCTTGCCCTCTGCGTTTATCGCGCGCTTTATCTCGTATTGCTGCTCGCCGTCTATGTAGAGGGTGACTTCTGCGTATTTGCAGGATGTATTGATAAGCTCGGAAACGCGCTTTGCCCGCAACGCCTTGAGAGAGCCCTCGCCCAGGGCAAAGCGTATGCCGTCTGTGACGTTGCTTTTCCCGCTCCCATTAGGGCCTGCTAGGCAGACGAAGCCTTTTGGGAATGTTGCTTCCGCACGCCTGAATGACTTGAAGCCGCGGAATTTCAAGCCTTTGAGATAAACCATCTGCTCACTTGCATTCTCTGGTCGGTCGCCTTGCGCAAAATACTGCGGTATAATTTAAATAAGTGATTGGGGCGGGCAGAGAAGGAGAAGCGCAACGAAGCTGGGGGGAATTAGGAGGGCAGGCTGCTGCGCTTTGTTTCTACGATGCTGGAGATTCTTCCCGAGGTGGTATATCTGCCTGCGCAGGGGCTTGTCTTGCAATTGACATAGGTTATTGTCACGGTGATGGACTTAAACTCCCGGCTTGAAGGCTGCTTTTGGCCTTTGAATTGCTGGAAGAAGCCAATCTTCTGCCCCGGCATTACCGTTGTTGCGGGAAAACCGCTGCTGCTGTATTGCTGCTTTCCCTCCTTGCCCATATTTACGGCAGTATAGGTGACGCTGGTTATGTTTATTGGAAAGCCGAGGTTGTTGGTTAGCGTGAACTCAACGGTGGTTGTGTCCGGCACGCCCTCTGTGTTGTAGATGATGAATGAGGAGCATGGCAGGTCGGGCTGGAAAGTGCACTCCTGCACAGAAAATCCGCTTGGCGAGAAGGCGCCCGAACTTATTAGGACGGCAATCACAAAAAGGAGGGCAAGCAGCGCCCAGCCGTAGGTGACAAGATATTCCATCGCCGCCTGCGCCCTCAGGCAGCTGGCAGAGTAACGGCTGGCTTGCCTTTGCTTGGATGGACGCCCCATGTTACCACATTGCTCAGATAAGCTATATAACACATTCCATGCAGCGCCTGCTTTGCGCGGCTAATCCTTGCCAAGAGCCCTTCTGATGGTGTTGTAGTGGGTGTCTGATAGGGCGAAGTGGAAGTAATACTTGTTGCCTGACTGGTCATAGACGTCCATCTCCGCGCTTACCTTTCCAAGCGGAAGCTCGCCTGATTTTTCAAACATGGTCACATAGCGGAATGGCGCTTTTATGGTGTTTCCGTCACAGTGCACAATCAGCCCTTCCTCGCAGAGGATTATCTCGCCTGAGACGTCAAGCCCGTCTTTGTATAGGGGCACTCTGCCCTTTATCTCGCCGAGAACCTCGTCCTTCGGCTTTTGCCTTGCCATCAAAACCAACCTCCTTTTGCTTTGTTAATCAGCATGAAGCAAAAGCGCCTGCTGCCCGACTTGCCTATCTTCGCCCTTCGCAACTGCGTCAAGCCCAAGCATGCGCAGCTGCTTTGCCGCCTCTTGCGCGCCTGAGTTTGCGCAGATTATCTTCTTTGCCCCAGATTCGCGTATGTAGCGCATTGTGTCGTCAAAGTCTGCATGGTCGGAAAGCGGAAAGGCGGCATCTACAGGAAAGCGCATGGTTGCCGCCCAGCCGGTCGCAACGGCGGTCTTGACGGGGATTCCGTGCGCCTCTGAAAGCCGCGCGCCAAACTCAAAATTCACCTGCGAGGGAGGCAGAATTGCGACAAATGCGGAGCGCATTGCCTCTTCCGCCTCTTGCGTGCCTATTTCTATGAAGTCCAGCCCTACCCCGAACTTTCGGTATATGCGGCAGCATTCCGCACAAGCCCTTCCGACCAGCGGGGCAACGCCGCATTCAACATTCAGCAGTCGGACAAGCTCCTGGCTTTTTCCGCGAGCATACGCTCCAAAAACTATGATGGAGGAGGAGTTTTTCCTGACAAAAGAGGCTATCTGCTGCGCCACTTGCTCGTGAGGAGGAAAGCGCAGATGGGGAAGGGCATAGGTGGAGTCTATCATGAGAACGTCGCAGTCCAGGATGGGAGCGGGGCTGATGGTGTATGACTGGTGGAGGGAGAAATCCCCTGTGTAGACAAACTTCTGCCCGTCGCAATCTGCGGAAAGCTGCCTTGCGCCAAGCATATGTCCCGCTGGGTGAAGGCGAAGCCCCGGCAGTGAAAAACCCTGCGGTTGCCGCCCCAAAAGCGCAAATGTCTCATCCGAGGCGACAATCCTTTTTTTGCCGGACCTGAATGCGCCTGTGTGGTCGCTGTGCGCGTGCGAAACAAAGCAGACTTCGTGCTGTGCATCATCAAGGGAAATCTCCACTCCGCCGATTACGAGGCTGTGTGAAAAGCCCATGCTGGTCGCAGTCTGAAAACGGCAAGAAAGAATAAAAAAGCGCCTATAGGGGCTTCCTGAGGTGAAAGGCTTCCGCAAGCTTGCCCTCGCGCACCTGCTCATCCTGTGCGTGCTCCAGAAGCTCAAAGGGCTCGCAAAGCTCGCTTATGGTCTTCCAGCCGCCTTTTATGGAGAAGCGAGGCACCACCACCACTGCCTCCCCGCCAGGCTTTAGGAGGCGGTAAAAGACGTCTATGGCAAGAAGGTTTTGCCCGTGGGTTGAAAAATGCGACAGGATTATGTCAAATCCCATCCTTCCCAGCGCTTCTGTTGCGCCTGAAACATCGCAGAAGTGTATCTTGTGCTTTTGCATATAATAGGGGGGAAGAATGGATATGTCCTGCGGCAGCGTTGTTCCGTGGAACTCCACGCAGTCCGCATAGCGCTCAAGAAAAGCCGCCAAATCCGGCGAGCCGCTTCCCATGCCAAAGACAAGCAGGCGCAGCTTGCGGCCCTCTGCCCTCGCCTTGCGGGCTTTTTCTTCAAGATGGGCTTCAAGGTCCAGCGAAAGCGGCTTTGCCTGCTCTGAGAGAGGAGTGCCATCTATCTCCCAGTAAGTCTTTTCACCCCGGTGCTTCATTTTCAGGCTTACGCTTTTTTCCAGCCAAGCCAGGGACTCCTCCAGCACAAGCCCCATCTTGCGGATTTTCCTCTCTTCGGCTTGGCTTCTTGTTTTTGCAATTTCGCCTTTTTGTTGTGCTGTTTTGCGCATATCTTGCGCCTCCCCTCTTGCCATACTTATGTGGTAAAATAACGATAAAAGTGTTTAAAAAGCATTGGGTTGAGGGCACGTGCGCCAAGAAAAAGAGGTGTGGTGATTTCTTACCCTTCCTCCGCCTCTTGGCTGTGGGAAGAAAGCTCCTTTTCAAGCTTGTCAAGCTGGCGCGAAACCCGCTCCATTGTCTGGCGTATCCCGGCGATTTCAAACTTTATGGACTGGAGATAGACTTTGTCAAATACTATCTGCGGCTTTGGAGGCGAAACCTCCTCGGCGGGAACGAGCTGGGGGAGTGGGGCTTCCTGCTTTATCAGGTTAACTGAATCTTCAACCTTTTTTGGGACAGAGGGGATGGCAGGCTCCCTTATGACTTTGCCCTCTTCCTTTTCGGCAGGCTCCCTGTGGGCGAGGGCTTTCTTATTGTGGGACTTGCCTTCTTTTTTGGCGCCCTTCTGCGCTTTTTGCTGCTTTTTGATCATGCTGCGCGCCGCCTTCACCCATTTTTTGACGTTGGAAAAGGAGGCGAATTTGTTCGTCTTTGTCGCTGAATAGACTGCCGCCCGGATAGACTGCAGCTCCTCCTGCTTTATGGGCTTGCCCTCATACTGGCGAAGCTTTGAGGCAACGATTCTAATTATTTTTTCGTCCATTTCACCACCGTTTTTGCGCGAAAATTAGCATAAGCCCTTCTTTCTCCACTCTGAAACTTATAATGGTGTGTGTTTTGTGTGGGAATAAAGATAAAATAGCGAACACTGCCAATCACTCTTTATACCTTGTTGAGAGAATCTTTCTTATTTCGGCAGCCCTTTTCTTTCCAAGCCTGCCCACCTGCGCAAGCTCGCTTTCAGGCGCAGTGATGACGTTTTCCACGGTGTCAAAATAGGAAAGAAGCTCCCTTGCGAGCTTTGGGCCGACATTTGGGAGGGCTTCCACCACTGCCCTCTGCTGTTGCGCGACGGAAATCGCCTTCCGCTTGGCGAAAACGGAAAAGAGCCGCTTTCTTGCAAGCTGCTCGTGGCATGCGAGGGCGTAGACAAGCTCTGCTGTTGCCTGTGGCGAGCGGGTGAAAAAAAGCGAGCAGCCAAAGTCCAAAATCAGCGAGGAGTAGGCTCCTAAAATGGCGGCTTTTGAAAGCCGGCTTCCGACAGAGGACTCCCCCTCCACCACGACCACCACGCGCTTGACCGAGGCTGATAAATCCGCTATCTGGGAAAACAGCCGCCCGTCTATTATTGAAGCCTCAAAGTCCTGCCGGGTCTTCCTCTCCACCACCGCCTCATCTGAAATCTGGTAGTCTCCAAGCTCAAGGGAGCGAAGCTCTATTTCAGCCTCGCAGGCTTCCAAAAAATCGCAAATTTCGTCAGGCTCGCGGCTGTCCACCGCTATGCGGACCTTTCTTTCCGTGCCCATATCCCACACCTGCGGTTTTGCAAATATGTTTTAAAAAAAGAATTTATGTGTTTAATTTTTATATTGATTCTCCGACGGAGAAACATAGGCATTTATATAACTTATCATGACAATGTCGTGATAACAATGTGACATTTCCTCAGCACCGGCATAGCACGAGGCAGACTATGAAGAAAGATGAAGCTTATAAATCCGTTGGAGAGGGCTCCGGAAGGCAGCCTATTGAGGAGATAAGAAACGAGATTGTTGCGCCTCTTGAGCGGGATATTGAAAAACTGCGAGACCCGATAGTTCTTGCCGCTCTTATGCACACTGCCGCAACAGAGAAGGAAAACACGAACAGGCTTCTGAAAACCCTGATTGAGAAGCTTGACCAGAAATTTTCTGAGATTGAGGCGAGGCTCTCCGCACTTGAGGCAGGAGGATTGCAGGCAGCGCAGCAGGATGAAATTTTGCTTCCGGAAGTTGATGAGCAGATACTTGCGTTTGTAAAGGAAAGAAGATTCGCCTCCGCAGAGGAGGTCAGAAGGAGGTTTGGCTATAAGGGGAAAAACGCCGCATCAGCACGCCTTAACAGGATGTTTGAGCTGGGCCTGCTTGAAAAGAGGCAGGTTGGAAGGGCGGTGCTGTATTCTGCGGCAAAAACTATGAGATAGCTTCATGCTTGCAGTCCCGGCAAGGGGCGATGAAGCAAGGCGACCAAAAATATTTTTGGGGAACTGGGGGCGCCATAATTCACCTCCCACACCCTACTTTTCTTTGCGCCCCCCTTCCCCAAAAAGAGCGGCAATCGCAAAAGCCCTATAAAGACAAAAGATGTGAGAAATCGCTATGAAAGCACAGGGCGCTTTTGAATATCTCGTATTCCTGGCTGCGGTTTTATTAGTTGCGATGATATCTATCTCGCTTCTTGGGTTTTTCAGCGGTGCAGCGGGCAACACCGCGCTGATGCAGTCCCAGCTTTACTGGAGCGGGAAGGCAACACCGTTTAAAGTGCTTGACAGCCTCACGCTTGCTTCTGATTCGCCATGCGGAACATCAGGAAGAGGAGGTTATCAGATGGCGCTGGTGAACAGCGACATTGAGGCTCTGACCCTGACTGGCATCAGGATAAACGGGGTGAGCCGCTCCTTTTGCCGTCCAGGCGAGGCAAGCACAACCGCAATTACCTTTAGCCCGCAGCAAAAAATAATCGTAAATATAGACATGGAGGGCCCTGTTGAGTGCAACCGAGGGCAATATTTGGAGATGAGCTTGGAGTTTGACTACCGCAACAAGTATATGGAGAATCGCCAGAAAGGAGAAAAAAAGCTCATCTTTCCTTGTGCGGCTTCAACATCGTCTGGCCCAAGCTGTGCGCCGCTTTGGCAGTCCTGCCTTTCGCTTCCATGCTGTTCTGGAACTTACTGCGTTGATGGAGCGTGCCAGTCTGAATGCGGAGAGGAAAGTAGAGGATGCACTCAGAATAGTGATTGCTGCAGCATGAATTGCGATGTCGGACTATGCCGCTGATTTATCACTTAAGCAGGTTGGAATGAAATTCAGATTATAAACTTTGCCAGACAAAAGCAAAGCGGTGCGACCGATGGATGGGGCAGAGGAAAGGACGGTGATAATCTCTTCGCGGGAGCTTGTGGAACACGCAGTTCTTTCAAGAAAGAGAAATGAGCTTGCTTTCAAAAAGGATTTGCTTGTCAAATCCGGGGCAAAGGAAGGCGATTTGCACCTCAAGGCAGTGTGCGATGAGATTGCCGCTGTGGAGGAGAAGCTTGCGCCAATCGGGGAAAAACTTGCGGTTGCCGACCTAATCAGCATCGTGCCGAAACGAAAGGAGATAGCGGAGCTGACGGAGAAGATAAACCGCTACTCGCGACCGGAGCTTGAAAGGGCAGTCAGAAGCAAGGAAGGGGAAGCATATGAGCTTATGAAGAGACGGGCGGTGATAGTGCGGGAAAATTATGAGAGGCGGGAGGACATTGCGCGGCTCACGATACTCTTGAATACCCTGCCGAGAAAAGAGGCTGAATCGCTGCGCGCCGTTATTGAGGAGGGGAGCGGCTCGGATGTTGATGTTTCTTTTCTACCGAAGGAAAAGCAGCAGCAGCTTCTCAATCTCGCCTCCCGCCTCGGGCGCGACTGCTGCATCTATGCCGGAAGCTTCTCGGTTGATAAAAAAAAAGTCGCATTTTCTGATATGAAGCCGCGGCAGGAAGTTGAGCGGATAATAATGGGAAGGCGCATATGGATAGATGCGGCGATGGCAGGCGAGTTTGACGAGAACGAAAAGGCGCTTGCAAAGCTCCTTTCCGCAATTCAGGCAAAAGGAGCCGAGAAGCAGGCAAGGGAGCTGAGCGGCGAGGAGAACGCCTATTTTGAGAAAGCGCAGCATGAATACCTTTCAGCCCTTTCAAAGCGCGCCGAATTCATGAAGGAGGCTGAGCTTGGCGAAACTGCCAAGGTATACAAGAAAGAAAGCTGGAGAGAGAGCGTTGGAGACGGCTACTGATTGTTAATGAATGAAGCTATCTTCTGGCAGAGTACCATTCTTTATTTCTGTTGTGCGCGTCCTAACGTTGTACTGTATGTATTCGCCATATGGGGCACTGCCATATCTGATTATATCTACGCCCGTCGCATATCTGAAAAACTCTTCCAGCGTCCATATTTCCAATCTGCTGCCTCTTCCGATTACTACCGGCTTTCCATTGATTATTGCCAGTATGCCCCAGTGGTTATTGCCCGTGCCGTTGGGAGACTTGTCAACCCCAATGACATCACCTACTTGGAGAGTTAGGTTGGAGAATTTTGAAAAACTGTAGAAATTGGAACCTGTCGAAGACCTTAGCCTGCTGTAGCCTTCATTAAAACCTCTGGGAGAATTAACCCGAGTTCCATCGAGAGAGTAATTTTTTCCCTCATAGAGATTTTCGTATTTCTCAAACACCTTTATGTTTGCAAATGTGTAGCAGTCATTGGATCCTTTTTTGTAGGTTCCATATACGGATGTTAGATAACTTGAATCCCCGCCATTGCCCAGAAAGATGCCGAGGTATTCGTACATGGAATTTTTTTCCTTTTCGTTCAGACCGTATTTGAGCTTCTCTTCTACGGCAACGTTACCTACGAGATAAAACTTCAGAAAATCAAGTTCTTCTTGAGAATAGCTTTCACCGTTTTTTTCCTTGAAGTCTATATATCGCTGGATATTCGTATAATTTGCATTCTGCTTTAGCCACTCAAATGTGAGTGCCTCTTTTGATTCTTCATTTTTGTCCTTGGCTTCCTTTGCCTTTTTCTTTAGGTAGTCGATAGCAGAGCCAATGTCCAAATTCCCTGGAACTTTTTGCAGATCTCCCAAATAGTCGCAAACTTCTTTTGCGATTTTTTCTGCCTCAGCCAGATTTTCTTTCTGGTCTGCCATTTGAGGATTTTGTTTCAATTCTGCAAGGAAATTTTCCAGTCTAGTTTTTGCATAGGAAAGAAGGAAGGCGGAGCTGCTATCTGCTCCTTTCCAATCCCTAAGCTCGTCTGCAAGCTGCTCGAGAAAAGAGGCTAATCTGCCTAATGGAGTCTCATTCTCTTCTTGAGCAGTTTTTTGAGGCAAAAATGGCTGTGGCATAAACATGACTCATTTGCTTTTGCGACAAAGGCTTTTTATTCTCTTGGGCAGGAAATTTCTCCGCTGGGCCGGTAGCTTAGCCTGGTTGGAGCGTTCGACTGATAAATCTCCTGCGGTTGGGTGCTGGAATAGGAAGCCGCTTGGGATTTTGCAATCGAAAGGTCGAGAGTTCAAATCTCTTCCGGCCCACTGCCAGCCTGCGCAGCTTTAAGACGCTTTGTTTTTGCCAAGATAGGCAGAGGCATAGTCGCTTGAATAGAAATCGTCATTAACATATGCGCTTGCGTATTTGTCTGGGGTGTTGGCAGACCAGACGAAAACTCCTGCCTGATAATAAGGCTGGCCCGCTTCCCTTCCTGAAGAGAGCATTTTGCCGAGTATGTCCTCGCTTATTCCTATGCAGCCCCATGTCGTCTTTTGGGTGCCGTTTAAGTTGCCTTTTGGACCGTTGCGGTCGTGCAGCCTTATGGTGCGGGCATCGTTGTTCTCATTGAAGCTTTCAGCGCCTGAAAGGCAGAAGCCCCCTCTTGACCCGGGATTCTCCCCGTTTAAATAGGAAAGCCCTGGTGGAGTTCCACGGCTGCCTGGAACGCAGCTTAGCCTGCCCGTCCCAAGAGCGGCATAGGTGCAATACTCAAGCTCCTGATTCTCCATATCAAATGCATAGAACATGTTGTTGTCTGCATCTACCATGATGAACCGCTTGGTTGTGATTTTGCCGCTTGCAACTCCATTGAAGTAAGCTTTGAGGCAGTCGCTTACGAACTGGCGCAAATTAGGGCTTTCTACTCCGCCTTTGGCTTTTATCTGCTCCACGAAGCTGTCAACAAGCAAGTTGAAGTTGGATTGGAGCACTGCAAGCCCAGGCTGCTTGCCCTCCTCTTCGGACTTTTTGGCAAGGGTCTCCGCCTTTTGCGAGAGTTTGACTAGGATTCTACAGACGATGGTAACCTTGAACCTTTCGTCAATAGCATTGCTTTGCGCAATTTCTCCAAACTGGTGTTTCGCCACAAAAAGAAGGCGCAGGGCTTCTTTGAGAGTTTCTCGGTCTTTCCTAAATTCGGGATTCTGGCTGAGCTGCTTGGCATAATCCGAAAGCCTTTTCTGGACATTTTCCAGCGTTGTTTTAGGGTCACCTGGCATGTTTTTGATTTCCTCTGCAAGTTGGCTGAAAAAATCAGAAACGGCTTGCAAGGGATTTTCAGTCTTTTTGGAATTTTTAGGCAAGACAAGAAAGTTCGGACCTGCCATCGGAAGACACCGAATCATTTATAGCCGCATACATATAAAAAAGATCGTCATCTTGTAGCTTGTTTTTCCCTTCCTGATTTTAGAAAAAGAGGCTGGAGGTCCATATCCCGAAATGGGCAAGCAGGATATAGCGCAGAATCTTACCGGAACAGCTGGCAAGCAGAAACTCCCACCACCTCATCCTGATTGCGCCTGCGGCAATCCCTGCCAAGTCAAAGGCGGGATTCGGTATGAAGGCAAGCACGAATATTGCGAAGGCGCCGTATTTTTCAATCTGGGCTTTGTGCGAAACGAAAGAGCGGAAGCGCGACACTGCCCCGCTTCCCGCAAAGCCAGCAAGGTATCCGGAAATCTCGCCTATCCCCGAGCCCAGACCTGCGGCAATTCCAAGCAAGACCGGATTGAGATACGCAGAGGCTCCAAGCACTATTGCAAAGCCTGGCAGGGGGATGAAGATGGTGGCGGAAGAAAGAAGGGAGACGATGAAAATTTCAAAATAACCTATATTGTGAAGAAAGGGGAGGGACCTGAAAAGCACAATTGCCGCAATCGCCATTGCCAACGCCGAAAGAAGCGAGAGGGCGTTTTTGGCGCTGAAAAGGGGCTCTTTTTCCATGGCTGGCATTCGCACCTCTTTATTTATATTTATTCTCCCCGATGGAAAATGAGGGTGGGGAAATGTTTCATATCGTCTGGAAGAAAAGCTGGAGAAGGGAGCTTTTGCCCCTTGCCATAGTTTTCCTGATGTTTGCGATTGGATTTTACGCAGAGCCCCTTGTCAAAACAAACGAGCAGGGACAGATTGCGATTCACTTCAACGCCTGGGGGCAGGCTGACGGCTGGATGGACAAGGCAGTGGCAGTATACCTGTTTCCGATAGTTTCGCTCATAATTTATGCCGGGCTGCTTGTCATACCGAAGATAGAGGTTTATCAGCACAACCTTGAGGAGTTCGCGCTTCACTTTTGGGGATTCAAAGTCATCCTCGTTTTTGTGCTGGCTGTGATATACATTGCCCTGCTTTTGCCGAATATGGAGAGCTGGGCAAAATTTGACCCCCTCGTGATAGTTATTCCCGCAGTTTCCCTGCTGTTTTTCTATGTCGGCTATATGCTGAATTTCACCAAGCGCAACTACTTCATAGGGGTGCGGACCCCATGGACGCTTGCGGATGAGAGGGTTTGGGAAAAGACAAACAGGCTAACAGGCGCGCTTTTCTGGGTTTGCGGCGTGCTTACTCTTGTTTCCCTTATGGCGACTGCGGACCTGAGGCTTTGGCTTGTGATTCTCCCCCTTGTCATCACCGCAATATTCGGGTTCTTCTACTCGCTTTGGGAATACAGGAAAGTCAGGCACGCAGGGGCAAAGAGGAAAGGCGGCAAAAGAGGCTGACTTATTTTGACTTCTTTATGGGCGCGTCGCATGGAACCTTGTTGTAGCGGGAGTAGTGCTCCGCGTAGCTTATGAAGCGCGCAAGGGCGCGCATCGCAGATGAAGGCGAGGAATAGGACGGAACGCCGTAACTTTCAAGTATCCTCTTGTGCATCTCGGTGTATTCCCCTCCCGTGCAGACCGCTATTATCGGCTTTTTGCGCAAATCCGAGGCGCGTATCACGATGTTGACAACCGAGGAGTCTATCGCCGCCGTCTGGAAGAGTATGACCACCACTATGGCATCCACGTTCTCGTCCCGCAGAAGTGCGTTTATTGCAACCTCGTAGCGCGAGGAGTCCGCATCCCCTATTATGTCAAGGGGGTTGCGCACGTTTGCATAAGATGGCAGGGAGGCGCGCAGGAGCTTCTTTGTTTCCTCGGAAAACTCCGCAAGCTCCAGCCCTTCATACTCAAGCGAATCCACTGCCAAAACCCCCATGCCTCCGCCGTTAGTGACAATTCCTATTCTCTTTCCGCACGGAAGAACCTGGTCAAATATCTTGGCAAAGTCAAAAAGCTGCTCAAGGGTGGCGGCTTCAATAATCCTTGACTGGCGGAAGGCTGCCGAATACGCTTCTGCCGAGCCTGCAAGCGAGCCGGTGTGCGAGAGGGCAGCCTCAGCCCCGTGCGCGCTTTTGCCGGCTTTGAGCATGACTATGGGCTTTTTGCGCGTGATTTTTTTGGCGACCTCAAGAAGCCTGCGCCCGTCTCTAACCCCTTCCAGATACACGACGATTATTTCTGTCTGCCTGTCTGAGGCGAGGTATTCAAGGAGGTCGCATTCGTCTATCACTGCCGCGTTGCCGTATGACACGAACTTGCCCATCCCCACTCCTGCCCGCGCGGCGAGGTCCACTATGCAGCCGCCAACCGCCCCAGACTGCGAGATGAAGGAGATGCCGCCGACCCGCGGCCTGCCAAGTTTGTAGATTGGCAGGAAGACCGAATCAACCCGCGAGGCTGGGGTGAGAACGCCCATGCAGTTCGGACCGATAAGTGCAATCTCATAGCGGTTCGCTATCTCAGCTATCTTCTTCTCTTCCTCCGTGTTGCCCACTTCTGAAAAGCCGCCTGTTATCAGAACCACGCCTCTTACCCCCTTCCTGCCGCACTCATCAAGGACCTGCGCGACTGCCTTGGCTGGAACTGCAATCACCGCAGAATCCACCTTCCCCGGCACATCAAGCACGCTTTTGTATGCGGGCAGGCCAAGTATCTCCTCGGCATTTGGGTTGATTGGGTAGACGTTGCCTGAAAAGCCTCCGTCAACAAAATTCTTCACTATTACGTGCCCTATCTTGTTTGGCTCACGGCTTGCGCCTATCACCGCGATTGAGGACGGGTTGAAGACCGCATCCAGATTTTTCACTTTCTTTTTGAGTGCCATCCGCCCACCTATCTGAGCATTCGGACATCCACCGCCACGCAGCCCTTGTCGTCCGCAAGCAGCGGGTTGATGTCAAACTCCTTGGGGTCTTCTGAGAGCAGAAGGCGCGAGACTGAAAGAAGGGTTGCGACAAGGGCGCGCTCGTTTACTGGCTTTCTGCCTCTTGCGCCTGCAAGGATGGGATAGGCGCGAAGCTCATGAATCATCTCCTGCGCATCCTGCTCGCCAATGGGGCAGATGCGAAAGGCGACATCCCGCATCACCTCAACGAAAATGCCCCCCATGCCAAGCATGATAAGCTGACCAAACTGCGGGTCGCGCTTTCCGCCGACAATTAGCTCAACCGCTTGCTTGCCAGCCATCTTCTGCACGAGGATGCCGTCCAGCTTCAGCCCGCGGTAGCGCTCCACAAGAAGGTGGTATGCCTTTTCCGCCTCTCCTGCCGAGCTTACATCCAGCACTACGCCGCCCCTGTCGGACTTGTGGAGAACCTGGGAACAAAGCGCCTTCATGGCGACTGGATAGCCTATTTTCTCTGCTGCGGCGAGGGCTTCTTCCAGGCTGGAAACGGTCTTGGATGCGGGGTAGCTGATGCCGTATTTTGAGAGCAGTCTGAAGTCCAAGCCCATCGCCTCAGGGAACCCTTGTGAATGAAAGATAAAGCGCGCCTGTGAATATCAAGAGCACCACGATAATCAGGATGATGTAGGGGGCATACTCCACGAAGTAATATTCAAGCTTGGAGATGAAGCGGCGGCGCCTCTCCTGTCTTTTTGCCTCTTCCGGACTGAGCTTTTTTGCCTCTGGCTTGTGGCTTGCTTCCTTGTGCGAGTGCGGATGCTTCTTGCCGTGCTCGTCTGAAAGAAGATGCGCAACGTCCTCCTTCGGCTTGACGTCCTCGGGCTTGACCCATGGGGGGGCAAATGCCTTCTCCTGCCTTGCTTGCTGCTCGCCTGCTTCCTGCTGGCTCTGTTGTGCCGCTGCTTGCTGCTGTTGCTGGGGCTCCTGCGGTTTTGCCTGCTCTTCTTTTGGCGGAAGGGCGTCGGCAAGGGTCTGCTGGACCCGGACTGCGCCTGTGGCGTTAAAGCCGGCCTCGGTAAGAAGGAGGCGGACTTTTGCTGAGCGGACTTCATAGTCCATCAGCCCCTGCGAAACGAGCTTGAAGATGTGGAATGCCAAATCGGCTGAACGGACGTTTATGGCGTTTTGGAGAGCTTCAAGCTCCCGTGCGCCCGAGGCTACTGCGTGGAGGATGGCGTTGTCCAGAGGCTCAAGCGGCTCTTTTGCCCTCTGGCTTGCCACGGCAAGGATTGAGGAGCCGGCATCTGTGATTGTGACGCGCGAGGAGCCCCCGACTGAGGACTCTATATTGATGTAGCCTTTTATCTTGACGGTCCCAAGCAGGTTTGCCGTTTCAAAGAAGGAGGTGTTTATGAGGGGACCGAACTTCTCCACTGTTGATTCAGAGTCTATCTTGCGCAGTATGACCAGGTCCAGGAACGTAAGCTCGTTCATGATGGGGCTTCTCCCTTAATCTTTTAATAGCTAACTTCAAAGCAAAAGCATGGAAATAACGTTTCTTGGGGCAGCAGGCGAAGTGGGCAGAAGCTGCTTTCTTCTCTCAGGCAGCGAGAGGATAATGCTTGACTGCGGGCTGAAAATACACGCCGAGGAAAATTTCCCGATTGAGCCGCCGCAAAAGCCGGACTATGTCGTGGTGTCGCATGCGCACCTGGACCACCTGTCTCTTATACACATCT
>JAOAJL010000006.1 GCA_026414185.1 Microcaldota archaeon | reverse complement strand
GATTCCATCAAGATAATGGCAAAGCGCGGAGAATACCCCTTCAAACGCTCGCACGTAAGAAAGATGGTGGAAAATACCACGCTTGTTTCATTCCGAAAGCGCTATCCGCTCGGAGAGGCTGAGCTGCAGTTCTATTGCGCAGGCCATATCGCAGGAGCGGCATTCTGCGACATTGATGATGGGGAAAGGAGGGTTGTCTATTCGGGAGACTACAAGCTTGAGGAAACTCGCACGACCTTCCCCTCTGAGCTTCCCCCGAGGCATCCGGATGTTCTGATAATGGAGAGCACCTACTACGAC
>JAOAJL010000005.1:38033-82468 GCA_026414185.1 Microcaldota archaeon | reverse complement strand
GCACGGTGCTTATCGCAAACACATCTAACATGCCAGTCGCCGCCCGCGAGGCTTCAATCTACACCGCCGTCACAATAGCCGAATACTACCGCGACATGGGCTACGATGTTGCGCTCATGGCGGACTCCACAAGCCGCTGGGCAGAGGCGATGCGTGAGATAGGCGGTCGGCTTGAGGAGATGCCCGGCGAGGAGGGATATCCGGCTTACCTTGGCAGGCGCCTGGCGGAATTCTACGAGCGCGCAGGCAGGGTCAAGTGCCTTGGAAGCGACGGCAGGAACGGCTCAGTGACCATAATAGGCGCGGTTTCCCCGCCAGGCGGGGATATCAACGAGCCGGTTTCGCAAAACACCCTGCGCGTCACAAAGGTCTTCCTTGCCCTTGATGCGCCGCTTGCGCAGCGCAGACACTTTCCTGCTTTCCACTGGCTTCGCTCCTACTCGCTTTACACCGATTCGCTTGACCAGTACTACATAAACAACGTGTCCGCAGACTGGGTGGATTTGAGGAAGGAGGCGATGGCGCTTCTGCAGAAGGAAGCCGAGCTTCAGGAGATTGTGCAGCTTGTCGGTCCTGACGCCCTGCCTGAAAAGGAACAAGAGGTTTTGCTTGCAACAAAGATGATCCGCGAGGACTACCTGCAGCAGTCAGCCTATCACGAGGTTGATACCTACTGCTCCATGAAGAAGGAATACCTGATGCTCAAAAACATAATGCGGTTCCATCATCGCGCGGTTGCGGCAGTGGAGATGGGCATCCAGCTCAAGAGAATAGCGGAAATGCCGGTTCGCGAGAGGATTGCCCGCTCAAAGGAAATTCCAGAGGAGAAGCTCAAGGAAATAGAGTTTATCGGAAATGAGATAGACCGCGCCTTTGATGCGCTTGGGAGGCAGTAAGGGCAAGAAAAAGGGGCAAAGCGCGCAATTCGCATTTGAAAGGTGGTTTGGATGAAGGAATACAAAACCGTGACGCAAATTGCAGGTCCTCTTGTCTTCGTTGAGGGCGTGTCTGATGTCGGATACGGCGAAATAGTGGAAATCTCCCTGCCATCAGGGGAGGTGAAGAAAGGGCAGGTGCTTGAAACCTCGCGCGGAATCGCCGTGGTGCAGGTCTTCGGCTCCACTGCTGGAATAAACGTCACTGACACCCGCGTCAAGTTCCTTGGGGAAACGATGAAGCTCGGCGTTTCTTCCGAGATGCTCGGCAGGGTGTTCAACGGCTTGGGAGAGCCGCGCGACAAAGGCCCTGCCATAATAGCAGAGAAGCGGCTTGACATAAACGGGGCGCCCATCAACCCCTACGCCCGCGACGTTCCACGCGACTTCATCCAGACCGGAATCTCCACGATAGACGGGCTGAACACCCTGGTTCGCGGGCAGAAGCTGCCCATTTTCTCCGGCTCGGGCTTGCCCCACAACCAGCTTGCCGTGCAGATTGCTCGCCAGGCAAGGGTGCTTTCAGGCACCGACCAGTTCGCCGTGGTTTTCGCCGCCGTGGGAATCACCAACGAAGAGGCGCTCTTCTTCATCCGCGACTTTGAGAAGACAGGCGCGCTTGAAAGGGCGGTGCTCTTCCTAAACCTCGCAGACGACCCCTCTGTAGAGCGGCTGATTACTCCCCGGCTTGCCCTTACGACCGCAGAGTTCCTCGCCTATGAGAAGGACATGCACGTGCTTGTCATCATAACCGACATGACAAACTACTGCGAGGCGCTGCGCGAAATCGCCGCCGCCCGCGAGGAGGTGCCAGGCAGGCGCGGCTACCCTGGCTACATGTACACCGACCTTTCCACCATCTACGAGCGCGCAGGCAGGATAAAGGGCAAGAAGGGCACGGTCACCCAGCTTTCCATCCTGACCATGCCAGGAGACGACATAACTCATCCGATTGCCGACCTTACCGGCTACATAACCGAAGGGCAGATTGTGCTTGGAAGGGACCTTCACAGGAAAAACATCTACCCGCCTGTTGATGTCCTGCCCTGCCTCTCCCGGCTCATGAACCTGGGCATAGGCAAGGAGCGCACGCGCGAGGACCACCGGGGTGTTGCCGACCAGCTTTATGCAGCATACGCCACGGGCAGGGACCTGCGCTCGCTTGCGGCGGTGGTGGGCGAGGAGGCGCTCTCCGCGACAGACAAGACCTACCTTAAATTCGCGGACGTTTTTGAGGAGCGCTTCATCAAGCAGGGGACGCACGAGGACCGCTCAATAGAGCAGACGCTGGATCTGGGCTGGGAGCTGATGGCGATGCTTCCAGAATCCGAGCTCAAGCGCGTCAAGAAGGAGTTCATAGAGAAATACGGCAGGAAGTTCAGGAAGAATTAGGGATTGGCGATGGCAGAAAACCCGAACCCGACAAGGATGGAGCTTCTGAAGGCAAAAGCCAGGGTTAAGCTTGCGCGCAAGGGGCACAAGCTGCTCAAGCAGAAGCGCGACGCGCTCATCATGGAGTTCTTCAAGATACTTGGGAAGGCGCAGGACTTGCGCTCTGAGCTCAATGCGCAGATGAAATCCGCATACACCGCACTTGCGGTTGCACAGGCATACCACGGCATGCAGGAGATAGAGTCTGCCGCGCTTGCCGTCAAGCGCGCACCCAATGTGAAGGTGGATGTGCGCAACATCATGGGCGTGAAAATCCCCTCGCTTGATGCGGCGCCCGCCGAAAAGCACCTGCTTGCGCGCGGCTATTCGGTAGCCGGCACATCTGCGAAGATTGACGAGGTTGCCGAGGCGTTTGAGAAGGCACTGGAGCTTGTCTTCAAGCTCTCGCAGACTGAAAACGCAATCCGCAGGCTTATTTTGGAGATAGAAAAGACAAAGCGGCGCGTCAATTCCCTTGAGTTTGTGATGATTCCGCGGCTGGAGGGGCAGGCAAAGATGATTTCCTTCCGGCTTGAGGAGATGGAGCGCGACAGCTTCGTGATGCTAAAGACGATAAAGCGCAAGCTTGAGCGGACTGAGGGAGAAAAAGCCGCATAGCGGCAATGCGCAAGAGGAGGAGGCCGGCAGCCAGAGGGATAGCCTATTTATTTCCTTTCCAGAAAGGTTATACGATGCTTTCCCGCGAAGAGCTGAAAAAGGCGCACCTGTGGGCAATCCCGATAGAAAATGCTTACGAGCAGCTGACCACCTCAATCACCGGTATTTCAGAGCACGAGGCGGTCCGCCGCCAGCGCACCATCGGGCTCAACGAGCTTGCGCCGAAGAAGAAAAGAAGCGCAGTCCTCCTTTTCCTCTCCTATTTCATCAACCCCCTCATACTCCTTCTGCTTGCAGTGGCATCCGTTTCCTTTTTCCTTGGCAACACCCTATCGGCGGAGATAATCGGCGTGATGGTCCTAATCTCTGTCTCGCTCACCTTCCACCAGGAGTACACCGCCCGCGATGCAGCCGAGAAACTGCGCAAGATGATACGCAACACTGCCACTGTGGTGCGCGACTCCAACGTGCGAGAGATTCCCCTCAAGTTCCTGGTGCCAGGCGACATAATCCGCCTTTCTTCAGGGGATTTGGTGCCTGCGGACTGCCGCATAATCTCCTGCAAGGACTTCTTCGTCAATCAGGCGTCGCTTACCGGCGAATCCCTGCCGGTGGAAAAGACCACGCAGCCCTCCAAGCCGGACGCCTCCCCACAGGAAATGACAAACGCAGTATTCTTCGGCTCAAGCGTGGTTTCCGGCTCGGCAGAGGCACTTGTCATCCGCACAGGGATGGACACGCAGTTTGGTGAGCTTGCCCGCCGCCTCCAGTCATCCGCTCCCGAGACCGCTTTTGAGAAAGGCATACGCGAATTCTCCGACATGATGGTCAAGCTCGTAATTGTCCTGGTCGTTGCGATTTTCCTGATAAACTTCTTCACAAAAAACGACCTGATAGCCGCCATGCTCTTCGCGCTTGCGGTTTCCGTCGGCCTGACCCCTGAAATGCTGCCTGTCATAGTCACGGCGAATCTCGCCCAAGGGGCAAGGAACATGGCAAAAAAGGAGGTGATAGTCAAGCGCCTGCCCTCCATCCAAAACCTCGGCGCAATGGACGTGCTTTGCACCGACAAGACCGGCACGCTGACCGAGGACAAGATAGAGCTTGTGCGCCATGTGAACGTAGACTTCCAGGAGGATGAGCGCGTTCTGCGGCTTGCCTACCTTAATTCGTATTATCAAACAGGGCTGAAAAACCCACTTGACGGCGCGGTGCTTGCGCACGACGAGGAGCTTGGCAAGAAGGGGCTGGCTGGAACAAGCAAGATAGATGAAATCCCCTTTGACTTCGTGCGCAGGCGCATGAGCGTGGTGGTGAAGGACGGGCGAACCCACCTGATGATAACCAAGGGCTCGCCCGAATCCATCATTCCCATCTGCAGGCGCTTCCACTGCGGAGAGAGGGAGGGGAAGTTTGGGAAAAAGGAGGCTGAAAAGGCAAGGAAGCTTTACAATCTCCTTTCCTCAGACGGCTTCCGCGTGCTTGCTCTGGCAACCCGCCGCGCCCACGCGGAGAAAAGCACATACAGGATTTCGGACGAATCGGACATGACTTTTGAGGGTTTCCTTGCCTTTCTTGACCCGCCGAAAAAAACCGCGAAAAAGTCCATCCAGGAGCTCATGGCGCGCGGCATAGAGATAAAGATTCTGTCAGGAGACAACGAGCTTGTAAACCAGAAAATCGCGCGCGTCGTTGGCTTGGAAGTGAAAGGCACGATAACGGGCGACGAGATAGACAAGGCAAGCGACGAGTCGCTACAGGTCCTCGTGGAAAAGAACACCATATTCGCCCGCGTTTCCCCCGTCCAAAAGGAGCGCATCATACTCGCCCTGCAGCGCAACAAGCACGTGGTCGGCTACTTAGGCGACGGGATAAACGACGCCCTTGCCCTAAAAACCGCGGATGTGGGCATTTCGGTCAATTCCGCGGTGGATGTAGCAAAGGAAGCCGCCGACATAATCCTTCTCAGAAAATCGCTTCACGTCACCTACGACGGAGTGGATGAGGGAAGACGCACCTTCACAAACACCGTAAAGTACCTGCGCATGGGGGCAAGCTCCAACTTCGGCAACATGTTCTCGGTCGTCGGAGCAAGCATCTTCCTGCCTTTCCTGCCGATGTCGCCGCTTCAGATAATACTCAACAACTTCCTCTATGACATATCGCAGCTTGGCATCACAACCGACACGGTTGACAAGGAGGTGCTTTCCAAGCCGACCAAATGGAACATAGACGGCATACGCAACTTTGTGATTTTCGTCGGACCGATTTCCAGCATATTTGACTACCTCACCTACGGCGTGATGTGGTTCGTGTTCGGAGCCACAACGATCGCCAAGCAGGGCATCTTCCATGCCGGCTGGTTCATTGAGTCGCTTATGACGCAGACGCTTGTTGTCCACGTAATCCGCACCAACAAAATCCCATTCTTGCAGAGCATGCCAAGCAAGCGCCTTACCATTCTCACCTTCGGCATAGTAGCGGTAGGGCTTGCCATAGTCGCCACCCCCCTGCGCGAAATGTTTGACTTCGGGGAGCTTCCCGCGGAGTATTACCCAATTCTCTTCGGGCTGGTAATCTCCTACCTGGCGCTCACCCAGCTTGCAAAGTCGCTCCTTCTGAAGATGAAGATAATCTCTTAGGTGTGTGCGCCTATGGCAAAAAGGAAAAGCAAGGGGCAGAAGAGAATATATCTGGTCTATGACTTTGAGGAGCTCTGCGGGGTTTTCTCCTCCCTTCCCCTTGCCAGAAAGGCGGCGCAGGAGCACTTGGCTCTCATCCGCAAATACACCGAAGACAAGGCAAAGCAGATGAACTTCGGCGAGGTGGAGTTTGAGGTCTATGAGGATGAAGGTGAGCGGCGCTGGCTTTACGGGCTGGTTGCAAAGACAAAAAAGGACGGCGCCGACCTTCACAGGCGCAAAGTCGTGATTTACCAGTATGAGATGGACAAATACTACTCAATTATGAAAAGGCTCGTCTCCCATTACCGTTTTTGAGCGGGGCATAGATGCCCACGACAAGCTTCTTGCCTGCGCCACCATCCTCATAGGTTCTTGTCTGAAGCGGGAAATTCTCATCATAAAGCATCCTTTTGCGGTTGCGGTGTATGGGATGGAAGTTGAGAAGCTGCTCCAGCATCTTTTTCTTGTTTTCAAGCTCGGCAAGCTCAGTTTTTGTCAATTCGCTTTGGGGTTGCCTCCTTATCTCCTCCATTCGCCTTTCAATCCTCTGCGTATCCGGCACAAAACCCATCTCCTGCAAGGCTTCATCAAGTCTGTGGAGCCCGATGGTGCGGGGATTGCTCTTTTCAAGCTTGGGATGCAGCCAGCTTCCGAGCTTCTTGAAAAGCGGATAGAGGAGCGGAACTCCCTCAAAGGCATACTGGAGCCTCCAGCCCATGTTGTCAAGCAACTGGAACAGCCGCGTCTTTATCGTGTCCGCCGGGTAGGTCACCACACAGTGCAAGGACGGGTTACCTATTATCATGGTTGAAGAGCCCCCCTTGCCTTTGTAAAGGGTGTGGTTCTCCACCCTCCCTTCATAATCCACAGTTTTGTATGTAAATCGCTTTTTGGAGTGCCTGCTTTTCTGAAGTATCGCAATCACCGGAACTCCTTTTTGCGCAATCCGCTCCATCTCCTGCCCAACTCCTCCGGAAGGGTGGCTGAGTATGCTCACAACCAGGTCCGCAGAGCCGACTGAGCGCTGGTCAAGCTGGTAGGTGAGGGGGTTCCGCCATTCCTCAGGTAGTTTGTGCAGCAGAGTTTCGTTGTTCAGCAGGGCAGAGCCGCCAAGATTGAAGTAATAGCCGTAGCGGTGCCACAGAAGAAGCATTATGGCGTTTATCATCTCGCTGTTATAGTTGAACTGCCTGTTGGTTTCAAAATGCGAAAGCGGGCTTATGACAAAGAAATTGAGCTTGCTTCCAGAATAAATCTTCTCCCTCAGTTTCGCAAGGGAGCGCTCCTTTTTTTCCGCCCACTCAAGAAGCTCCTGCTTTATTACTTCCGCCTTTTCCCGGCTTATTTCGCCCTTTTTCACCTTTTCCTCCAAGACAGATGAGATATGGCTTTCAGTAAATTTCTCCCTGTCATACATCATCGCCCGCACCTTCTTCGCACTCAAGCCGCCTCTCACAAGCAGCTTTTTTGCGCATTTTAGGCAAGAAGAATTAAAAAATAGTTGGAAAGGCGGCACGCTGGATTAAAGCGGATTGCCCTTGTCCTTCTGGAACTCCGCCTGCAAGTCTTGCCAGGTCTGCCCTGTTGCCTCGGCATCGCGCTTCGCCCTGCACCGCGCGGCATCCTCTGCCCTGCCGAGCTTCTCAAAGAGGGCGGCTGCTTTTTCATAAGCACCGCCTTTCTCATAAGCCGCAGCGGCGCTTTCGGGCATTTCAAGCTTGAGGTAAATTTCCGCCGCCTTTACAAACAGGAGCTTTCCCTCAAGCCGCGCCGCCTTGGCAAGAAGCGCCTGCTTTTCAGAATCCTCCATGTCATGATGTTTGCGTGCGGTAATTAAATCAATATGCCCGCTTCCGGTCAAGCCGAATAAAAACCGAACCATTTATAATCCGCTCTACTTCATATTCTCACAGAGGTGGAATCATGGAATCTTTCAAGGCAGTTGCGGCAATCGCCCTGACAATCATTCTCCTATTTGCAGGCTGTGCTGGAAGCCCCCAAGCAGGCGAGGAAAAGCCAGCCGAAAAGCCCCAAACCCCTCCCACTCAGCCAAAGGCACCTGCCTCATCCCAAGCAATAAATTCGTTTTCCTCTTGGGACGAGGTGTCTGACTTTTTGCGCTCAGCAAACCCGCAGGCAGGCTATGGCATCTATGCCAGCCTGCTGATGCGCAGCGGAATGGCGCTGGATGCGGGAATGGGGGCAAAGGTCCAAGGCGGAGTGCCTTCCCTATCCGCTGAAGTCGCAAGCGAATACTCAAAGACAAACGTCCAGGTTGAGGGGATTGATGAGGCGGACGTCGTGAAAAACGACGGCAAATACATCTATGTGGCGGGGAATGAATATGACTATTCCAGAGTGGGACCGTTCTCTTTTGACAGTAGCAAGGGAAAGGTTTACATAGTGGATTCCTATCCACCCTCATCCATGAAGCTGGTCAGCCAGATTTCCTTTGATGGGAGAGCAAGCGAAATTTTTGTCTATAAAGACAAGCTTGTCGTATTTGGAAACCGCTATGACCATATAGCGCGCCCCTATCCTCTTACCGACGTGCTCTGCGCCCGCTGCATAATCCCGCCGTTTTACTCTCAGATTTTTTCCTTCATGAAAATCTACGACATAACCGACCGCTCCAATCCGAAGCTGGAAAAGGAATATGAAGTCAAGGGGAACTACATCACCTCCCGCATGATTGAGGGCAAGGTATACGGTATTTTCTCAGACCAGGCATACTATTACGATCCCGTGCCGCTTTATGCGGTTGACGGCCAGGCAAGAAAGATAGCCCCGCAGGACATATTCTACCTTGACTGGCCCGACAGCAGCTACAACTACAATATCTTCCTGTCAGCCGACCTAAACGACCTTTCCAAGCCGGAAAAGCGCAAGATAATCCTGATGGGCGACGCGCAAAACCTCTTTGTTTCGCAGGAGAACATCTACGTCACCTACACAAAATACGACTACTATCACCCAGAATGGAAGGCTTTCTACGAAGTTTATGGCGACTATCTTCCAGCAGAGGCGAAAGAGCGGATTGCCGCAATAGACGCATCCAACTATTCCGAATGGAGAAAAGACAAGATGAAGATGGCTGAAATTTCAGACTACGTGGATAAGATAGCCAAAGCGATTCCAAAAGACCAGCTTGAAAAGCTTCAAAAGGCTTATTCCGACAAGCTGTCAGAGCTGCAGCTTCAGCGCAGCCGCACCGCAGAGAAAACCTCCATAACACGCCTGTCCCTTTCCGACTTTGAGCCAACCGGCAAGGCGGAGGTGCCGGGGCACGTCCTCAACCAGTTTTCCATGGATGAGCACAATGGCTACTTCCGCATAGCAACTACGGTGTCGCAGGTTTGGGGCTGGGCAGGGCAGGGCAACTTGCCCTCCTACAGCAACCTATACATCCTTGACCGCTTTCTCAATCAGGCAGGCAAGGTGGAGAACATCGCGCCAGGCGAGCAGATTTATTCAGTCCGCTTCATGGGCGACAAGGCATACATGGTGACTTTCAAGCAGATTGACCCATTTTTCGTTCTTGACCTGTCCAACCCAGCAAACCCGACAATAGCAGGAAAGCTCAAGCTTCCGGGCTATTCGAATTACCTGCACCCATACGACGAAAATCACATAATCGGAATCGGCAATGAGGCGGAGGAAGACAAGGAAGGGCAGTTTGCCTGGCAAAAGGGAGTGAAAATCTCGCTTTTTGACGTGAGCGACATGGCAAACCCGAGGGAAGTGGCAAAATACGAGATAGGGGACAGGGGGACATATTCTCCCGCACTCCACGACCACAAGGCGCTTTTGTTTTCGCGTGAAAAGAACCTTCTGGTGCTTCCTGTATCTGAAGCAAGGATTGACTCATCAAAATACGCCGGGGGCGTGGTTCCGCCTTGGCAGTATGGCGATTTCGTTTTCCAAGGCGCCTATGTGTTCAACATAAGCCAAAACAGCATAGAGTTGCGCGGCAGGATAAGCCATGCAACCGACCAGGAGCTGAAGAAAATGCGCAGCCATTTCTGGGAGTTCGCCGTGCCAGTTTCCCGATCTCTTTACATGGACAATTACCTCTACACAATCTCAGATCGCTATGTAAAGGCAAACGACCTGTTGAGCCTTGCGCCAATTTCATCCGTGCAGGTAGCCAACTGGCCGCCGGGCGACTAAAGGCGCAAGAGGGAATGCGGAAAACACGAGAATTGCGCGATTGCCTCCAGAAGCCCTACAGCCATCGTCAATAAAACTGCGCCGAACTGCGTAATCAGCGGAATGGTCGGCACGTTTGAGATTCCCCCGGCATCCGTCAGGAGTCAGCAAAAATAGCCCCGGACGGATTCGAACCGCCGTTCCCGGGTCCAAAGCCCGATGTCCTTGGCCGCTAGACGACGGGGCTGATAAAAGGCTTCTGAACGTTTAACGCTGGCAGGGTTTTTATTTGGTCGGCGTCAGTATTGCCTTGCTATGTAGACGACTGCTTGGGCTTTTTTGCCGCAGGCAATACACGCCCCGTGCGCCTTCTCGCGCTTGTCAAAGCGTATGCCGCGCACATCGCCGCCTGTCTTTTCCTTGATGGCTTTTGCGCACTCCTCGCCTTCCTTTTCAATTGTGCAGAGCGGGGAGGCAACAAGCTTCCCATTCTCAAGCTCAGAAGAGAGCTTTTCAAGCGAATCCGCGCGCGAGAAGGCAGCCTCAAATTCCTGCTGCGCCTTCCTTTTCATATCTTCCAGCATGCGCCTTGCTTCTGCCAGTATGAATGAAGCCAGTTCACTTTCCCCCACCTGCTCTTTTTTCCTGTTGTCGCGCCGGACCACGGTATAAATTCCGCTTTCCTTTTCGCGCAGCCCCACCTCAACCCTGAACGGCACGCCCCTCATCTCCCAGAAATTGAATTTGAAGCCAGGGGTGCTTTCCGAGAAATCCCCCTCCGCCCTTATTCCGCTCTCGCAAAGCGCCTTTACAACCTCCTCTGCTTTCCTGCTCACTTCCTCTTCCTTGCCTTTCTGGGGTATCGGCACCACTACCGCCTGGATGGGGGCAAGCTCAAATGGCAGGACGAGCCCCGCGTCATCTCCATGTATGGATATCACAGCAGCGTATATGCGCGATATGGCAGGACCATAGCAAGTCTGGTGGCAGTATTCCCGTTCCCCCCTTTCATTCAGGTAAGCCACATTGAACGCCTTGGCGAAATTCTGCCCCAAAAGATGCGTAGAGGGAAGCTGCAGCACCCTCCCATCCGGCATCATGGTGTCTGCCGCGTAGGTGGCGTCTGCGCCCGGGAACTTGTCCCACTGGGGTCTCTCAAAGAAAATGAAAGGTACGCCAAACTGCTCCCAGATTACGTTGCGGCACATCTCCATATCCTGCCTTACCTGCTCTTCCGCTTCTTTTCTTGTGGCAAAGGCGTCGTGCGCCTCAATCCAGTAAAATTCCCGGCTTCGTATAAAAGGCCTGGTAGCCTTCGTTTCATACCTCCAAACCTGAGAGGGGTGGTATATTTTCAGGGGAAGGTCGCTTTTGCCCTGAATCCAGAGGGAATACATCTGGTAGATGGCGGTTTCAGAGGTTGGGCGCATCGCCAGGCGCTCCTCAAGCTTGTTGTCGCCAGCCTTCTCCACCCAGAAGACCTGGGGGGTAAAGCCCTCAACGTGCTGGCTTTCCTTGTGGAAATTGCTTTCAGGTATCAGGGCGGGAAACCAAGCGGGCTTATGGCCGGTCCTCTCAAGCTCGCGCTCGTAAATCCCATACATTCTCTTCATTGAAATGACCGACCACGGCATGAACACAACAAAGCCCTTAACGTTGTAGCGCAGGTCGCAAAGCTGAGCTTCCTTGGTAATCTCAGTATACCACTCCGAGAAATTCGCCTTCTTGTTCTTCATGGAGGGAGATTGGGCAAAAAGGAATAAAAAGCAAAAGCACCTCCCCAAGAGCCGCCATCCGCTCACAAGCCGCAAAAAACATTTTGTAGCAAGTGAAACATAGCTTTTTATGCTCTTTTCCGCATAGGCACAGTGGGAGGCACATGGCAACGACAGCGAATCTTGTGAGGCTCTATCTCAAGCGCCGCCCACAGCTTCTTTCCATGGTGAGAAACGGGCTTTGCAACTACTCTGCGCTTGCCAGGCGGCTACAGAAAGAGATTTTCCCAAAAAGCCAAAATGGGTTCGTTGCGATAAAGGCGGCGCTTTTGCGCCTGGCGCACGAGGAGAAAGAAGGCGAAAGGCGCGACTGGGAGCGAGAAGTGGAAAGAATACTGCGCGCAAGCTCCGTTGAGGTGCGCTCAAACGTCGCCGTGGTGCTAAGCAAGGCAAGCGTAGGGGTTCCAGTCATAGCGGTTTCAAACTCCAAATCCGGTGTTATGAGCGTGGTTGACTCCTCCTACGTCCCGCAGATGAAAAAGAAGGGCTTCAAGGTTATTGACGGGCTGACGCTTGTCATACTCATCTCCCCGCCTGCTTTGCAGGACACGCCGGGTTGCGTTTCGGCAATACTTGACGCAATTGCCGCCGAGGGCATAAACGTGCTGGAATTCATCTCCTGCCACACCGACACCCTGCTGGTCGTGAGAAATGCCGACGCAGTGCGCACTTACGAGATTCTGGCGAGGCTTACCCAAAGCCATTGAATAGCACAGCGTCTTCCACGCCCATAGCCGCAAAGCCCGCCCCTGCCGCATCTGAAGCGCTGAAAAAGCATATGCGACTTGGCAGACGGGGCAGCATCCATATCGCAATTTGAAGCGCAGCAACCAAAGCCTAAAAAGCAAGCAAAAAAGGAAAGCCAAAAGGCAGTCCTCTTCCCAGCAACACGCATCTTGCGCAATTAAACGGCAAGCATGCTTCCCAAAAGGGCTGAAAGCGCGGTTCTTATCCCAAAGAGTATGGCAAGCCCTATGAGGGCAAGAAAGGGAAAATACTTCAGCCCATCCACCCTTCTTCCAGAAGACATTATCCCAATCGCTATGCACCCAAAGAACACAGTGATTATTATCCCTGCGGCGGCAAAGAGCGAAACAGCCTCTGGCGTGAAGGCGATTCTGCCCTTGAATATGCCGACGGATGTTGAAAGCGCAGCCATCGCCTCCTGCGAGCCAGCGCCTATCTTGCTTTTTATCAAAATCATAATGTCAACAAGAAAGGTGGAAACCCCATAAAGCAGCGGCGCGCCGAAGGTTATTGCGGCGACAATAAAGAGCTGGTAATTGAGTATTATGGAATTGACCTCCCTCCGCACCGCCCTGAACTTGCGTATATCAAGCGCGGTTTTCTCCAAAAGCTCCGCCATGTCTCCTCCTGAGTGAAGCCCCTCTACAATCATAGTTATCGTCTTTTCAAACACGCTTGAGCGAATCCTTTCCGTCATCCCCATCATCACCTGGTCAAGTGGCATTCCCGTTATGCTGCTTTTCCCAGCCTTCACGATTGCGTCAGAAAGAGGGCCGAACTCCTCGCGGGCAGAAATAAGAAGCGCCTTGTCCGGCGTAAGCCCAGCCCTTATGTTTGACGCAACCAGGGCAAGAAAGTCCGGAAGCACCTCCTCCACCTTTGATGCCCGCGAGTTTGCCCCAAGCAAAAGGTAGGTGTAGGCGAAGATATGGGCGGAAAAAGAAAACAAAAGCGCCCCAAGCGCCACATAGTGGGCAGCGCTGGTTATCATAAGAGAAAAGACTATGCCGGCTGCCAGCGAGCCGAGCAAGAAATAAGCATACACCTTGCGGGTGTCAAGCTCGTAGTCGTTGTATATGAGAAGCTCGTCCCAAAACTTCCAGTAGTCCTGCACAAGCTTCATATGGACACCGCCGGACGCCTGCTCTCAATAAGCCCTATGAACATATATTGCACAAATACAAGCGCGCCCAATATCAGCAGAAAGACAGAATCGGTAATCGGGACGCTGACAAAAGAGGAAATCACCATCAGGAAAATCAGGCTTATCGTCGGGACTATGATGCAAACCATAAGATACATTATCGCAAGAGTGTTGAGCTGCGCGCCATAATTCCTCATCTCTATCCGCTGCTCCTCGGCAAGAAACTCCACAATCTCGGAAAGCACAGGCCCTATGTCCGTGCCCGCCTTAACCGCATTTGACATCTGCCAGAGTATCCTGCTGTAGTAATACGAGGGGTTCCTGACGGCAGAATCCTCAAGCGCATCGGCAAGGTTGGTGCCTGCCTGAACTTCCGTGACTATGCGGTGAAATTCCTCGGATACTTTCCCGTAGCCGTGGGAGGCGGAAACAAGAGCGTCAAAAAGCGGAACGCCGGCAGTCGTCTGGATGCGCAGATGCCTTGCCGCAAACAGCAGGTCCCTGTCCATCTGCGCCACTTTCCTGTAATTCAGCCATCGGGGATAGGCAAGGCAGAAAGCAAAGACAAGAAAAGCCGAAACCGCTCCTGCCCCAAGCCCCCAGGCAAGGGGGTTCAAAAGCCCAGCCCTGTAGGCAAAAAGGTAAGCCAGCACCTCCGCGACAATAAAGTAGATGAAGGCGTTCAGCGCACTGAGGCTGAGATACTCGGTTGCGGACAAATCAGAATCCAGTTTGTAAAGTTCCTTTTCAAGATACGGCATGCCCGGCAGCATCCTGCTTGCAAAGCCGTAGAAAAAATGCGCGAGGACTTTCGCAACTTTGGGCGGAAGCAGAAGCATCGGAATTCTTATCTTAGTCATCCTTCCAATCCTGCCTGCGTTTTTGCATCATCTGCTTATTTTTTTCATAAGGCTCTCCGGGTCCTCGTAATACTGGACAATGGTCTTGCCGACTTCCTCCACGCTGTTGATTTTCTTTGAAGCAAGCCAGTGCAGGACCTTCTCTCTCTCCTTAAGCGAAGCCTTTATCTCCCCGTCATCCATCCGCGTATAGGTCCTCAGAGTGTCAAGAAGCCGCACTGACGGGTTTTCCTCCTCTATCCTGTCGCGGCTGCTCCTCCAGCGGTATATTATGTTCGCCCTGACACTCTCGCCTTTCTCGGACGGGATGAGCTCCCCGATTTCAAAGACGCGCCGTATGCCACTTCTCCTGTCGCGGTACATCGCAAGGACGAAGTGAAGCGATTCAAGCACCACTTCGGGAAGCTCAATGGGCGGGCTGACCAGGCGCTTGAACGTCTCAAACACGGTTTCGGCATGCATAGTGGCATATACCGAGTGGCCGGTGTGCATCGCCTCAAAAAGCACCTCCGCCTCCTCGGCGCGCCTTATCTCGCCTACTATTATCCTGTCGGGTCTCATGCGCAGCGAATTGACCATAAGGTCAAGCATGGAAACATCGCCCCTGCCATCCCTGCCCCCCTGCCGCACCACCATCGGAACCCACTGCAAATAGGACGGGAGGGTTATCTCCCTCGTCTGCTCAATTGAGATTACGCGCTGGTTTTGCGGCAAAAAAGAGCACAGCACATTCAGCATGGACGTCTTCCCAGCCCCCGTTCCGCCAGAAATGAGTATGTTGAGCTCGTACTGCATCGCAAGCCAGACAAAAGCCGCCACCTCCTCCGAGATTGTATTTGAAAGGAGCAAATCCGTTATGGTCCAGGGCTTTCTTGCGAACTTGCGTATTGTTATGGTGTTGCCGAACATTGAAATCGGGCTCAACGTCGCATTCACCCTGTCGCCTGAGGGGAGGTAGGCGTCAAGGAGAGGGTCCTGGGCTGTTATCTGCCTGCCAACCCGCCTGCCGATAAGGGAAGAGTAATCCCATATCTTAGATTCGCTTTCTATCTGAAGATTTGACTTGCACCAGCCGTATTTCTTGTGATAGACCCATATGGGCTCCCTGCTTGAATTTACGCATATCTCCTCCAAGAAATCATCTTTCAGGAGATACTCAATCTCCCCCAGCCCAAGCAGGTCCTGCACCATCTTTCCGGCAAGCTCTGCCGCCTTCTGCTCGCTGAGGCGCGGAATCCTCTCTTTCACAAGCTTGAGGGCAAGGGAGTAAAACTTCTGGCGCAGCTCAGCCATCAGCTTTATGTCCAAAACCTCCTGCGTGCTTATCCTAATCTGCCGCAGAAGCTCTGATTTTATCGTTTCAAGATAAGCCGCCGTTGCAGGCTCAGGCTTTGGCACATCCAGGCTGTAAAGAGGTATCTCCCCGATTTTCTTTACTATGCTGACGTGCGCCTCTATTCCATCCGCATTCACAGTGTAGCTTTCCGCCTTTTCCTGCGCCACAGCATCAATCCTTCATCACTCCTTTTTCATTATCTTCATCTTGCCCAGTATGCTGTATTCCAGCCTCAAAAGCCCGTGCTTCTCAAGAGACAACGCGTATTCTTCTACCTCTTCAAGAGGAAGGCGAAATTGTTTTGCGACTTCTTCCGCCGTTGCGCTTCCCCTCGCCTGTATATAATGGAGCAGCTGGTCTATGGGTGTCGCACCGGCAGCAGGCGCCTCCCCCGCCGCGCCGCCCTTCTTCACCCGCTTTTCACCGGCGAGTATGGCAACCATCTGCCCTCGCACGTCGTCCGCCAAGACAGCCCCGACGACCTTCCCTTTCCTGTCAAGCACCGGAATGCAGTCTCCGTGGTGGTGGATGAAGAATGCCATCGCAGACGCGACATCAGCATCCTCCCAAAGCCACCTTGGAGCGCGGCTCATGTGCTGCCCGACAAGCCCGCTTCTTGCCCGAGACACATCCGCGGGGGCAGTCTTGCCAAGTATGCTTTCCTTAACAAGAGCCGCCGCAAGGTCGGAAATAGAAAAAACCCCCGCCAATTTCCCGCGCTCTACAACCGGCAGCTCATTGACCTTGCACTTCTGAAGCTTCCTTGCAGCCTCAAGCAGGGTGTCCTGTGGGGAAAGGGTCGGAAAATCTCTCCTTACAATCCGCGAAATCCCCATTTCATCCTCCTATGCAAGCCTTACCCTCCCAGTCTTGTTTGCCGATGAATTCACCCAAACAGTGTCATTTGATTCCACATACACTGGTGTGCTGAACCCAAAGGAAGCTTTTAAACCTATATTTCCATCGTGCCACAGGCGCAGCGCCGCAGAAGGCAAAAAGCGCACCTCGCCTTTGAGGCTGCCAGCCTGCGTGATGTTGAGGATGCTTTCCCCCTCCCTGTCAAGAGTCGCATAAAAGTCCAAATTGACGGAATGGCGGGCGTCTTGCACTCTTATATGGACGGGGATGCCGTCTTGCGCTTCGGATAGCTTCTGCCAAGCAGCTGCGTCTATGCCCGCCGTCGGATAGGTGATGTTGATGTCGTAAGCCCTAACATTTCGGCTGTCAAAGGGAACCAGCCTGAAATTGGCATCGTCTTGGCTTATTCTCGCCTGCTTTGGCTGGACAACAACTGAGAAGTTGGAAAGCTCCGAAAGATTCATGCTTATGTTCAAGTCAGAGGTGTTCGCGACAAATTCCGCATAATTTTCAAAATCTGCGGCAGTCTGCCTGAGGGGCGGAAGCGTGGCATTGATAAGGAGCGTGTTGTTGCGCACACTCATATTCATGGAGGATGACATTATCCGGGCAAGATTGTCCTCTATGTTTGAATAAGCGTCCGCAACCTGGTCAATCTCAAGAAGGGCAACCGCAGTCTGCCTGCTTTTTGAGGATTGCTCCGCAAGCGCCACTGCAAATGACAGCAGGAGGGCAGAAAACATCATAACCATGAGGGTGAATATCACGCCCCTTTTTGCGCCAAGCACGTTCATCTTTGCCATATGCTCATTCTCGCAACCGAGTAATTGGTTATCCGCCCGTTCTTCATGCTCACAAAGTCACGCCTTGCCCCGTAAATTGCGGTGTTTGCGGGCACTTCAAGCCCGTATTCTCTTATGCTTACCAGCCGAAAGCCGTCCGCCTCCTTGTAATAAGTGTAAACTTTGACATTCGCCCCCAAGCTTTCAGGCAGGGTTTCGTTGAGCATTCTGCCTATCAGAGCCGCATCCCCGCCAGATAGCGCGCCGCTTCTGTCCAAAATCGCCAGGCTGTCTTTCCCGACCCTAACCATCTGCAACCTGACATACGGGCTTTCCTCTGCCTGCGCTGAAAGGAACACCACTGTGGCGCTTGCAAGAAGAAGCAAAAACAGGGCAAGCGTCGCATCAATGGTGTAGATGAAGCCCGCCTTGCCCACGCTCGCCTCCACGAAAGCCCTATTGCCCTTATTCATAAAGCTGCAACCTCACTGCCACTGCTCTTCCATCCATAATCGCCATCCTTGCCACTTCCGCTGCCCTTGTTGCGTTTTGCGGCTCTTTGCCCATGCTCGCCAGCCTTGCCCCGTCCAAAGTCTCTATTTTCAGCCAGAAGTCCCTTTCAGCACCAAGCAACTCCCTTGCGTTTGCATACGGAAGGGCTGAAAAAGCCGCTACCCTGTTCCAATCAAGCACCCCTGGCTTTGAGGCAAATCCGATCATTTTCGCGTTCAAGGGGTCATCAGTCCAGTTGTACGGCTCGCCAGGCGCGCTGACAAGGGCGTCTGAAATGCTTATTGCCGCAATATCGGTGTTGCCTTTCTCCAAGCTTTCCACATAGCCCACAGAGAAAAGGTCCCAAAACACCAGAAAATAGCCGACAAGAAGGAGAAAAACGGTCAGCCCGGCAACAAAATCAACACCGAAAGACTGCGCCCTCATGCTATTCAACCACCACTTTTCCCCCTATGTTTGAAATGGTCGCCCTCTGGCTTATTTGGAATTTTTTGCTTCCGCCGGACTCTATGTTGGAAGTGAAGCTGCCGCATCCCTCAGCCCCTCCCTCATAGCTTACTGTTATGGAGCGGTTGTCTGCCGCCACATGCGCGCTGTAAGCCCTTCCGCCGACCGAGGGGGGCAAAACAAGCTCCGCCTTCGCCCCGTCGCCTGCGGTTGCGATTGCTGATAGCTGGGCGGCAATCCTGTGGCATACGAGCCGCGCTTCAGCCGCACGGGATAGGCTCTCCTGCTCCTGCTGCGCCTGCAAATAAAGCAAAAGCATCACTGAAAACAAAAGGACAATGAAGCTTGCGGTATAAAGAAACTCCAGGCTTGTCTGGCCGATTTTTCCGCTCACAGCCATCCATCGCTTCCTTTCTTTAAAATGCTATAGCCGAGCCGCGCCGCCTGCGAATCATCCCGGCTCAGAGCGGCACTCCAAGAAAAGTGAGGATTATGACCAGAACCACTCCCAGCACCCCTCCAAGCGCCGCAATAAGAAAGGTAGCCGCATCAATAGGCACAAGCAGGATTCCAAAGTAATTCAAGAGCCAAAAGAAAGCCAGCCCCAAAACCCCGTGCACGACAAGCGGAATGAGCTTTCTTAGGATGTGGAATATCGCCGCGGCTATGAGAAACGAAGCGAAAAGCGCTATTATCAGCCCCCACCCCATAACCATTCATTTGCCGCAAAAGAAATAAACTGCTTCCTGCCTATCCCGAAAGCTCGCCTTTGAAGATGCCCTGGCTCAGAAGCATCTGCACTTTTGATTTGCCGTGCTTTGCTTCAAACGCCGCTTCAAATTCCCTCGTGCCACAATAGGGCAGGATTGCGGCTGAACTGCCCGGGTGTTTTGGCAGATACGCCGTAATGTCATAAACTTTGTTGCGGTAAGCCACCCAGCAGTCCGTCTCAAGCCTGTGCTTTGAAAGCTCAGCGTCGGTTATGGCTGGCTGGTTTGGAGGCGCAAGCGGCGGGCTGCCCTCCACATCGCCAGGCGGGGCAGGAGGAAGCTCATTTTCAAAGCCCTGCCCTGTTTGCGGCGCAGTCTGCCCGCCTGATTCCTGCCCTTCCTTTGCATTCCCAGCGCATCCTGAAAGAATGGCAAGCGCAAAAAGGAAAGCCAGACCAAGCGCAATTCCCCTCACATTTCCCACCCCCAAGGTTGCTTGACTTGAATGAATAAAAAAGCGCCTACTCGGAATCTGAAACCCGCGCAATTCGCTTTTTGCCCGCCGCCGTTCCGCCGCCTCCTTTCCGTTTTCATTTATAAGGTTAATCTGCGACTCAAAGCGCATGGGTGCCAAAAAGCTTGCGGTTTCCTGGATAACATTTGCCTGTTGCGAGGATTCCACCATAGTCTTCGTGGAGCTCCTAAACGAGCATTTCTTTGAATGGAGCGAGAAGCTTGACTTCCGCTACTGCAAGTTCCTCAAAGGAAGGGGCAATTCCTTTGAAGGCTCAGACGTGACGTTTGTTGAAGGGGCAATCGCCACAAAAGAGGAGGAGGCGCTTCTGAGGCAGATAAGGGAAAAAAGCAAGCGCATAGTTGCCATCGGCTCATGCGCCTGCACAGGGCTCCCGTCAGCCCAGCGCAACCAGTTTGACGAGTCCACTCGCCGAGAGATAATGATGGTAATTGAAAGATTCGGGCATCTGGAGAAGGTCCATCCGATAAAAGACATAGTCAAAGTGGACTACTCAGTGCCCGGCTGCCCTATGGACGAGAAGCTTTTCCTATCCACGCTGGAAAAGCTGTTTTCCGAGTTCGGCATAGGGTAAGGGGGTTTTGGCACGACAAGCTCCGGGCTTGCGGATGAAGGATTGAGCCAAAACCCGCTTTCAGGATAGCATGGGGGTTTTGGCAATGAAGCAATTTGGGTTGCCGTACGGAGGATTGAGCCAAAACCCGCTTTCAGGATAGCATGGGGGTTTTGGCAATGAAGCAATTTGGGTTGCCGTACGGAGGATTGAGCCAAAACCCGCTTTCAGGATAGCATGGGGGTTTTGGCATGCACAGGGAAGGAGAATTTGACATTGACATAAAGCACCTCTCAAAGATAGAGGGGCATACCGACCTTGAGGTTCGGGTGAGAAACGGCAAGGTCGTCTCTGCGCATATGAAGATATCCGAAAGCAAGCGCTTCTTTACGCAGGGGGTAAGAGGCAAGCCTGCCCTTGCGGTTGCCCAGCTTGTAAGCAGGATATGCGGAACATGCTCAATTGCACACCTTGCCTGCTGCATTGAGGCAGTGGAAAATGCGCTTGGCGTCGTCCCATCTGAGCAGACAACAGTCCTGAAAAATCTCACGATGGACGGGCTGATGATACGCGACCATGCCATGCACCTTTACATCTTCTGCCTTCCTGACATAATGGATGCTGACTCAATCTTGGAGATAGCCGGGCAGAACAAGCAGCTGATTGAGAAGGCGCTTGAGGTCAAGTCCGCAGGAAACGAGCTTTCAAAGCTTGTGGCAGGCAGGTCCGTCCATGCGCCCTACCCACAAGTCGGAGGATTTTCAAAAACCCCTTCAAATGAGGATTGCCGCAGGATGGCGCACGTCCTTGAGCACGCAAGGCAACACGCGCTGGAATTCGCAGACATGTTCCGCGATGTCATGCCTCTTTTTGAGCGCAAGACGCATTTTATAGCACTGAAAAACCCGAACTACGAGTTCATAGGCGGGGAGCTTTGCTCAAGCGAAGGATACTGCATCCCGCACGAGAGGTTCTGGGACCATCTTGACAGGGTGGTAGTGCCGTATTCCCAGGCAACCGGCTTTGAGTTTGAGGGGCGCGAATACATGGTCGGCGCACTTTCGCGCATGAACATAAACAAGGACGCGCTCCATCGGCAGACAAAGGCGGACTTGTCCTCAATGCTATCTTATTTCCCCTCAAACAACATCTACATGAATAATCTTGCGCAGGCGATTGAGATAGTCAACTGCATTGACCATGCCATTGAGAAGCTTGAAAGCTGGGACTTCAAGCCTGAGGCATACAAGGCACCGCCAGTCAAGGCAGGGCAGGGCATAGGCGTCATAGAGGCGCCGCGCGGAACCCTTTACTACGCCCTCAAAATAAACGAGCAGGGAAACATTGATTATATCAACCTTGTCATACCCACAGCGCAGAATATGATAAACATAGAAAAGGACATGGCGAAAATAGTGCAGGACAACCTTGATGTCGGGCGCGAGCCGGACCGAATAGCACTGGAGGTTGAGCGGCTTGTGCGCGCCTACGACCCGTGCATAAGTTGCGCCACCCACTTTTTGAAGCTCAAGATAAGAGAGGCAAAAGGCAATGCCAAAAAAGCAAGCCGTTTGCGCCGCCCCTTTGCGCTCAGATGATCTTCTCAAGTAGCCGCCTTACTTTCAGGAGGCTTTTTTTTGCGCTTTTTTTCGCAGGCACCCCTATTATCAGCACCTCCTCAAGCCTGCCAAGCTTTTTGAGAAGAAGCAGGCTCCAGAGAAGGTCAAAGCCATGCAATGAAATCGGCCTGTGCGGAAGTTCAAGCTCTTCCAGCCTTACCAGCCTCGGCTCTTGCAATCCCGCAACTGCATCCATGATGATTAGCCGTTTCCCCTCCTTTTCCAAGTCTTCGCTTGTGTCAAATCGGACAAACTGCGCCTTCGGAATCTTGCCCTCAAGCATCCTTGCTACTTTCAGCGCAGCGCTGTCTGACTTGGCAAGCGGATTTCCGAAAACAAGCACCCGCATGGGAGAAGTTAAGAAAGAAAAGAAGAATAAGCAAGCGGTTAGTTTTTCGCCCCGGCATAAAGCAGGGGCAGGACGCTTGCAATGCCAAGCAGGAGCAAAACCCCCTGCCCAGCCAGACCGATTTTCAGCAGGATTGCTGCCAGCCCTGCCAAATTCAAAGCGGCGCCCGCATAATAGCCCTCCTTTGCTTTGGGCCAGGCATAGCCTGTGTAGGCAAAGCCGACAGCACTGACAAGAAACCACACCGCCGCATAATTGAAGCCGTAAGGCGCAAGGTCAAAAATCCTGTAAAACTGAAGCGCGTTGGCAGCCAAGCCCGCAAGGCAGGCAACCACCCACGCCAGGGCAACCCTCCTGTTCAAAGGNGCATCGGGCACCCACTTTTCATAATACATCCCAGCCACTCCGATTGCGGTGAGCAGCGCCCAGAGGGCGATTATCCCGCCTATCCCAAGCGCTCCTGTGGCGCCAGGCACCATCAGCCCCCAATAGCCAATCGCGCAAAGCGCAGCCCACAGGTAGTGCGCCTTGGCAATCCCGCTGACTTTACCCAATCCAATCACCGCGTCTGGATGAGTTGGAATGCTTAATAACCCTTCCAGCATAAGCTTTGGGTATGAGTTGCTTAGAGAGCGCCATTTCCGCCCTGCGCAGCGGAAGCTTCGTGGTTTTGCATGACGCAAAAGGGCGGGAGGACGAATCCGACTTGGTGTGCCTTGCGGAGAAAATCACTCCGGAGATGGTGCGGCAGATGAGAAAGGATGCAGGAGGGCTCATATGCGTGGCAATAGACGCCGCATCCTCCCGCAGGCTTTCCCTTCCCTTCGCCGTAGATATGCTCAAAAAAGCAGGCAACCCGCTGCTTTTCCGCATGGGGAACAAATACATGAGATACGGGGACAAGCCGGCATTCACAATCTCCATAAACCACCTTTCCACCTTCACAGGCATAACCGACAACGACAGGGCAAAGACCATCCGGGAGTTTGGAAGGCTCATCGCGCGCAGGGGCGGAAAAGAGCAATTCAGGCGCAATTTCCGGGCAATCGGGCATGTATTTCTTCTTTCCTCGCGCGGGCTTGAAAGGCGGCGCGGGCACACCGAGCTTTCAGTCGCGCTTGCGCAAATCGGCAGGCTGACGCCGGCAGTTGCGCTGTGCGAAATGCTCTCGGACAATGGCAAAGCAGCAAGCGGAAAGGAAGCCTCGGAATACGCAGAAAGGCACGGCTATCCTTTTGTGGAAGGCAGGCAGATAATTGAGGCGGCTGGGCTCTCCCAAAAGGGGCTCAAGAGGGCAAAAAGGGGGTCGGCATGAAGGCAAAGCCTTGCAAAATCGGGATAGTGGATACGATGTTTGCGCGCGTTGATATGGCAGCCTTTGCCATAGACGAGCTGAAGCGCAAATTCCCGCATATAAAAACCGTACGCTATACGGTTCCGGGCATAAAGGACTTGGCAGTAGGTTGCGTCCTTCTTGACAAAAAGGAGCACTGCGACATCTACATGGCGCTTGGCATGGTGGGCGGCGCGCCGATAGACACGCAGTGCGCCCACGAGGCTTCAATCGGCGTCCAGCTTGCGAAAATGAAGCTTTCAAAGCACATCATAGAGGTATTCGTTTTTGCGCACGAGGGAAAGGACGAGCAGGACCTGTATTCCATCTTTGAGGACAGAACCCGCAAGCACGCGGTGAATGCGGCTCTCCTTGCAACCGCCCCGCAGGAGCTTGAGAAATTCGCAGGCATGGGCAAAAGGCAGGGCAGACCGGACGCAGGTCCCATAAGGGTGGAAAAATGAGAAAGGTCCGCCTCGGAATCGCAGTTTCCAGCTTCAACTCGGAGATAACAAAGCCGATGCTTGCGCATGCGCAGTCAGTTGCAAAAAAGATGGGCGCGCAGGTTTGCGGGGTGATGTGGGTGCCAGGGGCCTATGAGTTGCCGCTGGCTTCCAAGAAGCTGCTTTCAAGGAGGGACATAGACGCAGTGGTGGCGTTGGGCGCAGTGATACGCGGCAAGACCAAACACGATGAGGCAATCTGCTTTGCAGTTTCAAAAGCGCTTGCCTTCTTGCAGGTAAAAAGCTGCAAGCCGATAGGCTTCGGGGTGTTGGGACCTGGGATAAGCTGGAAGCAGGCGCAATTGCGGATGAAAGAGCATGCCCGCCGCTCGGTTGAGGCGGCGGTCTGGATGGCAAGCCTCGTAAGAGAGGGCAAAAAACCAAAAAGCACACCCTGCCTTCCGAAAAGCCGCTCCCACAAGCCAAAAAGGCGGTAGAGATGGATGAGGATGCGCGCTTCATGTCACGCGCCTTGAAGCTTGCGCGCAGAGGCGAGGGCAGGGTTTCGCCCAATCCTCTTGTTGGCGCAGTTCTTGTCAAGCAAGGCAGGGTGATAGGCGAAGGCTGGCACCGGTTTTTTGGAGGCGCTCACGCAGAGGCAAATGCGATTGCCGATGCAAAAGAGAGGGGCAATTCGCCTGCTGGGGCAACCCTCTTTGTCACCCTTGAGCCCTGCTCGCACCAGTGGCTTGGCAAAAAAACACCTCCCTGCGTCCCGCTCATCATAAGGGAGAAAATCAGAAGGGTGGTGATTGCCGCAGAAGACAGAAACCCGCACATCCGCGGAATTGAGCGGCTGAAATTTGCAGGCATACAGGTCAAAACAGGCGTCCTGAAAGGCGAGGCAGAAAGGCAGAATGAGGCTTTTTTCAAATACGCCTCTACCGGAAAGGCGTTTGTCACCCTCAAGCTTGCGCAATCCTCAAACGGCTTTATTGGCATCTCAGGGAAGGGGAGGGTGAAAATAAGCGGCAGGGAGTTTGACAGGCATGTCCAGCACCTACGCAACAGCCACGACGCCGTTCTTGTCGGCGCCAATACCGTCCTTTCAGACAACCCCCGCCTGACGTGCCGCCTGCGCGGCGGAAGGAACCCGGTCCGCATAGTGTTGGACTCGCAGCTTCGCGTTCCTCTCAGCGCAAAGGTTCTGCGAAACGCGCATCGGGAGCGCGTCATAATCGCCACCTCCCTGCGCGCACCCAAAGAGCGCCAGGAGAGGCTTAAGATGAAAGGAGCCAGCATACTTTTCTGCGGAAAGGAAAGAGCCTCACTTCGCGCGCTTGTGGAGTCGCTTCCCTCCCTTGGCATCTACTCGCTTCTTGTTGAAGGCGGTGCTCAGACTGCAAAAAGCGCACTCAAGGAAGGGCTTGTTGACAGGCTGACGGTGGCTGTTTCCCCAAAAAGAATAAGCGCGAAAAACGCAGTCCGCTCACCGATAGGCGCAGGCATCCTCAAAAAGCTGGAAAAGAGTAAGATGGGGCGGGACACCGTATATTCCGGCCGCCTTAATCCCTGACTTCGTATTCAAAGTAGTCGTCCCAGGGGTTTTCAAGCGCCATCATCTGCTTTATCGTCAGCTTCTCAAAATATCTGCGAAATGGCCTCATGGAGTTTCCGTGCGCCGAAATCGCCACATTCACGCGGCATTTCTTCATGTAGGCAAGCAAATCCCTGATGAAAGAAAGCACCCTTCTTTCCACCATCCTGATGCTCTCCCCCCCTGGCGGCGGGAAGCCATAGGAGCGGCGTATCCTATGCAGCTTGTCTGCGCTGTGCGTGCGCTCATAGACCCTGTGGGACATTCCTTGCAGCCTCCCATAGCTCCTTTCAATCATCCGGTCATCGGTGAAAACCCTCCTGCACTCCGGATGGTATTTCAGCACTTCACGCAGCGTGTCCCGAGAGCGAGAAAGCGAGGTCTGGAAAGCAACGTCAATCTTCTTGCCGCGCAATTTCTTTGCAAGCTTTTCAGCCTGCTTTCTGCCAAATGGCGTCAGCCTGCTGTCCTTCCAACCGGTAAATCGCCTGTCGCGGTTGAAGTAGGTCTGCGCATGGCGAAAAAGGTAGATTGTCGGGACTTTCCTTCTGCCTTCAACATAGATTTTTTTCCAGCTTCCAGAGAAGTCAAGCTCGTCTTTTCGCATGGAAAAACTTAGCCAAAAACCAATAAAATCCTTAGCAGCGTGCTTTATGGTTGTATGGTTGAAACCATCTTCCTGGTGCGCCACGGAGAAGCAGAGTCAAACGCAGGCAAGTATTTTGGCGGCTGGCTGGATGTGCCCCTAACCGCGCTTGGCAAGCAGCAGGCGCTGGTTTTGCGAAAGAGGCTGGCAAAAGAAGGCATCGGCAGAGCCTTCTGCTCGGACCTGCTGCGCGCAAGGCAGACTGCATCTTTGCTTGCCCTTGCCTGCCCAATAGAATACGCAAAGGAGCTGCGAGAAAAAAGCTACGGTGAGCTTGAAGGGGTTCGGTTTGACACGGATTCCAAGTACGACCGCTACCACCTTGATGCCTACGCCCGCGCTCCGGGAGGGGAGAACTGCGAAGACGTCCAAAAGCGCGTTGTCTCCTATTTCAAGCGCAAGGTCCTGTCTTCAAAAGAAGAGAAGGTTCTGGTAATCTCGCACCACGGACCGCTGGTTCTCCTTGCCTGCGACATCCTCGGAATACCGCTCAAAAACTGGCGGCGGCTTCGGCTTGGCAACTGCGGGCTTTCCATCTTCACGAAAGAGGACGGGATTTGGCGGCTGAAGCTTTGGAACTCCCTTTCGCACTACGGGCTTCTCAATTTCAAGCCGCTGCTACAGCGAGGGGCAAGGCAAAGAAAATAGGGCAACGCAAGGCAGAATGGGGAAGATAGCCATTCCCCCGAAGGACAGCTGGTTTTAAAGCTGCATCTTCCCATCAGCATCATGCCAAAACTGAGGATGGCAATCGCAACCCCCTTCCTTGAAAACTGCGGCGGAATGGAGCGCGTAGTGCTGAAAATAGCAAAGAGGTTTGACGCCCAGATTTACTGCCTTTACTACGACCCACAGCGCACATTTCCGGAGTTTGCCTCGCTTGATGTCCATTCAGCAGGCATCATTCCGCGCAGAATCCTGCCGTTCGGCATGCGGCTTGCGACAGGAATTGAGGCAGGGCTTTACTTCTATCGCCTGCGGCTTTCAGGCTTTGACCTGGTAAACGCCCACACCACCCCCTCTGAATGGGTGCGCAACCGCAATTCGCCTGTAATATGGTATTGCCACTCGCCAAACAGAGAGGCATTTGACCTCTATGAGTGGCGCATGAAAAGAAGGGGACCGCTGTCGCGCCTTGCCTATCAGGCGTCCATAGAGGCATTCCGCAGGATTGAATTCCGCATTGTGCCGAAAATAGAGCACATATTCGCAAACAGCCGCAACACGCAGGCGAGAATAAGGAAAGACCTTGGGCGGGGCTCAGAGGTCCTCTATCCGGCAGTTGATGCGCGCTCATTTTCCTTCCGCGGATGCGAGGACTTCTTCTTCTACCCATCCCGCTTCACCCCAGAAAAGGACCACGCCTTCGCCATAGAGGCTTTCCGCATCTTTTCGCGCACCACCCCCGGATTCCGCCTTGTCCTTGCCGGTGCCTTGCCGAAAGGCAGGGAAGCCTACTTGAAAAGGCTCAAAGCCCTTGCCAGCGGCTTGCCAGTGGAGTTTGAAACCGACATAAGCGAAGAGGAGCTTTCAGGGCTCTATTCCCGCTGCACAGGAGTGCTTTATTCCCCCGTAAGCGAGGACTTTGGGCTTGTGCCGCTTGAGGCGATGGCAAGCCGCAAGGTCTGCATAGCGCGCGACGATGCCGGTCCGCGAGAGACGATTGAGCACGGGAAAGACGGCTTCCTGGCAGACTCTCCATCAAGCATGGCTCAATACATGCGCAGGATTGTCAGAAATCCGCAAATGCGGGACAGAATGGGCAGGGCTGGCAGGGCAAAGGTGCAAAAGCGCTTCTGCTGGGAGAATTTCATCAAGGCTTTTGAAGAGCGGGCAATAGAAGTGGTGGAAAGGCATAACCGCCAGTAGGAAATCCTCTTTGGCTTACTGCCCTATGTGCTGGTAGATATAAAGCAGCGTAGCGGCATCAGGCGCGTAGTAGTATTTTCCGTGAGTGAGAAGCGCAATGTTTGTAAGCTCAGTGGCGTCAACATCGCTTCCAAAGCCGATGGTATACACAATCACGTTGCTGTTGCGCGCATTTGCCGCCGCCTCAGTCGTTGTCGGCGGCTCCACATTGTTCTGCCCGTCTGTTAGCAATATCTCCACCCGCGTGGCGTTCGGGTATCGGCTTCTTGCGGAGACAAGCTCGCTCACGCCGGTGTTTATCCCGCAGCCTATGCAGGTGTTTCCGGAAGGAGTAAGCGCATTGATATTGTTTTTTAGGTTGTTTTTGGCGGTCGGGCTGTCAAGGGCGGTCAGCTGCTGGACAAGCGTTGCACTTGTGGAGTACGAGACAAGCGCTGCCTTTGTGCTGTTGTCCACAATATCCACAAAAGTGTCCGCCGCAACCTGCGCCGCATACATCTTGGTCGGAAGCTGGGTGAAGTTGAAGTTGTTGTTGTAGACAGTGCAGCTTCCGCTCGCCCTCCTCATGTACAAATCCACGTTGAACGGCACGGAATAGCCGGCAATTGAGAAGTTTCTGGCTATCGGCACGTAGCTTGTTGAGGTGGTGCTGCCGGAAGCGACAACATTGGAGCCGATTCTCGCCTCAAAGGAGGCATTGCATCCGCTTGACCCAGCCCTTATTTGAACCGAGACGTTCGCAAGGTTCCCGTTTGTCACGCTGACCGGCAGCGTCTTTAGGAGCGTGAAGCTTGCAGAAGAAGTGCTCACTGTTGAAGTGTCATACTCAAAAGTCACAGGCTCCGCCATTGAGCCGGAGCGGTCCATCACAAGCACCACGTCTATTGAGACAACGCCAAAAGTGTCATTGTAGATTCCCCCGACATTTCCAAGCGCATCCACGCAGCGCGCATAGATATTGTGGAGACCGGCAGGCAGAAGCCCAACGTTGTAAAAGAACTCCTCCGTAGGCGAATCATAAGCCCCGTCAAGCGGGCTTGCCCTCACCCAATTCCCGCTGTCTACCTTCACCTCGCAGTACTGTATGTTCGCCCCGCCAGTATAGACATCCGTGGCAACCCCGCTTTCGCTGAGGTTGGTCAGCGTCGTGGGGTATTCCGTGTGGTTCATGGCTGTTATAATCGGACCAAGCACGTCCGCCATGGTGACATTGAAGTAAAGGTAAGAAATCGGTCCAGTGTTGTTCGCGGTGTCCGTGCACCGCACTCCTGCTATGTGCTGGCCTGCGAAGAGACTGCCCACATTTCGGCTTACCCTCTCCACCACATTGCTTGAGAAAGCGCCGTCATCGGCAAGCATCTGGCTCCAAGCCCCGCCGTCTATCTGTACCTGGGCGGATTTTATGTAGCTGCCGCCCGTGCTGCTGTCATCGCACGTCGCATTTATTGTTATGGGGACGGCCGCGCTCGCATTTGAAGGGGTGCTTCCGATGAAGCTGACAAGAGGACCCAAGACATCCTGAGTCGGTCCGCAGCAGCAGGAAGGTGAAGGCTGCTGGCAGGCATAATCAAAATCAGCAGCGTGGTCCTCCCCGCTGTTTATGCATGCTGCGGGCGATTGACGGCATGTCCCAGAAGCATATCCCTGCGAGGCGCAGAGCGCAGGGCACGTCGCCTTGCCTGCCACATAAATCGCAAGCTGCGTTATGCAAGCCCCGTCGTTTTCGCTGTCAACGCTAACAATTCCCCCATAGACTCCTGAGCCTTGGTTCTCCGGCACGCTATAGCTTATTGCGATAGTGGCATTCTCTCCAGGCAAAAGCGAGTTTGGCGAGGGCTGGCTGATGGAAGTGAATGCGCCTGCCGAGCCTGAGAGGGAGGCGGAAATCCCCCTGACCTCTTTTTCCGCACTGTTGCCCACCCTTATCTCATCGCTGCCGTTCTGCCCTGCGTTGAAGCTGCGGGTTATGAGCTGCGGTGCGCAGGCTATCCCTGCCTCGCCTATGCTCACCTTGCCGTTCGCAAGATAGGCAACCAATATCTTCTGTTTGCCCCGATATTGCGGAAGCGCACCTATCAAGTCAGCCTTGGTTGTCGCAGCCACATCCGTCATGCCGGAAGTCAGCCTCAGCCTCAGGTGTATGCCCTTTCCGCTCACGTTGATGAACTCAATGTCCTGCGGAAGATAGACAGTCACATATTCCCTTGAGTTTGGGCCAAGCGAATAGACGTAATCAACCGCCGCGGCAAGCCTGCCCACCGCATCCTCAGCCTGCGAAATTTTCACGCTATCGGAGGAATAGGCGGAGGCGAGGTAAAATGCCACCGACACAAAAAGGAGCGCAAGGGAAAGCACTGCAAGCTGTTCAAGGGACGCCTGACCGCCCAATCCGCCCCTGCTTTCTCCGCAAAACAAATACACCGCCTTTTTCAGAGGTGCTTCCACTTCCAGCTGTGTCCGCCCTTTGCCCTAAGCGCCCCAAGCTCTATGACCGAGCTTTTCTTCACAGGCACTGCCCTTGGCTTTTTTTGCGCCTGCCTTTCCTTTCTTGCAGGCTTTGCCTCAACCATCCGCGAGCCCCCAACAGATACGCCGCCAGGCCCTATGGAAAAGTCAAAATAGTCAAGGGGATGGCTGGTTGCCCTCATCTTCCTTATGGCTATCGCCCTTTTTGAGCGGAAGGGGCATTTCGGGTCTTTCATAAGATAAAGCACAATCACGCCGTCAACTATGAACTCCTCCACTCCCGTGGTGGAGAATATCTCGGAGTTGTCCTTTATGTCCGAGATGACAAGGGCGGTTGCACCCATCTTCTTTATCTCCCTGTCAAGCTGAACAAGCCCGTTTCTTATCTCGTCAGGGTCTGAAAAATAAGTCAGCATCACGGAGTAGGAATCCACCACGAGCCTTTTTGCCCCTATCTTGTCAATAGAGTCGCCGATTATCTGCCTTATTGATTCAAACTTGTACACTTCCGGCTTTATGACGATTAGCTTTTTCTGCTCAATCAAGCCGCGGATGTCCCAGCCAAAAAGCGACATGTTTGAAATCAGCCGCTCAGCATCCTCCTCAAGCGTGACATAAACCCCTGGCTCGTCGCAGTATTTTGCCCCGTAGTAGAGAAACTGCATTGCAAATGTTGACTTGCCGGTTCCGCACGCCCCGGAAAGAAGCGTGATTGACTCCTTGGGAAGCCCCCCCTCAAGCATCCTGTCCAGGGCAGGAATCCCAGTAGGGACGCGCTCTATCCCAACGCGGTGTTGGCGGCTTTCTTTTTTTGGCACAGGCGGCTTGGAAGAAATCCTGCCGGAGCTTTTCTTGCCGCCTCTTTTTCCAGGACTTTTTGCCGTTTTTTTGCCTGCCATGGCACTATTGCGGTTGCTACCTTTATTTATCTTTTGGAAATCAAAAAAGAAGCAAAAAGAAGCGCTTTGCCTACCGTGTCCTTTCTGCCAGCAGACGCTGCCAAGCCCCTTTCTCATAAGGTTTATAAATCAGAAGCGCGAATTGGCATCGGTGATGCAATGAAATTCAGAGGACAAGCAGCGCTTGATTTTCTGATGACATATGGATGGGCAATTGCTCTTGTGGTCATTATTGCCGCAGTGCTTTTCGCCCTGGGGATTTTTGACGTTGGAAGCTTCGTGGGAAACAGGGCTTCCGGCTTTTCGCAGGTGTCAGTTGATGCCTGGAACCTCAACACCGCCGGAACAATGAGCATGAAGCTTTCAAACCAATACGGCAAGCAGATAAGGATTGACGCAGTAAGCATACAGATAGGGCAGAACACCTCTGTGCTTACGGGCTTGCCAGTAACCCTCAATGTCGGTCAATCCTCAGCCACGCTTTCCACGGCGGCAGGCGCATTTGGAGCCCAAACATCAGGCACGGGCTACACCGCCAAGGTTAACATCAACTACACCGACACTGCCGCGGCATTCCAATACGTTACCTCAGGAACGCTGACTGGGAGAGTGGCTTAAAAAGTTGAAAAAGCGCCACAAGGGCGGTGGCAGGCAGCCTCCGCCCCATTTTCATTTTTCTTCTTTGTTAAGGAATAAAAGAGGGTGCTGATGGCAAACGGGGCAAAATCCAAATTTAATGGAGAAAAAAGATGCTCGCAAAACATCATCCTCGCTCTTGAAGAGCGGGGCTTTTGCGCCACTCTGTCAAAAGACCGCAAGACAGCAAGGCTGGAGTCGCGTCTTCTTTCGGATTTTCTGCCGGCAATACGCCGCTCAAGCATCGCATGGGTGGATTATGTTGTTGATGACTTTGACCGCGACGCAGCCAAGTGCGCCTCCCAGCTTGGCTTTTCCGAGCTTCTTGTGAAAAACCTCCTGAAAAACCAGCGTTCAGGCTATGAGGATTTGGAAAAAGAGATGGGCATCCTGCTGCCCGCCATCATCGTGGACGGCTTTGAGGTCAAGCTCCATCCACTTCTCATACTGCTCAACAACAAAATCATCGTCACCCTGCACACAAGCGAGGCAAAGCGTTTCTTCCGCGTTCGGCGCTATGCCGAAACCCTGCTTCACAAGCTTCCAAAATCAGCACCGCAAAAGGACAAGATGACCCACCTTCTCATCCGCCTCATTGACGAGAACAACGCCCGCAACTTTGACCACCTGCGCGAGATAGAGGAGCACGGCGACAGCCTAAGCCAGCACCTCTCAGACCCCAAGACGCCGCGCGAGAAGCTCAGCCCACTCATTTACCAGATGAAGCATGCCCTTATTGTTTATCTGGGCGGGCTTTGGGCTACTGTGGATGCCCTAAACTCCCTTCGCTACGGGGATGCTGAGCTCCTAACCGACGAGCCGAGGCTCATCGGCAGGATAGGCGCACTGGTAAATGAGGTCAATATCCACATAGGGCTTGCCGAGCATCTTTCCGAGGTGCTTGCCTCCGGGCTTGAGGTGCTTCAATCAATCTACAACAACCAGCTCCAAATCCTCAACAACCGCCTTGCCCTCCTTGTCGGATGGCTTACGATAATAGGCACCGCCCTGCTCGTGCCAAACACGATAGCAACTATTGCCTCAAGCGCGGCGTTTGACTTGGGGCCCGAAGACCGCGACTGGTATCTCGCCCTGCTTGCTCTCTCAACAGTCCTTGCGATACTATTGGCGTGGTGGACTGTCAAGAAGATGGGGCTTCTGCCAAGCAAGCCAGATTCCGACTGAGCTCTATTTTCTTGAGCTGGTCCAAACGCAAGTTTAATATTGTTGGCGCAGTAGGGTAAGAGGATGCCCAGGATTGCAATTCTTATGGCTCTCTTCCTCCTTTTCGTCAGCACCTGCTTTTGCTTTGACCCATCATCAGAAAACCTGCGCGCCTTGTGCAACATGATTTTTGCCCAGCAGCTGCAAGAGGAGCCTGAAAACGCCTCCAACATCACCGAAGCAAAAAACGTCACCCAGGCAAATTTCACCTTCTCGCGCGAGCGCAGGGACGCCCTCTTGGCTCTGGAAGGAGCGAACGCTTCAATGGAGAAAATGCGCAGACTCGGAATCCCGACAAGGCGCGCGCAGGACCTGTATCTTCTTGCTTTGCAGTGGTTCAACGGGCAGTCCGCACTTGAGATGACTGGCGAGCGCGGCGAGTATGGTTTTGTGGTGGAGAAAGCATCAGAGGTAAAAAAGGTGGAGCGCACCGCCATTGCCGCGCATGATGATTTGCGCGCCCTATCAGTCAGGATGCGAAAGACGGGCGGAGACGTAAACATAAGCGAGGCAATCTCTCTTTACCAGCAGGCAAAAAGAGAGTTTGATGACGAGCGGTTTGAGGAGGCGCAAAAGCTCATCAACGAAGGATACGACAGCATCACAAAGGCAGAGGCGGAGGCGACAAGGCAGAAAGCCCTGCTTGAGTCTGCCAGGCGCAATATTGAAACCTTCCTCCAGGAAAACTGGCAGAAAATTCTAATCGGCGCAGCCGCAATCGCGATTTTTGCCTTCCTCTTCCAGAAGCAGATTCGCCGCTTCCTTATAAATGCGAAAATAAGGGCGCTTATGACTGAAAGGGCGGTGCTTGAGGGAATGATTAAGAACCTCCAAAAAGACTACTTTGAATCCGGCAAGATAAACGAGCTTTCCTACCACATAAAGACGAAGAAATACAGCGATTTCATAAGGAACATAAACCGCCAGCTTCCGCTGCTCAAAGAAGAGCTTAAAAGGATTTGATGCCAAGGGAGAGAGTGGTTCTTATGGCGGATAACAGCAAAAAAACCAAAAAAGGGGTTACAGAAGCGCAAGGCGGCAAGGGGGCGCAACCCGAAGTGTATCTCACAGGCATCCCCGGCTTTGACGTGCTGCTTGGCGGCGGCATACCGATAGGCTCCTCTGTGCTTGTTGAGGGCGGACCTGGCTCAGGCAAGACAACCTTCTGCCTGAACGTGGCGGCAAACCTATGCAAGAAGGGGAAGAAGGTTTTGTACATGAGCTTTGAGGAACCGGAAAGCAGGCTCATTTCGCACATGCGCTCCTTTGGCTGGCCTGCCGATGAATACGTGAAGAAGGACATCTTAAGGGTCAAGCGCTTCAACGCCCTTGATGTTGCAAGGAGCGTGGAGGCGCTCCTCTCAGAAGCCAAAAAGGAGCTTCTTATTGAAGTCCATCCCGTATTCTTCCCACGCGACTTTCAGCCGGACTTGGTCCTGATAGACTCGCTTACCTCCATCTCATCCGCCTTCTCAGGCGAGGAGTCGCGCTTTAGGATTTACATGGAGCAGCTTTTCAGATACCTTGAAAAGGAGAACATAAGCTCAATGCTGATACGCGAGGTGGCAAACCCGACGCACACGGGCTCCGCCTACGTGGAAAAGGGCGAAGCGGTCTCTTTCCTCTCAGACGGGATAATAGTCATCTACAACGTGCTTTACCCAGACGGCAAGCGCGGCTCCGCAATAGAGGTTCTCAAGCTGCGGGGCGAGCCGATAGTCAAAAAAATAGTGAGGATGGAAACGACAAGCCGCGGGATAGTGGTCTATCCGGACCAGCAAATCCCGAAGGGCTGCACTCTCACTTAGGCTCCGCTTTCCTTTCCTCTCTCCTTTCAAGCCTGAAAACCGCTATTGCATAAAAGGAAAGAGCGCCAACAAGAGCCCCGAAAGCCGAGTAAAGAAGAAGCAAAAAAAGGAAGATGCCAAAATAGGCGCTGAAGGCAACCGGCGCGCTTTCAAGGCGGACATACTCCGGAAGAATTCTTGCCAGCCCCCTCCCTGATGCCGCCCCAAGAAGCATGGCTCCGCAGGCAATCGCCCCTCCTGCAAGCGCCACCAGCGTCCCAGTCCTTATCGCCCCTGCAAGCCCCTCTTCCTTCCCCTGTTTGAGCACCGACCAGCCAATCACCACTGCTGAGAACAAAGCTACCGCCAGGCTTGCAGAAAACAAAAGCCCGCTTCCCCCTATGCTTGCCATCCGCACATATGGCGCGGTGATGTCCAGGAAAATAAGCTCCACAATGCCAAGCAGGGCAATGGCGGCAATGCTGGCTTTGTTGCGCGCCAGAAATCCGGGCGAATCGGAAGCTTCCACATCCTACCTTCGCCAATGCAGCTTTTATATGTTGGTCTTCCAAGCCCAATCCCCAAGCATCCAGCGGGGCTTACAAATCCAAAAAGTCTTGCGCAGTAGGCGGGTCTGGCTTGTCGCCTTTTCTTGTCCTGATTTGCCTGACCACCTTGGCAAGAAGCTCCTTCGGCATCGGCTCATAGCCGGCATATTCCTGATAGGGGATGCCCCTTCCCTGCGTGGCTGAGCGCAGATCATTTCCAAACCCGAACATCTCCGCCACCGGCAGCTTCACCACGATGGTGCTCTGCTCGCCTTCCTGCTGCATGTCAAGAAGCTGGCCCCGCCTTCCCTGTATGAGGGTTATAACATTGCCCATGTATTCATGCGGGCAGAGTATTGTGACTTTCTGCTTTGGCTCCTGCAGTGTCACGCCAGCATAAAGCATCGCAGCATAAATGGGGCGCTTGGTCGCCGGTATTATCTGCGCAGGCCCGCGGTGCACGGGGTCTTCGTGGATAAGCGCATCAACCAGGCGGACTTTCACCCCAAAGACCTTTTCCTTGGCAAGCGGGCCGCAATCCATCGCCTCCTCAAAGCCCTGTATGAGAAGCTCCATTATCTCGTTCAGATACTGTATTCCGCGCGTATCGTTTATGAGTATGTTGCGGTTGTGTATGTCAAGCACCGATTTTGCTTCTTCGCGGTTCATGCCGCATTCCACAAGGGTTTCCACCAGGGACTTGCCCTTTGGCCGCCCGTCCGGTATCCTCCCCTCCACCATCGCCTCATAGACTCCTTTCTCCACAGGTTCCACTACAAACTTCAGCTTGGTGTGCTTGTTTGGGGACTTGCCCTCCACAGGACCGGCCTTGCCGACTATCATTTCCCTATACACCACTATCGGCGGCGAGGTGGCAATCGGAATGCCGCGCTCTTTTGCTATCTTGTATTCAATGATTTCAAGATGCAGCTCGCCCATCCCTGAAATCAGGTGCTCGCCTGTTTCGTGGTTAATCTCCACCTTCAGCGTCGGGTCTTCCTTGCTTATCTGGCGCAAGGCAAGAATGAGCTTTGCCAAGTCCTTGCTGTCCTTTGCCTCTATGCTTTTTGTCACCACCGGCTCGGAGTAGTGCTTTATCTGCTCAAAAGGCGTTATCTGGCCGTCAGAGAGGGTTTCACCCACATAGACATCCCGCAAGCCGACAAGCCCGACTATTGAGCCAGCCTTCACATTGTCAACCATCACCCTGTCAGGTCCCATGTAAATTGCGCACTGCTGCACCTTTTCGCTTGTAAGCCGGGAAGCCAAAAAGAGCATGTCCCCCTTCTTCACCGTGCCGGAAAACAGGCGGACCACCGCCACCTCGCCGGCATGCTCGTCATTGACCACTCCAAAGCAAACCCCGATGGTCTTGCCGGATGGGTCGCAGTTGAGCATCGCCTTGCCCTCGGCAGACTCCAAGTCGCCTTTCCAAATGACGGGAATGCGGTATTTCTGCGCGACAAGGGGGTTTGGAAGGTGGTCAACCACCATCTCAAGCAGCACTTCGTCAAGGGGAGATTTTTCCACAAGTACCTTGTGCTCGCCTTTCTTGCAGTGGTTGTATATGTCCGGAAACTTGATGTTGAAGCGGCTCATTGACTTTATTGAAACCGCCCACTTGTGAAACGCGCTTCCGAAGGCAACGTTGCCTTTGGAGACACCAATCTGCCACTCCTCCTTCTTATCCGCGGGCGCATACTGCTCAATTATCTTGTTCACGCCTGTTATTATTTTGATGAGCCTCTTTTGCATCGCCTCCGCGTCAAGCTGAAGCTCGTTTATCAGCCTGTCTATCTTGTTTATGAATACGGTGGGGCGCGCCTTCTCCTTGAGCGCCTGGCGCAGCACCGTTTCTGTCTGCGGCATTATCCCCTCAACAGCGTCAATGACAAGCACCACCCCGTCCACAGCCCTCATCGCACGAGTGACATGCCCTCCGAAATCCACGTGCCCGGGCGTGTCTATGAGGTTGATGAGGTAGTCCTGCGAGTTGTAGTTGAAGGCAAGGGAAATGTTTGCCGCCTTGATGGTGATTCCGCGCGCCTGCTCCTGCTCGTCAAAGTCCATGACCCTCTGCTCGCCTGCAAGTTCCTTTGAAATCAGTCCTGCGCGCGCGACGAGAGAATCAGTCATGGTGGTTTTGCCATGGTCAACGTGAGCCACTATGGCGATGTTGCGGACGTTTTTTATGTTGTCCATCATTCTTACTACTTCCTCAACCACGTATTCCTTCCTCACCATATGAAAACCCCTGAAGCTTTACGTTTGTACGTCAAGCAGCGACGGCTTTATATGCCATAATGTTTTTATAGTCTGCGGAAATTCAGAGGGGTTTTGATGGCAGGCAGGCGGACGCTTGGGCAGGGCTCAACAGAGTATATCCTGCTTGTCTCCTTTTTGCTGATAGTCGCCCTTTTGGGCGTGGTTTTTATCTCCGCCCTTCCGAGCTTTGCCGCAGATGTGGCTGCGAGGCGCTCCGAGGATTACTGGAAATACGCAAGGCCGGTTGCGATAACCTCCGTTGCCATGTATCCGAACCGGCTTGTGTTGGAGATAAAAAGCCACTCTCCAACCACCATAACGCTGCGCCAGCTTTATGTTGACGGCATTCCTTTGATGGTTTACAACCACAGCATCCCTTTCCGCCTGTCCTCTTTCACACCGCAGTGCTCAAGCAGCGAAAACTGCCAGATGCGGCTGATGCCCGGAGAGCTTCGCATAGTCTCCACGGAGAATTTTACATCCAACAACCCCTGCGTTTCAGGCCAGCAATACCTTATTTCAAAGCGCTTTTTTGTGAATCTGACAATAACATACAATTCAAGCGACGGTGTGTTGAAAAACCAGACTGGAAAGGAAAAAATAAGCGGGCTGTGCACACTGGGTTGAAGATACAAATACATTTTTAAACATTTGTAAACACCAATTAACTTATGAAACGCGCCTGGCAGTATTTTTTCAAGCAGCCTTACCACGAGAAGCTTTCCGACGGAACCAGCAGTTTTTATGCCAAGCTGCTTGCAAAGTCAATCCCGCTTTCAGAAGCGATACAGAAGAAGCCTAAGATAGGGGAGGCGGCAAAGCAGGTTGAAGATCTTTACGGAAGGAAAATCTACGAGCCGCGCGTGCTTTTGAAAAGCGGCTTGTCCAGCGGTGGAAACTTTGCAACGGCGAATGGGGAGGTAATCGCCGTTTCCGGCCGGAAAAGGGAGGCTGTGCATGAGCTTGCGCATTCCCAGGACCTGCACAAAGACAGCCCGGTTAAGAAGCTTATTGCGCCGCAAGAAGACCACGTCTTCAATATCATGAAGCTGACAAACCGTCTCTACCTTGAGGGGAGGGCGGTTTACGCAGAAAGCTGCGGCAAGAAGCAGAGGCGCTTCGCAAACATCCCATTTTTGCTTCTTGCCGCCGGAACGGCAACCTCTGTGCTGTGCCTTGCTGACATCATTCTCAACCCTCAAAATTACGATCTTAAAAGCATTGTCAAGTGGACAATAGACGCGGTAGACCAAGGCGCCGCCTTGCCCCTGCAGACGCTTGCCAGCACATTCTTGGAAGCTGCAGCCAAGCTCGCAAGAAACCTCCTGCCTTTCCTGGCAATAGAATTCATATCACACGGAGCACTCTATTGGATTTTCCACAACTCAATCTGCCAGATTGCCAAAAAGGTGGGCAACCCAATAAAGGCATTTCGCATAAGCGGCATGAAGGTGCCAACTACTCTGAGGGAGATTTTCTTCCCCTCCAGATTCTACGCGGAAGAGATCGCGGCTGCCAAGCTTGCCGGAAAGCTTGCCGGCATTTTTGAGGCATGCCAATGCCCGCCCGAGTTTGAAGAGAGGAAAAAAGCTCTAAGACATGGGCTTGAAGCCCTCCCGCAATACGCAAAGTTTCTTGCCGATGGATACGCAAGATTGCTTGCTGAGGAGGCGCTTGCACAGGGAGAAGTGCGCGTCTATCTTGTCGGAGGGGTTCTCAAGGGGCAGAAGGTCAGAACGGACCAGGACATTGACCTGATTTTGACAGTGGAGCAGCCAAAAAACGCCCCATCTTTTTTCATGACCAACCAGCAGTTTTCCTCTTCTCCGTGCGATTCTAACGGGGCAAGGTGCCACCTGTGGCTTGGCGGCGTTTCAGAGCTTGATGAGCAGAAAGCAAGAACCGCTATGGAGAAATTCAAGGAGCTTTTCGCTCAAGCCAACCGCCAGTTTTCCATGCCGCCCATAATAGACATTGTCAATTCCAACCAGCCGCTTGACAACTACGGGCGCGAGCATGCGATGCTTCTTTACAGCACCAAAAGCGGCTTTGCCAAATAGCCTTCTTCCCCAAAGCAAAGCGCCCCCAAGCTGCGCTTCTCATCTGGCTGCCCGAGCCATCCTCTCCGTTTCGTCCCTTTTCTTTATTGCGTAAGAAGCGTTGACATCTCCCTTTGCGGTGTTCTCTATCTCATCTGCGAGGGCCTCGGCGAGCCTCTTTTTCTTGTCAAAAGCACCCATTATGGCGGCAAGGGCGATATTGCGAAGTGCCATATCCAGCCGTCTGGACGCTGACACGTCAACTTCAACCTGGTAGGAAACCCCTCCCATTGAAACGCGGGTGAAGTCCTCGCGCGGGGCGGAATTCTGGAGCGCATCCACAAGAAGCTGAATCGGGTTTTTCTTTGAGCGCTTCTCCACAATCTCAAACGCTTCCTCAACTATCTTCAGCGCCTTTGTCTTCTTCCCCTGCAGCTTGCCGCCTGTCCGGATTACCTTGCCTGATGTCTTTTCCCCTGTCCCGCCTCGCATGAGCTTGTTTGCAAGCCTCTCCACGATGTTGAGCCTCCTCTTGCCGAACTGCGCCTTCGCGTGCCTGCCGTGCGTGTGCGGCAGGAAGGCTGGCGTGATGTTCAGGTAGGCGGCAAAGGAAGGGTCCGTGACCTTGACTTCTGAAAACGAATACTTGCCGAAAAGCTTGTCATTCTCCATTTTCTTACCTCTTTGGCTTCTCCTTGCGCTTCTGCACAAGCATCTGCAAATCCACTCCATTGACCTTGATTACCTTGTATCGCACGCCGGGGATGGAGCCCATCTGCCCGCGCTGGCTTCCCCCAAGCCCGTCCACAGTGACCTCGTCATGCTCATCAATATAGTTGATGGCGCCAGTCCGCGGGGCAAACGCGGTTATGAACTTGCCGTTTTTCACAAGCTGTATCTTGACGCACTTGATAAGTCCGGAGTGAGGCTGCTTTTGCTCAAGCGCCTTTTTCTCAATGACGATGCCCTTCGCCATGGGCGCGCCTTCAAGCGGGTCGTGCTTCTCCTTCAGGCGAAGCGCTCGCCGCTTCCAGGTTTTTTTCAGCCACCTCTGGCGCTTGCGCTTCCTGTAAATCGCACGCCCGGACAATTCTCCCCTTCCCATTCAAAAAACCCCCGAATGCCAGATTCGTATCCCGCTACTCATTCCGAGACCAGCCGCAGGTCGCAGCCAAACCTCCTTTGCAGCAAAGCGCGGGCAAGCTTTATGTGGCTCCCGCCCCTGCCTATGGCGCTTCCGCGGTCTTCTGGCTCAACATGCACAAACGCAATCTTGCTTTCCATTTTCTCATGAACGTTTATATTCTTCACAGGCACGGCGAACATGTTCCTTATGAACTGCTCCATGTTTTCCGAGTCCTCAAACACAAGCACCTGCCTTGCGAACTTCTGCCGCACCCGCGTTATATTCGCCCCCTTCTTTCCTATCGCTCTGCCAAGGTCCCCCTTTTTCACTATGAAAACGACCGCCGAGTCCGTAATGAGGCAGTCAACCACAGCCGCGCCGGTCAGCGACTCAAACTCGGTAATGCACCGGATATCGTCCTTTGAAAGCTCAACCATCAACCATCATGCCTTCGCAAACGAGAGTATGTTGGAGTTTCCCGCGTCAAACACCGCAAGCACCGATACGGGGTGCGGCCTTCCGGCGACAGTGCCAAGCTCCACTGAAGTTCCCTCAAAGACAAGCTTTGGTACGCCTGAAAGCTGGCAGAAGCGTGAAACGTCCTGCATGACGTCAGCCGGGCAGTTGCTTGCCACCACGATTAGCTTTGCCCTGCCTGAAAGGGCGCTTTTTATGCCGGCGTTGGCGCCAAACTCCACCTTGCCTTGCTCCACGCACTGCCTTATCGCACGCGCCATCTCAGAAAGGCTGGTCTGCGCAGCCGCTTTTTTCCTTGCCATAAGCATCACGCGCAAAAGCGCTTGAATTTGAAGCAAAACGCATAAAAAGGCAAAACCTGCCCCCTCTATTTCAGCTAAAGCTTCATTTTCAGCTTCACAAGCCCTGTCCCCACAGGCACGGTCTGCCCCACAATGATGTTCTCAGTCACGCCAATCAGTCGGTCCTCCTCGCCGTGAGTGGCGGCGTTTATCAAGTGCTTGACGGTCTCCTCAAATGCTGCCCTTGCGAAAACCCCTGCCTTCTCCCCAGAAAGCCCGTGCCTGCCTATTGACTTTATCTCTCCCTCGGCAGTCATGGCATCCGCAAGCAGCATGCAGTGGCGTATGTCCACATTGAGGTTCTGCATGTCCAGAACCTTTTTTATCTCATTAACAAGCGCGCTTCTTGCCGCCTCTATCCCGAGCACGCGCGCAATTTCCTGCACGTCGTTAGTGTAAGTCTTTTCCGCATCTACTTTGGGGTTTTTCATGATGGCTGCCAAGTTGCTGCCCGCAGTCCTTATGAAGTGCGAGCCGTCCTTTGCCCTCACCACTATTGCCCTTGTTATCTTCTCCACCCCCTTTATGTGCAAGCCGCGCAAGCGGTTTGTCAGCCTGCGCATGCCGCGAAGGGAGTGCGTTGATGGCTTGACTATTATAGTATTCTCCTTCACTTCCGCGTGCGCTCCAGGCAGCCCCTTAACCTTCTTTCGCACCTCCTCGGCGCTCACTCCCTCAGCCTCAAGCTCCGACGGCTCAAGGGTCACGTTGATCGTCTTTGCCTCAAAGTCCTCCTCAATGTATGCCACCTTGTCCAGAGTGGTGCATTCAATATTCTTGGCAACCTCCTTTGCCTTCTCATGCGTTTTTGCAAACTCCGGCTTTAGATAAATGTCCATAATCGGCTTTTTCGGCTCTTTCCTTGCATCCACAAGCTCAATCAAGCGCGGCAGCCCGGTGGGCACCTGCTCGGCGACCCCCGCATAGTGGAAAGTCCTCATCGTCATCTGCGTGCCCGGCTCTCCTATTGACTGCGCCGCCACAATACCCACTGCCTCGCCGACTTCAATCTGGTTTTTTTTCGCAACTGCCATATTCACCACTCAAAGACCAAGGTTGTATGGGTAGGGTGGCTCTGCCTGTTTGCCCTCCTTCATGATGATTTTCCTTGCCCTCAAAAGCTCCTTGTGCTCCGGCTGCTCCTTTTTTGAGAATTTGGCAGGCATCTTTGCATTCTCAGCCATCCGCATCTCCTCGGCATAAAGCTTGCGGCTTTCCAGCAAATCAATCCTGCGCATCTTCCTTGCCATCGCCCTCTGCATGATTTTGAATGCCGCCGCTGCGCCGGCAATCGCAATTGCCGCGCCGACAGCTACCTTGACAGCGGTCTTCCCCATCTAAATCCCCTCGTCATGCTCCTCCCGCTTTATCTCCTCGGGCGCCTCAGTCTTCACATTCGCCTTCATCGGGTCCGCCCCATCTCCTCCGTATTTGAACTGGATTATGGTGCCGCGCGAATCCCGCACAGACAAGTCCTGCGCCACCACCATGTCCTGCAAGGCGTTTATCAGCCTGCGCTGCATGTAGCCTGAGCGCGCGGTCCTTATAGCAGTATTCACAAGGGACTCCCTGCCTCCCATTGAGTGGTGGAAGAACTCGGTAGGCGAAAGCCCTGATTTGAATGAGCCGAACACAAAGCCGCGCGCCGCAGGTCCCAGGTCTCCTTTCTTGAAGTGCGGCAGCGTTCTGCCCCTGTAGCCGCGCGACAGGCGCTTGCTTCTGACTGCCTGCTGCCCGACCATAGCAGCCATCTGAATGGCATTGAGCAGGGAGCCGCGCGCCCCTATCTTTGCCATTATTATCGCGGTGTTGTCATATCCAAGGGACTTTTCCACAAGCGCGCCGGCGTTTTCCCTGGCGCGGGAGGTTATCTGCATTATCTTCTCTTCAAGGGATTCCCTAAGCGAAAGCCCCGGTGCCCTTTCCAGCGTCTTGTTCTTGTACTGCACTATTGCCGCCTCTATCTCGCGGCGCATCTCGTCCTGAAGCTCCGCAAGCTTCTTTTGGTCCTCCTCTTTGAGGGTGTAGTTGGCAAGCGAAACCGAAAGCCCGTGCTTTGAAATCACATCAAGCAGCATGTGGGTTGAAACGTCTATGAACTGGCGGGCGGCTTCAGCCCCCCTGCTGTGGAAAATCTGCTCCAGTATCTCGTTTTCATAGCTTTTGCTTTCAAGGGCGCCTGAAACCATTATCCCGTTCTTGATTACAATAAGCGAGTCGGGGTCGTCCGCAGGGTCTTTCGTCTTTATGAGCTTGGACTTCACCTTTATGTTCAGCTCCTTTGGCAGAAGCATGGAAAGCAGAAGCTTTCCCGAGTATTTGTCGCCCCTGTCAGGCTCAGGAAGCCGGCAGATGCCTGCCATCGCAAGCAGATGGCAAGCCTCGCTCTTTGTGAATTCAGCATCCTGCTTGGTGAAAAAGTAGGCTCCAGAAACATAGTCCTCCTGCGGCTTGATGATGGCGTGCCCATGACGTGGGGAGATTATCTGGTTGTGCACTTTCATGAGCATCTCAGCCTCAACCCGCGCCTCCTCATTCTGTATTACGTGGAGGTTCATCTCGTCCCCGTCAAAGTCCGCGTTGTAAGGCGGGCAGACCACCGGGTTGAGGCGGAAGGTCTTGCCCGGCAGCACCTTGACCGAGTGGCACATTATTGATATCCTGTGGAGCGACGGCTGCCTGTTGAAAAGCACA
>JAOAJL010000005.1:13395-38023 GCA_026414185.1 Microcaldota archaeon | reverse complement strand
CAATAAGCTGGCGCTCTATCACGCAGCCTACGCCAAAGTTAGCCATTATCTCCTCGCGCGCTTGCGGAGTGACGCGCACCCTCTTGCCGTCCTGCCTGACCACATATTCTGCGCGGGGATAGGTGTCCGACATTACGTATTTTTTGCACTCCTCCAAGTTCCAGCTTGTGACCCGAACAGGCACCGTCATTTCCTCGGCAACCAGCTGCGGAACGCCAACCTCCGAAATGGAGATGTTCGGGTCAGGCGAAATCACAGTGCGGGCGGAGAAGTTCACGCGCTTTCCCGACAGATTGTAGCGGAAGCGCCCTTCCTTGCCTTTCAGCCTCTGCGAAAGCGTCTTGAGGGGTCTTCCTGAGCGGTGGCGCGCAGGGGGGATGTTGGAGGTTTCATTGTTGAAGTAGGTAGTGACGTGGTACTGCACAAGCTCCCAGAGGTCCTCTATGATGAGCTGTGGCGCGCCCGCGTTTATGTTCGCCTCAAGCCTCTGGTTTATCCTCATTATGTCCACAAGCTTGTGGGTGAGGTCATCCTCAGAGCGGTCGCCTGTCTCAAGGGTTATTGAGGGGCGGACCGAAACTGGCGGGACAAGCAAGGCGGTAAGCACCATCCACTCCGGCCTTGCGTAGTGCGGGTCAAGCCCGAGCACCTTCAAGTCCTTGTCCGGAATTGCCGCAAGCCAGTCACGAACCTCGGTCGGCAGCATCTGCTGGTTGTCGCGCTGGAAGGTGGTAGGTCGCAAAAGCTTTATCTCCGGAATCTTTGCCTTGCAGTGCGGGCAGTGCATCTTTTTCTTCGCCTTGCTTTTCATCTCCTCCTCCATGTCAGCATCAATCTTCGCCTCAAGCTCCTCCCTCTCCTTCTCATTCAAAAGAAGCCGCTTGCAGGAGTGGCAGGTGGATTTGAGGATGAAAAGTATCGCCTTGGCAAACTCGGGGTGGATTACGGGTCGGACAAGCTCAATGTGCGCAAAATGCCCCGGGCAGCTTCTTAGCTTTCCTCCGCAGGTTTTGCACTTCAGCCCTGGGTCTATGACGCCCATCCTCGGGTCAACAAGCCCGCCGTCAATCGGGTAGGAGTCGTCGTTGTAGGTGTCCGGCACGGTTATCTTTGCCGCAGAGATTTTCCTTATCATCTCTGGGGAGAAAAGCGAGAACTTCACCCTGTCAATCATCTTTGTCACAACCATCTTAACACCTAAGTCTTGTCGCGCAAAAGAAGGCGCGGAAATATGCCAAGAGACTTTACCTCGTCAAGCAGAAGCTCGAACGCATAGCTCATCCCAACCTCGTGCAGCTTGGAAGCGTCTGCATCGCAAAGCGGGCAGTATTGCCTGTTCTTCACGTGGTCATGCACCGCAATTGAGCCGCATTTTTCGCACACAAGCTCCACCGTCTTGTCCGACTCCTCAAGCAGCCGCTCGCGCAGAAGCATGGATGCGCCGTAGCCGATAAGGCAGTCGCGCTCCATCTCTCCAAAGCGCAAACCGCCCTCCCTGCTTCTTCCTTCCGTCGGCTGATGGGTGAGAAGCTGGACAGGGCCGCGGGAGCGCACGTGCATCTTGTTTGAAACAAGGTGGTGAAGCTTCTGGTAGTAAATCACACCCATGAATATCCTTGACTTCAAGGGCTTGCCGCTAAATCCGTCATATAGGATTTCCTCGCCAACCTCCTGCAATCCGTATTGCTTCATCACCTTCCTTATGTCCTCCTCCTTGTCCCCTGTGAATGCAGTGCCGTCAAGAAGGTTGCCCGAGTAGCAGGCTGCCTTGCTGCCAAGCATTTCAAGCAGGTGTCCAACGGTCATGCGCGAGGGGATGGCGTGCGGGTTGATGATGAGGTCCGGCACTATGCCGTCTTTGTTGAACGGCATGTCCTCCTGGGGTCTCAGAAGCCCAATCACTCCCTTCTGCCCGTGGCGCGAGGCAAACTTGTCGCCAACCTCGGGTATCTTTATTGAGCGCACGCGCACTTTCACAAGCTTGGTTCCCGAGGTGGAATCGGTTATCATCACCGAATCCACTACCCCCTCCTCGCCTGATTTGAGCACAAGGGAGTTTTCGCGCTTCTTCTCCTCGGTAACCCCGAAAACCGTGATTTCCTCAAGAAAACGCGGCGGCGAGGTCTTGCCCACCAGCACGTCCTTTGCATGAACCTCGCATTCAGGCGAAATGAGCCCGTCCTCCCCAAGATAGCGATAGGCGGACTCCTCGCGGTAGCCGCTTACAGTGGGAAGCGGAATTTCAAACTTGTCTTTCTGCCCGCCAGGATATCTTCGCTCCTCAGTCTCGTAAGTCTTATAGAACACAGACCTGCCAAGCCCCCTGTCAATGGCATTCTTGTTCATCACCACGGCGTCTCCTATATTGTATCCGTAAGACGAGGTCACCGCGACTATGAAGTTCTGGCCAGCCGCGCGCTCCGCAAATCCCAACAGCCGGTAGGGCTGGGTCTGGCAAAGGGGCTGCTGCGGGTAGTAAAGGATGTGCGACCTGCTGTCTGTCCGCAGGTTGAAATTCACGCTGTAAGTGCCAAGCGACTGCTTTGCCATCGCGCAAGCCATAGTGATTCTCGGAGAGGAGTTGTATTCCGGGAAGGGCAGGATGGAAACCGTGACTCCGAAAATGGAAACAGGGTCTATCTCAAGATGGGTGTGCTCAGGGGTCAGGTCGGACTCGCGCAGGGCTACGTATGCGGATTCTTCCTCTTCTGCATCAAGGTATTCTATCACACCGAGCTTTACAAGGGAGCCCCAGGTTATCTCCCCCCTGCGAAGCTGCTCAAGCAGGGCTGGGGTAAGACGGGACTGCCCGCTTTCAACCACTATGTAAGGCCTTCGCGCCCTTCCAGAATCGGTGTTGATGAACAAGTCGTCTGTTTTTTGGTTGTAGTAGAAATTGACCTGCGAGGAGAGGGCTCCTGTGCGCCTGCGGCTTTTAAGCTCTGAAAGAAGGGCGCTTCCGTTGTCATGGTAGCCGACGAGCCTGCCGTTCAGATAAACCGCAGTCTTGTTCTCCATGCCGGCGGCGCGGACTTTTTTGAGCTTTTTCCTCTTTTTCTTCATTGCCAAAACCCCCACGCTATCCTGAAAGCGGGTTTTGGCTCAATCCTCCGTACGCAAACCCGAATTTTTCCATTGCCAAAACCCCGCCTCATTTCTAGCAGGTCATAATCACAATTTCACGCCAAGCTTGGTTATCACTTCCTCCACGTTTTTCTCATCCTCGCCTATGGATATTTCGCACAGAAGCGACATGTTCTTGACAAGGGCGCATGATGGGCCCTCAGGTGACTCGTTCGGGCAGAGCTTGCCCCAGTGCGTCCCGTGCAGGTCGCGCGCTTTGAAATGCGGGTGCTTCCTGCTTAGGGGCGAGATTATCCTGCGCAAATGCGACATTGAAGAGAGGAACGAAGTCCTGTCAAGAAGCTGCGAAACCCCAGTCTGGCCAGCTATCCAGTTGCCTGTCGCCATGGAATAGCGTATCCTGTCGCTTAGCGCATCCGGGCGCACCAGCGTCTGCACCGCAAGATGCCTGCCTCTCGCATCCGCCCTGCCAGCCTGGTAAGACACGTCTTTCACAAGGAACTGGAAGGCATAGCGGAACAGGTCCTCCATCAAGTCGCCGGCAAGCTTTATCCTCTTGTTTGCGTAGTGGTCCTTGTCATCCTGCGGGATTTCCTTGTGCGCAACTCTTATGGCGTGCTCAGCCATCTTGCAAAGGTAGCGCGCCTTTTTCAGCCTGTCCTCAGGCGCCGTGCCTATGTGCGGAAGAAGGTAGGTGTCAATAAGGATTTCTGCGCGCTTTAGCCGGTAGTCCTCCGCTTGCCCTGGCGCAGCCTTCTTCCCAAGGTAGTCCATGGCAGATTCTTTGTCTTTGGTGGTGTCCATCTCCAGGTTCAGCAGTATGTCGTTTCTCACAGCCTTGTCAGAAGAAAACGCAGAAAGTATGTCCTCTTTTTTCTCAAGCCCCAACGCGCGCAGCGTTGATGTCAGCGCCAGGTCCTTGGGCGAGGAAGGAAAGACGACTCTGAGCATGCCCTCGCTTGTTCTTTCCACCACCGCGCGGGCGCGAAAGCCGAATCTGGTGGAGAAAACCTTGGCAGTAACCAGCGTGTTGTCCTTTTCGCGCGTGCACATTATTCTGTTTGGAGCCAAATCCTCAATGGAGGTAAGCACGCGCTCGCTTCCGTTTATTATGAAATACCCACCTGGGTCAGCCGGATCCTCGCCTGCCGCAATAAGCTCATCCTCGCTCATGTTGTCAAGGTAGCAGAGCTTGGACTTCACCATGACAGGCAATTCCCCTATGAAAACCTCTGAAAATGCCTCCTTCTCCATCCCATTATAGACGGGGATTATCTGAAGGAAAATGGGCGCGGCATAGGTGAGATTCCGCAGGCGCGCCTCCGAAGGAAGTATGTTGCGTTTCGCCCCGTCCGCCTCAAATATCTTAGGCTTGTCAAGCCTAATCTGCCCGAAGTGAAGCTCAAAGCCCTCAATGGAAGTCTGTATGACCCCGACTCTATCCACAATCTTCTGTAGCCCGCTTTCTATGAACTTGTTGTAGGAATCAAGGTGCTGCTTGACAAGGCTGTTTTCCTGAAAATACGCAGTCAAAAGCTCCCCGCGCATAGAAACACCAATGGCTTCCGCTGAACCTCAACCTTCAACTACGAGGCGGTAATACACCGACCCGTCATGCCTTTCAATCTTGACGATTGCGCCCGGCTTTGCCCCCATCCCAGCCAACGCCGGGTCTTTCAGCCTTATTTTTGGAAGCTGATTTTTTGAAACTTTGAACTCCGCAAGCACCTTTTCGCCTTCTTCCTTGGACAGGAGGATATGCCGTGGTATCAGCTCATGAGAGGGGGCGGATTTGTCGGACAAGGCAACACCTAAGCTAGCGGAACTGGATGTAGGCAGGTTTTGGAAGGAAAGGTTTATAAATGATTATTAAATGATGCGAAAGGCGACCTTCCTCCCATTGCCCAAAAAAGCCGCAACGCTTTTGCGCGAAAACGGCTCAACAGCAATAAAATGAACCCCTCCTTTCTTCTCAAAAAGCCATCCGTCCTGCCGCGAGGGGCGAAGCTCTCCCTGCGGGTGCGAATGGAAAGTGCCAACCATCCCCTCAATGAAAGGCATCATCCAGTCTGAAAACGAGGACATCGCCTTGCTGACCATTATCCCCGGAGGGATGAGAGTGTCCTCTATCACTATGCTTGCAGATTCCCTCTTCCCGCGCAACAGGCAGACAAATTCATTTGGGTAAGCCGCCTTTGCTCCTGCGAGCGCCTCGGCAAGAGCCCGGCGCCGGATTCTTATTTCCATATAGCCGATATTCCAGGGCAAAGGATAAAATCCAGCTTATTCGTTTTTTGCTTATGGACGATGTGCGCAGGGCGCTTGGCAGGTATTTTTCCATTCTTGAGGGTTCCGCAGAAGCGCGCTACCTCCTTTCCAAAAGAAGCAGGGAGCTTACGAAAAAAGCTCTCCTTGCAGGCAGAATGGCAGAAAGCTGCTGCTTTTGCGAAAGGCGCTGCGGGGCAAACCGCAAAGCAGGACAGGCCGGCTTTTGCGGAGTCGGCTTTGAAAGCCGAGTTGCCTCAGCATTCATCCACACGGGCGAGGAAAGGGAGCTTGTCCCTTCCGGCACGCTGTTTTTTTCAGGCTGCAACTTCCGCTGCTGCTTTTGCCAGAACTGGGATATTTCTCAGTTTCCGCTTTCAGGGACGGTCTGGCAAGCTTCGCAGATTGCAGACTGGATGGAAAAGGTCAGGGCGATAAACATCAACTTCGTCGGCGGCGAGCCCACCCCCCACCTCCACAACATTCTCTCCGCCCTCTGCCTCTGCAAGCGCAACATCCCGATAATCTGGAACTCCAACATGTACATGAGCGGAGAGGCGATGGGGCTTCTTGAAGGGGCGGTAGATGTCTATCTTTCCGACTTCAAATACGGCAATGACAGCTGCGCTCTTGCCCTCTCAGGCGCCCCGCAATACTTTAGCGTTGTCAGCCGAAACCACCTGCTTGCCAAAAGGCAGGCAGAGCTTCTCATACGCCATCTGGTCCTGCCTTCCCATATAGAGTGCTGCTCCAAGCCCGTCCTTGACTGGATAGCCGAAAATCTCGGGCAGGATGCCCGCCTGAATATCATGAGCCAGTACCATCCGGAATATCAAGCCTTCAAGTTCCCAAGGATAAACAGGCGCCTTTCGCAGCAAGAGTATGCGGACGTTGTCCGACATGCAGAAAAACTCGGGCTAAATTACGAGGCGCAACCCCTGCCCTAAGCCGACGCCGGCGCCGGCTTTAGGAAGAAGTATTGAAGCGAAGCGATGCGCTTGTTGATTGCGGGGAAAATCAGCGGGGCGGCGACCAGCGAAACTGCGGCTATGCCAAAGAGGTGCCTTGCGGTGAATGGAACCTGCCCAAGCAGCGCCTCGGCAAAAGGGATTCCCCATATGAGCGAGGATGCCATCGGACCTGTCAGAAAGTCAAAAACAAGCGTGCCTGCTATGCCGAGCTTTGCGAATGTGAAAGGCGAGCCGTCCGGTTTTTGGCGGCTGAAGATTAGCCCAACCAGCCCCCATGAAAGCGCGCCAGTCAGCGTCCAAAGCCCAAGCGTGGGATAGCCCATAATATAAGGAACGGCATCAACAAGAGAGTAGGCAAGCGCGCCTGCGGCAAAGGCATACCTTGCGCGAAAGTAGGGGAAAAGCAGCATGGATGAAACTGCCAGGGCTCCAAACTGCCAGGAAATCCCAAGCGAGAAGTCAAGCGCCATGCGGATTGATTGGAAAGAAAAGAATAAGAAGCAGCAAGCAGCAGCGGGCTTGCTTACAGGGCATCTGCTATGACCCCGCCGCCAAGGCAAATCCTTCCCCTGTAGATTGCGCAAATCTGCCCCGGAGCAACCCCCTCAATCGGCTCATTCAGCCAAACCTCAAGTGCGCCTTTGCCCTTCGGGTTTATCCTTGCCGCGATGGGCTTTTGGTGCGGGTGAATCTGCACCTCTGCGAGCAGGGGCTTGGAAATGCCTATTCCTGAAACAGGGTTGAAATCCTCAATCTGCATGCCGCCTTTCAGGAGCTTTCCCCTCTCCCTTGTGACAAAAACCGCATTTCTTCGCAGGTCAAATCCGCACACAAAGTAGGTGAACGGAAAGCGCAAGCCGCGCCTCTGCCCTATTGTGTAGTGGAAGACTCCGTCGTGCCTGCCAAGAAGCCTGCCGCTTTCCTGCTCAATAACAGGTCCGCGCCTTTCCCCAAGTTTTTCCCTCAGGAAGCTTCTCATCTCATTTCCTGAAACGAAGCATAGGTCCTGGCTTTGGGGTATCTTGCGGTAAAAGCCAAACCCCTCCTTTATCGCGGCATCATAAACCTCCTGCTTTGTCTTGTCTGCAAGCGGAAAGACAAGGCGGGAAAGCCACCTGTGCGGAAGAAGGCAAAGCCCGTAAGTCTGATCTTTTTTTGCGTCTTTTGGGCGTGCAAGGGCGGGCCTGCCTCTGCTTCTGCAAATCGCCGCATAGTGCCCTGTTGCCACGTATTTTATCCCTCGCTCATCGGCAAAGCGGATAAGGGCGGCTATCTTCACGTCGCGATTGCAGAAGTTGCAGGGATTTGGCGTCCTTCCTGCCGCAAGCTGGCGCAAAAAATACCCCACAACTCCCCTCTCAAACTCCGATTTCGCATCAACAACATAGTGCGGAACGCCAAGCTTTTCGCACACCTCGGATGCGTTTTTGAGCGCCTCTTGGGTGCAGCAGGAGTTTTCCCGCACGGTCTGGCAGCCGCTTTCCCAAGAGGAGAAAAGGAGGGAAACCCCCAGCGGCTCCCAGCCCTGTTTTTTTAGGAAATAAAGCGCCATGGAGGAATCCACGCCGCCTGAGAGCCCCACCACCACCTCATTTTTGCGCATGCCTTCTCATCTGAAAGAAAAGAATAAGAAAGATGAAGGGCGCAACCATTGCGCAGATGATGACTTAGGTGATCGCTGAGGGCTTTACCTCCCCATGACGATTGACGGACGGTCTGATGCGAAGCATCTGCCCCGACTGCTGGAAAAGGTTTAATTCTGCAAGCGCGCAATCTTTCCAGAATGGGGGATTTGATGGCAAAGGCGATAATCCTGGACAGGGACGGCGTGCTCAACGAGGATAAGGGCTATGTGCACAAGGTTGAGGATTTCAGGCTTTATCCCGGAGTCGTGGAGGGGCTCAAGCTTCTCAAAGGGCGCTACCTTTTCTTCATAATAACAAACCAGTCGGGCATAGGCAAGGGCTATTATACCGAGGAGGATTTCCACAATTTCAACAACCACCTTGTAAGCGAGCTTGGAAGGCATGGAATAAAAATAGAGAGAACCTACTACTGCCCGCACAGGCAGGAGGATGGTTGCGACTGCAGAAAGCCAAGCCTCAAATACGCGGCAAAAATCGCATCCGAATACGGAGTGGAGCTGGAAAAATCCTGGGTGGTCGGGGATCACCCCTCGGACATTGAGATGGGAAAAAAGGCAGGCTGCAAGACGGCATATGTCCTTACAGGGCATGGCGCAAAGCATTATGGCGAGCTTGAGGCAAGAGGGCTTGTCCCCTCAATAGTCGCAGCCGACTTTTTGTCCATAGCCAAGAGGATTGCCCGCGAGCCTTGAGTATGAAAAACAGGCGCGTTGCCATGCAGACAAGGATTTTCAGGGTCGGGAAGGGATGCCCAAAGCAGGGCTTGAGGCAAGCCGCGCGCATCCTGAGAAATGGAGGACTTGTTGCCTTTCCCACGGAAACGGTTTATGGCTTGGGTGCAAACGCGTTTGACGCAAAAGCGGTGCGGCAGATATTCAGGGTGAAGGGCAGGCCAAAAGCCAATCCGCTGATTGTGCATGTTTTCTCAAAAAGGCAGATTGGGCAGGTTGCAAAAAACATCAGCCCCAAGGCAAAAAAGCTCATAGCAAGGTTTTTTCCAGGGCCTCTTTCGCTTGTGCTTGAAAAGTCCGACAAAATTCCGCCTGAGCTGACCGGGGGGCTTGGAACCGTCTGCGTGCGGATGCCCTCAATGAAGCTCACCCGCAGATTCCTCTCGCTTTGCGGCGTGCCGGTTGCCGCCCCCTCTGCAAACCTTTCCGGCAGGCCAAGCCCGACTTGCTGGAGGCACGTGCTTGAAGATTTGGGCGGGAAGATACCTGCGGTGATTGCCGGCCCGCCCTGCACATTCGGGCTGGAATCAACAGTGATTGACTGCTCAGGCAGGAAACTGCGGCTTCTTCGCGCTGGCTCCCTTGAGCTTGAAAAGATAGAAAGGCTGGTTGGAAAGGTGGCAGTTCCGCGCAGGCTTCGCAAGGCGCTAAGCCCTGGCATGAGATACCGCCACTACAAGCCAAGGGCAAAAGTCATCGTCGTGGATGGCGCATGGCAGGTGGGCGGCTCGCAAGCCAGCGCCTACATCGGCTTTGACCGACCAAGTTCGGATATTTTCCGCCTGCGCCCAAAAAGCAAAAGGCAGTACGCGCGGCTTCTGTTCTCGTTTTTCCGCAGCTGCGATGCGCGGGGCATAAAAAGGATATTCTGCCAGAGGGTTTCGGAAAGAGGGTTTGGAAGGGCGATAATGGAGAGGCTGAGGAAAGCTGCTGGCAAATAGCGCACAGCCTGCCGTTGCAGCCGCAAAATGCGCCCTTTTCCGCTTTCAGAAAAACAAGTCCCGCTCACCGTTTTCTATGCGCTTGAGGCGGCGCCTGAATTCCTCCTGCTTTGCCTTTTCCACCTCGCCAGCCATCCTTTCTATCAGCGCCTCGCCTTCTTTTCTTAGGCTTGGCGAGGCGTAATCAACAAGGAACTCCTTGAAAGTCAGCAGTGCGTTTGGCGTGCAAAGCTTGTTTATCTCCCCTGTCTTTGCCAGCCTCATGAAAGCCTCCCCGGTGCGCTTGCTTCTGTAGCAGGCGGTGCAGAAGCTTGGGATGTGCCCCCTTGCGCAGACGCTTGCTATCGTCTCTTCCATCCCGCGGCGGTCGCTCAGCTCAAACTGCTCCCCAGCGCTTTCAGCGCCGCCATCGGCGTAACCGCCGGGGGCTGTCCTGGAGCCGACGCTTGCCTGGCTTATGCCTATCTCAAATGCCTTTTCCCGTATTTCCGGCGGCTCGCGGGTTGAGATTATCATCCCGGTGTAGGGCAGCGCAAGGCGATATACCGCAATCAGCTTCAGAAAATCCCTGTCGCTGACTGGGGCGGGTGGGACAAAGCATATGCCTGGAGCAGGCTTTATGCGCGGAACGCTGACGGTGTGCGGTCCGACCCCGTATCTTTCTTCCATCCACCTTGCGTGCGAGAGGAGGGAGACTACCTCAAACTTGTAATCATAAAGCCCAAAGAGCACGCCCATACCGTAATCGTCCAATCCCGCTTCAAATGCCCTGCAATGCGCTGTCAGCTGGCGCTGATAGTCGCCTTTTGGTCCCCGGTGCATCTTCTCATAGGTCTTTCTGTGGTAGGTCTCCTGGAACAGCTGATAGGTGCCTATTCCGACCTCCTTTAGCTTGCGGTAATTCTCCGTGGTTGTCGCAGCGATATTGACATTGACCCTGCGGATTTCACCCCTTCCTTCCTTGGTGGCATAGATTTCCCTTATGCAGTCGCATATGTAGTCTATCGGCGAGGCGACCTCGCTTTCTCCTGCTTCCACAAGCAGGCGCTTGTGCCCCATCCGGATGAGGGCGCGCGTCTGCTCTGCGACCTCCCCAAGCGACAGCCTCTTGCGTTTCAGCATGGCATTGGTGGCGCTAAAGCCGCAGTAGGCGCATGAATTGGTGCAATAGTTGCTGAGGTAGATTGGGGCGAACCACACCAGCCGATTGCCGTATATCTCCCGCTTTATTGCGGATGAAGCCGCAAAAAGCATCCGCAACAGCTCCTCAGCCTCTATGTTGAGCAGTCTTGCGGCTTGCAGGGGGGAAAGCCCTTTTTTCTCCATCGCCTTGGCAAGTATCTGCCCTACCTCCTCCTTTGTGGGCTCTCCTTCCGCAGCATTCAATATCTGGGCTATCCTCCTTTCTTCCACCACTTCTGCAAGCTCCATACGAATCACGCGCAGGCAGGAGCCGAAAGATTCGGCCGCAAGTCCCTGGCATAGCCCCTGCAGACTGACCTGCCCATTGATTTGACAAACTCTACCGCCTCCCTCGTAAGCTTTTCTATCTCTTCTTCCGAGCCGAATCTGCCCGGATATATAGCATAGGATGCGCTGTACTGTCTGGGCGTTATATTCACCATGAGGGAGTTTGAGCCGCTAAGCAGAGCCTCGCGCCTTCCCTGCGGGTAAAGCGTCTCAAACGCGGTAGTCACGGGTATCCTGCTTCTTGTGTGGATGAGCCTCAGCACCGCAATCGTGTTGAGCGAAAGGGTCATTCCGCATGGCTTATGTTTTGAGAGGGGCGTAAGCGGAGATGGGATAAACGGACCCACGCTAATCATCTCGGGGGCGATTTTGCCCAAAGCAAGTATGTCCCGCGCAAGCGCGGGCATGTCCTGCCCCGGCAGCCCAATCATAAAGCCGGTCGCAATAAGGTAGCGCATCCTCTTGAGAAAAGAAAGGTGCTCCAAGCGGGCATCAAGGCTGGTTGCCGGCCTGAGGCGCTCAAAAAGCGCCCTGTCGGAAGTTTCAAACCTGTAAAGAACCCCTGCGGCGCCTGCTTTTTTCAAAGACTCATAAAGGGAAAAATCGCGTTGCCCGATGCTGAAAAAGAGGATGGCTCTGCACTGGCGCAGAATTTCCCTTGCTATGTCGCATAGCGTTTCTGCGTCATACGACAAGTCCTCCCCGGACTGCAGCACTATCATCCTGTAGCCAAGCTCCTTGACTGCCCAAACGGCGTGCTGGACAATCTCCTCTTTTGGCATGCGGTATCGCTTGACTTGCGAGCTGCGCCTTATGCCGCAGTAGAGGCAGTCGTTCCTGCAGAAATTGGAAAACTCCAAAACAGCATGCACGCAGGTGCTTTTCCCAACTGCCTTCTCCCTTTCCTCATCGGCAAGCCTGCGCAAAGCAGCGCTTTCCTTGCCTTCTGCCCCAAGAAGCCGGACTATCGGCTCCTGCGAGAGGTTGCGCTGAAGCACCTCGTCTAGAGCCTGCTGAAAATTCATGCTTGTAGGAGAGGGTTTCTGCTTTAAATACGTAATTACGCTTTCTGCCATCCGCGCTACTGCCGCCCATTCTTAATACGAATTAACATAAAATATAACTTTATATACCTATCTTTCCATATCTTTCATCATGCAGAAAATAGGCTCCAAAGCCGGCATCCTTCCAGTGTTGAAGAAGATTTCCTTAGGGCATGAGATGGAATGGATGACCCAATACGGCGTCACCAAAAATTTTGCGCCAAGAAAGAGGTTCCTTTTTGAAGGAAAGGAATGCCTTATCGGACCGGACGGCTCTGACAAAAGGATAATGGAGTGCAGCCTGCCGCCATTCAGCGGGCAGCAAATAGCCAAAGGAAAGCTTGCCGAGGCGCACATAAAAGCTTACGAGGAGATGAAGGAGCATACCAAATCAATCTACGGAACCCAAGAGGTTTTCCCCTTCCTCGTCGGACCCGTTGCAAGAGACACTCTGCGAAGCGTGGAGGTGCACGGGACCGGGCTTTTCAAGCCTGCCAGGGACATAATGTGCTGGGCAGGACACCTGCACATCAGGCACGAGAACCTCAATACTCCATCGGGGCAGGTGAATCTTGAATTCATGGACAAGCTCTACCGCAGCATACAGCACGTTCTTCCATTCGTGCTTACAGGCACGTCAAGCTACCGCACCCACGAGCAACTTGTGCCCTCAAACCAGATAAGAATGAGGGCGTATATGCCGGAAGACGAGAATTACACGCCTGAATACGCCCTTGACGCCTCACGCAAGGAGCTTCTTGCGCTGCAGAGGGGAACCCGCTTTGACATCGTCTTTTCCCCCTGCAAAAGCGGAAAGCCGGACACGATAGAAATCCGCCCGCCCTCAGGCGGCTTGTGGCTCGGAAAAGAGGCTTGGGACATAATCTCCGGAGCAGTATTTGATGATTTCAAGCCAGGCACAGTCTTTGACCCGACAAGTGACATCGCTTCAAATCCAAACTACAAAAAGGAGTTCCACCTGAGCTGGTCAATGGGCTACAGGGCACCTGTGCTGCGAGGAAACTGCATTCTGACAAAACAGCTTTCCAAGGAAGATTTGGAGGAAGGCAACTTCCGGCACATGCTTCTCAAGCACGCCTATCAGCTCCACGTATCCAGGCGCCAAGAGTGGTATTCCCTCGCCCCGCCTGATGTTGAGGAGCTTGTAAGAGCCGCCACAGACAACGGCTTTGGCTATAAGGATTTCAGAAAAGCCATAAGGAACATGTTCCTCTACCCTCAAGTGTGCAACAGGATAATCTGGCAGATAACCGAAAGGTACATGCGAAAAAGCAGCAATGGGAATCAGCCGCGGCTTTCGGAAGTGCTAATTTCCCTGGCACAGGACTTGGAGAAGAATGACAGGCAGGGGCTTGAAGCCCTAAGCATCTTCCTTACCCACAGAAAACGAAGCATAAAGCCATCAAGCATAACCCCTGGCTTTGTTTTCCAGCCGACAGAAGAGGAAGGCTACTCCCAGCTTTCATTCACCTTCTCGTCAGCAAAAGACAAGGCGGTGCTTGAGCAGAATCCCGCAGGCGCCATAAGCAATGTTCTGGAAGCTCTGAAAGAGGACTGGCATCGCAACGAGGCGGACAGAAAGTACGTATGGCTGACAGGTCCCAACGTGCTTATGTATGTGAAAGCGCCTCACTTGATACGCGCCTGCCTTGACAACGACTTTATGCTCAAAAGCGCACTCAAGCAGGTGACCGACGGAAGCGTCTGGTTTTTGATGGAAAGGAATCTTGACTTTGAGCCGCCGCAGCAAGCCAAATGACTGCTCCGCCCTTTAAGACCTGCTAAGCGCGCTTGCCTGCTTTCTTCTGCTGCCTTATGTATTGCGCAACCTTGGCATCCGCCATAGCAATTTCACTTAGGGGCTTAAGCTCAAGCATCAAGTGCTCCGGTATCGCTTCAAGGACTGTCTTACGGCTGAGGACTATGTCCTTCCAGGAAAGCTCTGCCCTCCAAGTGAGCTTGTTGAATATCCCGCGGAGCATTTCCCTTCCCTCAGGAGTTTTGGAGTAGTTGTTGTACCTGGCATAATACCAGTGCAAAAGCCTTCCTGCCTCGCGCGCAGATATGAATTTTTGGTCAGGGGCGCGGATGGTGTTTATGGCAAAAATATACCATTTTGAGCCTATTGCGCTTCCGTCAGGCGCGGCTATGGCCCTGAACTTTGAAACCTGCTGGTGATAGCTTAGCCGCACTATATTGCGCATGAAGTTGTGCTCCTCCTCCGGCTTGCCGTATATGGCTGGTCTGGCAATCTCTGTGATTGCATAGTCTATTCCGCCTTTTCCACGCTTTTCAGATTCCTGGTTGGCTCTCCAGATGCGCTCCTTGACAAGAAGCCTTGCTATCCCGCGCCCCCTGTGGTGCTTGTCAACCGCAATGCGCAGAAAGAAGGCGACGTTCATGTCGGGTATGAAATCCGTGAGGGCAGCCCCGACGACGGAACCGCTCTTGTCTATCGCCACATGGAAAAAAAGCACGTTTTTGCTCTGCCTGTGAATCCATCTTCTCAGTGTATCCTTCCGGTCGCCCTGGTCCGGCAGGACTTTTGCGAGAAGCTCGACAGCCTCTGAAAAAAGCCGCTCCCCCTCTATCTTGCTTTCCTTTCTTGCCATTGATGGGCGCTTCGGAACGTTTTTCCTTGAAAGCTCAAGCACCGTATATTGCGGGAAAAGCCCAGGGCTCACCTTTTCTATCAGCTGCCGAATATTCAGGTGCTGCGCCTCCACCCTCTTCCTGACGAGTTCTGAAACATCCCGCTGCTTTGGCGCCATAAGCTCCCGCCGCTTATTTTCCCTTTTGCATAATGCTGTCGCTCTGTTCAGCCTTATTACCCTTCTCCCTGGCAAGCATCAGGACTTCATCCGTGTTTTGCTGGGGGCGGGAGTCGGTGGATGGCTTTTCGCTTGAGCAGCAGCCCCAAACCGCAAAAGAAAGCGCCAAAGCAGCCAGCGCCGCCTTTGCAAATGCGCGCCGAATCCTTTTTTGCGGAACTGCCAGCGTTGCAAGCCCGTCCAAATCCGAGGCAGAAACCGGATATTTCCGCAGATTCTGGCTATGCTCGTAAATCTCCGCACGCAGCAGCTTCTCAAACTGCGCAATCTCCTCTACCCCGCAGCTGTATGTTGAGTAGAAGAAGCAGTCATCCTTCATTCTCCCTGCGCGCATCTTCAGCGCGGTTCCCATGTCCGAAGCGCTTATGTCAACCACTATGCCCGCAAGCTTGTGCTTAAAGCCGTAATCAACAACCAAGCGATAGCCGTTTCCAAATATCCTTTGCGCACAGCTCACCCTGCCTTTTCTTGCCCATGCCGCATAGGCTGGGTTTCCCGCCTTCTTTTCCGATATTGCGCAGTTCGCCGCATCAAGAAGAGTCTGCGCGATTTTCGCTTCCTCCACAAGCGGTTTTTTTCGGAGTATGCAAAGCAGTAGCCTCCTTAAAGGCTTTTGCTCTTGGACGTTTTTTTGCACATGCATTTTTTCACCTTTTAGGCGAAGCTTTTCGGGCAATATGACACCGTCGTCTTCGCAAATGCCGCGCCCCTTTCCTTGTTTGCAGCTTTTGGCTGGATGTAAGTGGTGTAAAATTCGTTGATAGTGCCGTCTTTGTAGCGCAGGGTTATGTGGAAAGCCCCAACCGGTCCAGTGAGACCGCGCCTCAAGCAATACTCGTTGTCGCCATCCTGAAAGCTGCCTGGCTGAAGCACGATTATTCCGTGGTCTTTCCCCTGGTAATATGTGTGGTAGTGCCCAACCAAGAGAAGATGTGGCACGTCTTTTAGCTCGGTTTTCTCAAGCCCGCGGAAATAGTCCCGCAGATAAGTCTGGCTCGGATAAGAAGTCGCATAAACCCTTCCGCTTCCCCCGTGCAGAAGCCTTATCTTTATTCCGTGATAGACAACATCTGCCATCATATCCCCAAGGTTCTTGAAGTTGTCAACCTTCTTTTCCAGTATGGCAAGCGGCTTTACGCCATTTTGCTTTGTGAACGAGTAATCGTGATTGCCGGCTATCGCCCAGAATTCCAAGTCAGGGTGCTTGAAGAGGGCTTCAGCCGCAATATCAGTCTGTTGTTCAACAGTCCAGCCCAGCAGGTTGACCTCATGCCCCTTGTATATCCGGGTGCCGTCGTGCACATCGCCTGCGACATAAACGCGCTTCACTCCTCTGTCAGCAAGCCTGCGCATTGCCTCATAGAATGATTTCGGCAAATGAAAAACGCTTGCAAAGTGCAAGTCGCTTATGAAGCCGAAATCCATCTTTCTTTCTTTGCTGTCCTGTTCCGATATCAGAAACACATTGTGCGCATCCGGCATTATGTTTATGCTGTAGCGCACTCCGCCATCCTGCCGCGACTCAGTCGCGATTATCCGCACGCCATCCTTCCTGAGCGCATCAATGCACGCTATGATTTCTTTCTTGGGCACGCGGTATTTCTCGGAAAGCTCCTCCGCCGTGCAGCGATGGTTCATAAGCCGTGAGATGAACTTTTTGCGAAATTCGCTGTCCTCAATCGGCAAGGCTTTGTTGCTCTCCTTTGCCGGCTTTTGCTTTAACCTCACTTTATCCCCCTACACCGCACCCGTCAACAATTTGCGGCACAAAACCAACCAGTAGGATCGCTGCCGGGTGCGTCTTTGTATCGCCCTTTACCCAGAAGGTTATCCTCCACGAAACGAATCCGCTTGATTTATATATATACTTAATCAATAGAAAAAAAAGCAGGAATATATTTCATATATCTTTTGGGGGGGAATCTATGGAAGTGCGAAAGGTGCAAAGGTCTGGCAAATCCTCGTTTATCGTGAGTCTTCCCCATGGTTGGGCAAAAGCGCAGCTTCTTGAAAAAAACGCACCCATCTTCATAGAGCAGAATTCCGATGGCACCCTAACCATCTCTCCTTTCAAGCCAAAAGAAGCCGAAAAAAGAGCATTCACCTTGCATATCGCAGGAAAAGAGCCAGCAGGGGTGCTTTTCCGCAAGATGGTTTCAGCATACATCTCCGGCTATGGAACAATCATCCTGGTCACAAAGCCCGAAAGCAAAGAGCAATCCTCGCAGCTTGCAGCCCGTTTCGTGGCAGCGACGGTGGGGCAGGAGATAGTAGAAGAAGGCGCAAACGCAATAGTCATCAAGGACATCTTGAATCCCGCGGAGCTTCCAATGCAAAAAGCCGCCAGGCGGATGGATTCACTTTGCGCACGGATGATAGAGATGGCGGCTGAAAAACTGCAAGGGGGGGCTCCTGAAATAGGCATACTGGAAAATGCTGAGAAAGAGGTGGACAGGCTTTTGTGGCTTGTCGCCCGCAAGCACCACAGGTTTCTGATTGCTCCTCCCATGGCATCCGCAGAGGGGACAAGCCTCCCCGAATCGCACCTTTACTTCATGTGCGCAGTCAATATGGAGAGGGCTTCAGACCACGCAAGGGCAATATGCAAAGCCGGCAGGAAATCCGCCAAGCTGCGCACGCTTTTGCTTTCCTCCCAGTCTTTTTACACTGAGGCGACAGCCGCTCTTTTTTCAAAAGACGAGGCGCGGGCGCAGAGGGTAATTGAGGGCGTGCTTGCCAATCCGCAAAGCTACGAGAGCTTTCTGAGGGGCGAGGCAGTGCCTTCCTGGCAAGTCGCATGCCTTGCCAGCATAAGGAGGATATCCGAATACAGCGCAGGGATTTGCGAGAACCTGATTGACTTTATGGCATAAAGCAAACGCTTCAGCCCGCCGCTATCCTTATCCTCGCCGCTATTGAGTTTACGGATGGAAGGAGGGCGGATGGGCTTTTCTTGTGCCCGAAAATCTTCTCGTCCGCCCCGGATGCCGCATATATCCTCTTTATCGTTTCCACCTTTATGGCGGAAAGGAGGTTTTTTGGCTCAATCCTCACCCCACCGCTTTCAAGCGCCGCAAGAAGCCCGCTCTCCCCCCTTGCCATCTTCTCAGCCGCCTCTTCGCTTATTATTATTACTATTGTCGGGTTCTTTACTGGCTGGAACTCAAAGTAGGAAAGCTGGCCCCTTTTGGTTTCAATCCCAATAACCTGCCTTCCTACAATGACATTGACTTTCTCGTCGCCGAGGATGGCTCGGGCGCTTTTGGGTATTTTGGGGTCTATGTGAGCATAGTATTGCGCCAAAAGCTCCTCACGGCTGCTTTTTATCTCATAGGGGAACGAAAGCGAGCTGAGAAGAAGAAAGGCAACCGCAAGCCTTGCCGCAAGCCCCATGCGCTTCCTTTCCCTTCCTAAAAATATAAAGCATGCCATTCCAATCCGGCTTAAAGCATGCCATTCCAATCCGGCTTGCCGCCGCTTTCTTCCTACCAAATCTTTTTTAAACCCTTCTCCCTATATAGAGGCGCTCTTCTTACAAGTCCTGTAAGATGACACTCGCCGATACCCCTGCGCCGGCAAGGCGGCAGGAGAGAAACGCGGCGAATCACCAATAGGCTTTGCTTTGGCTTAGGCTCAAGGCAGGTAATAAAATGGGCAAAAGGTCTGGCTCAAAAAAAGGCTCGGTTGCATTCAGGCCCCGCAAGCGGGCGGAGTCCCAGCTTGCAAAAGTTCGCTTCTGGCCCTGGCTGCCTGAGAGGCGGCTGTGCGGCTTTGCGGGGTACAAGGCAGGCATGACTCATCTTACCTACATAGACGACACAGAGTCGCCTTCAAAGGGAACGGAAGTCTTCGCTTCCGCCACAGTGGTGGAATGTCCCCCCATGACCGTTTTCGGGGTGCGCGGCTACAAGGGCGGAAGATGCGTCGGCGATGTGATAACATCCGATGAGAAGGTGCTGCGTCTTTTGGGGATAAAAAAGAAAAAAGAAAACAAGCTTTCTGCTTCTGATGTTGATGATGTTTTTGTCCTATGCTTTACCAGACCGGATATGGCTGGGTTTGGCAAGAAAACTCCCGAAAGGATGGAGATTGCGGTGGGCGGGAAAGACAGCGCAGAAAAGCTTGAGTTTGCCCTCTCTCTGCTCGGAAAGGAAGTGCGGGTCGGAGACGTTTTCAAGGCAGGCGAGTTTGTGGATGCCATAGCAGTCACCAAAGGGAAGGGCTGGCAAGGGACAGTAAAGCGCTTCGGCACAGCAGTCCAGCGCAGGAAAGCGACCGGCAAGCGCAGGCACATCGGCTCTCTTGGCGCCTGGCATCCGGGCTATGTCCAGTACACCGTCCCCATGCCAGGCCAGATGGGCTACCACAAAAGAACAGAGCTCAACAAGAGAATAATGAAGATAGGTCCGCCTGCGGAGATAAACCCATCAGGCGGCTTTCCGCACTACGGGTTGCTGAAAAACGACTATCTGCTTGTGAAGGGAAGCATCGCAGGGCCTTGCAAGCGCATCATAAGGTTCCGCAGGGCAGTCAGGGCAAAGGGAGCCGCCAAGGCGCCTGAGATAAAGTTCATCTCCACAGAGTCAAAGCAGTAAGTGATGGTTATGAAAGCGCAGGTTTATTCAATTGACGGGCGGGTGCTGAGGGAAGTGGAGCTTCCTGAGGCATTTTCCTCGCCAGTGAGGCTTGACTTGATTTCACGCGCGGCGATATCCGACCAGACAAGGCGCTATCAGCCAAAAGGCAACTACCCGCGCGCAGGGCTTGAGACCTCCGCCCGCTACCGCGGAAGAAAGGAAGATTTCGGCTCAGGAAAGAACAGGGGGATGGCAATCAGACCGCGCGAGGTGCTGCCGAAAGGCAGGCTTGGGAAGGTCAAGCGCATACCCTCTGCTGTGAAGGGGCACAGGGCGCACCCGCCGAAAGTGAATGAGAAAATCGTTGAAAAGCTCAACAAGAAGGAATACCGCGCCGCGCTCCTGTCCGCAATTGCGGCAACCGCGGACGCCGGGCTTGTCAGGGCGCGCGGGCACCGCATAGACAAGGGGTTGCCGATAGTGCTTGAAAACTCGTTTGAGAAGCTGGAAAAGACAAAGCAGGCATACGAGGCGCTTTCCCTGCTGATTGGGCAGGATTTGGAGCGCGGCAAAAATGGCAAAATAAGAAGCGGGGTGCGCGCCCGCAGGGGTGGCAAGCGCCGCCCAAAGTCAGCGCTAATCGCGGTTTCGGGCGATGTCCCGCTTATAAAGGCGGCGCGCAATATCGCAGGGGTGGACGTGGTGAAGGTTTCACAGCTTTCCGCAGAGCTTCTGGCGCCTGGCGCGCAGGCAGGGCGGCTGGCGCTTTACACAGAAGCGGCGCTTGAAAAAATAGCAAAGCTATGAAGGGATTGCGATGGCTTCAATACTCTATCCGGTGACAAACGAAAAGGCGATCGGGCTTATTGAATTCCAAAACACCCTCACCTTTGTCGTCCAGCCTTCTGCCACAAAAAGCCAGATTAAAAAAGACGTTGAGGAGCTTTTTGAGGTGAAGGTGGAGTCTGTCAACACTCTCATCACCCCCTCGGGCAAGAAGCGCGCTTATGTGAAGCTCCAGAAGGGATTCAAGGCGGACGATGTTGCTGCGAAATTGAAGATAATCTAACCGGTGGAAAAATGGGCAAACTGCTTAGGCAACAGAGGCGCGGAAAAGGCTCGCCCGCATACCGGGCGCCTTCGCACCGCTACAAGGCAGACCTTTCCTTCCGCCCCTACGACTCATCCGAGAGGGAGGGCGCGGTGCGCGGGCAGGTTGTCGGCTTTGTGGATGACCCAGCCCGCGGCGCCCTTCTGATGGAAGTTGCCTTTGAGGACCAAAGCCGCAGCCTTTTCCTTGCTCCAGAAGGCGCTTATGTCGGGCAGAGGTTTGAGGCAGGAAAGGAAGCCTCGCTTGCCTTGGGCAACTGCCTTCCGCTCTCCAACATCCCGGAAGGCTCAATGGTGTTCAACATAGAGATGGCGCCGGGCGACGGCGGGAAGCTGGTGCGCGCGCCAGGCTCGTATGCCACGGTCATCTCAAAGGAGAAGGACATGGTTTATCTGAAGCTGCCCTCGCGGAAGACTCTTATCCTTCCAGGCGCATGCAGGGCGCAGCTTGGGGTGGTTTGCGGGGGAGGCAGGCTGGAAAAGCCTCTTCTTAAGGCAGGCGCCAACTTCTACAAGAAGCACGCCCAAAACCGCCTCTGGCCCCACAACCGCGGCGTGCACATGTCCGCCTACTCCCATCCGTTTGGCGGAAAGCAGCACCACAAGGGGAGAGGCTCAATGACAAGCCGCAATGCCCCGCCGGGCAGGAAAGTGGGGCACATAGCCGCGCGAAGCGTCGGGCGCAGGAAGGCAAGTGTTGAGGAAAAGAAAGACTCCGAAAGCTGAACGGGTGAATCACTATGCCGAGGATTGACAGGTATCGCGGAAAGGAAAAGGACGAGCTCCCATCCCTTTCGCTTGAAAAGGTCCTGCCGCTGCTGACTTCGCGCGCACGAAGAGCGCTCAAGCGCGCGGCGGCAAACAAGAACATCGCAGTCAGAAAGCTTATGAAAAAAGTCTCCGCCATAAAGGCGTCAAACCCATCAAAGGTCATAAGGACGCACGTGCGCGAGGCAGTCATAATCCCGGAGTGGCTGGGGCTGACCTTCGCAGTGCACAACGGAAAGGAGTGGAAAAACGTGACGATATCAATTGACAAGCTGGGCTACCGCCTTGGGGATTTTGCGCACACCACCGGTCGGGTGATACACTCAGGTCCGGGAGTGGGCGCGACAAGGGGCTCAAAGTTCATCCCGCTCAAATAAGTGGTTGGCATGGCAGGATACGGCTATCAGCAGAAGGGGGGCTCAACAGCCCGCACCGCCAGGGCGAGGCTTGCCGGGCTGAATGCCTCTTACAAGGACCTTTCCAACGTCTGCGCCAACGTGCGCGGCTGGGCAACCGAGGATGCGCTTGACTTCCTTGCCAAGGCGGCTGAGGGAAAGCGCGCCGTCCTTTTCAGGACCCACTGCAAGCACAAGGGGCACCGGCGCGAGCTTGGAGGAAGGAAGGGCGGCTGGCCTGTCAAGTCGGCAAAGTTCGTCCTTGAGGCAGTCCGGAACGCCTTGGCAAACGCGACAAGGCTCGGGCTTGGGCAGACCCGGATTGCGCACATCCTTGCCAACAAGCAGAACACCTACCCGCGCCTTTCCCCAAAAGGAAGGCGCATACGCCATGACTATGAAACCGCATTTGTGGAAGTGGTCCTTGAGGAAACTCAGCAGAAAGCCCAGTCAAAGCAAAATGCACAAAAGGCGGACAAGGGCAAAAGCGAGGTGCAAAAACCGCAAGAGGCGTGATGTTGCATGGCAGAACGAACAAAGGTTGAGGAGAAGTTCATAGAGGATGCGATAACGCGCTACAAAGTGAGCAAGTTCCTTGAGTCAGAGCTTGACAGGGCTGGCTTTTCGCGGGTGGCAATACAGCGCACGCCGATGGTGACGCGCATAGCGGTTGAAGTCACCAACCCTGGCAGGGTAATCGGCAAGCGCGGCAAGTCAATCCAGGACCTGACCGAAACGATACAGCAGCGCTTCAAGATAGAAAACCCGCAGATTTCCGTGGTGGAGTCTGCCAACCAGAACCTTGAGCCGCGCCTGGTGGCAAAGAAAATATGCCGATACATAGAGATGGGCAAGAAAATACGCGCAATCCTCCACGCCGGGCTGCGCGACATCATGCGCGCTGGGGCGCTTGGGGCGGAAATAGTGGCTTCCGGCAAGATAGCGGCAAAGGGCGGGCGAAGCAAATCCTTCCGCGTGATGGCAGGCTACATCCCCAAGGCGGGCGAGCCGTCGCGGCAGGTCGTCCAGGCTCACGTCACGGCATATCCCAAATCAGGAGCCATAGGCGTGCTTGTGCGCATCGTGCTGCCCGGCACGGTATTCCCGGACAAGGAGGCGGGCAGCAAGGCGCAGATTTCAAAAGTCATAGAGTCGGCGGAGGACATAACATCCGCCACGCCAGACGAGGTTGTCCAGAAAGAGGAGCCGGCGCCGCTCAAAAAGCGGAGGCAAAGAAAGAGGTAGCAGAACATGGCGATAATAAAAAAGGGCAAACTGCGCGAAATGACGGATGCCGAGCTCCAAACGAAGCTTTTGGACTACCAAAAGGAGCTGAACGCCGAGCGCGGCATCCTGGCGGGCGGCGGTCGGACAAGCAACCCAGGCAAAATAGGCGAGCTGAAGCGCGCAATCGCGAGGATAATGACGATACTTCACGAAAGAAAGCTTGGGATAAGGGCGAAAAAAGAACCTTCCCAAGAAGAAAAAAAAGAGAGGTGAGAGCCTTTGGTTGACATCTGCCAAAAGTGCGGTCTGATAAAGGAGATATGCTCCTGCGACATCCTTGAAAAGGAGGAGACGCAGCGCATCCGCGTGTACGCAACCAAAAAGAAGTTCAAAAAGCTTGTGACCATCGTTGAGGGAATCGACAAGAGCAAGCTTGAGGAAACCGGCAGGGAGCTGAAGACAAAGCTGGCGTGCGGCGGAACGGAGAAGGACGGCGTGATAATCCTGCAGGGGGACCAGAGAAAGAACATAAAGAAGTTTCTCGTGGCATTCGGATACCCCGAGGAGAGCATAACCGTCCTTGAAGGCGTGCAGTAACCCTTCGGCGCGTGCAGGAAGGCAGAGGATGTTGTTGCGCCTCGCGCATCAGGGCAGGGAGGAAGGTCCCATGGCGATAACGGCGGAAAACCTGCGCTGGCACGAGTTCATCGGGCTTCGCGCCAGCGTGGCAAGAAGCGCCTCGCAGGCGCATCGCGGCATATCCGGCACGGTGGTGGATGAGACCAAAAACACGCTGGTGATAAGGGGGAAAGACGGAAAAGACAGGCGCGTGCCAAAGCGCGGCAGCGTTTTTGCCTTCGTACTTCCTGACGGCAAAAAGGCGGTGCTGGAAGGCGCGCAGGTCGCCTTCCGACCTTATGACCGGCCAAAAAAAGTGAAAGGTGTGGTGTGATGGCAATTGACTCAAACAGGAAAGGCGCGATAGTCCCGCGCGGGCATACGAAGCGCGGAACGGTGGTTTCGGACAGAGGCAAAAAGACAGTGATAGTGGAGATGGCTAAGCTTGAGTATTTTCCGAAATACCGCAGATACGCCCGAGGGCATTCGCGCGTTCCGGCGCACAACCCCCAAAGCATAGGAGCGTCCCTTGGAGACGAGGTTGAAATCGCAGAGTGCAGGAAAATCTCCAAGACAAAAGCGTGGATAGTCACCAAGATTTTGCGCAAGGCATCCGGCTTGGTGGTGCTTGAAAAGAAAGGCGCAAAGGCTCTTGAGGAGGAGGCAGAACGGCTCAAAAAATCAGAAGTGAAGCGCGACGAGCTTGCCGCGCAGAATCCGGAGGCTGAAAAGAAAAAGGAGTGAGGCTCGCCAATGGTGTTTCAAAAAACCGAAGTTGTCTTGGGCGAAAACCCGCCTTTCATGACAGCAGGAGGTTTTGGAAAAATGCTTGGGTTGGCGTACGGAGGAAAGAGCGAAAACCCGCCTTTCATGACAGCAGGAGGTTTTGGAAAAATGCTTGGGTTGGCGTACGGAGGAAAGAGCGAAAAC
>JAOAJL010000005.1:0-13295 GCA_026414185.1 Microcaldota archaeon | reverse complement strand
CCGCTTTCAGTATAGCGTGGGGGTTTTGCCATGAAGGGACTCGGAGGGCATATCACAAAGGGTCTGCAGACCGGCTCAACGCTTGCCTGCAATGACAACTCAGGCGCAAAGATAGTCCAGATAATCGGGGTTTCAGGCGCAAAGGCAAAGCGCGCCATGTATCCCAAAGTCGGGGTCGGAGACGTCGTCACTGTCGCGGTGAAAAAGGGGACTGCGGCAATGAAAAAGAAGGTGCTCAAGGCGGTCATAGTGCGCCAGAAGCAGCCTTTCCGCAGGCCGAACGGAATGCGCGTTTCATTTGAGGACAACGCATGCGTGATAATAGACGACCAGGGCTTGCCTGTCGGAACTGAGATAAAGGGCGTCATCGCCCGCGAGGTGGCAAGCAGGTTTCCAAAAGTGGCGGCGATTGCCGCGTCAGTGGTGTGAAAATGGAGGATTCAGCACAGCCGCGCAAGCAGCGCAAATTCCGCTTCAGAGCGCCTTTGCATCTGCGCAAGAAAATGGTTTCTTCGCGCATAGGCGCAGAGCTTGCCGCCAAGCTTGGCACCGGACGGCGCAGCGTGCCTCTGCGCAAGGGGGACAAGGTTAAGCTGATGCGCGGGGAGCACAAGGGCAAAACAGGCAAGGTGATGGAGGTGGACCTCTCCACCCTCAAGGTTTATGTTGAGGGGATAACACACAGGAATGCCAAGGGGACGGAGAAGCTCATTCCGATTGACCCTTCAAACCTCATGCTTATTGAAGGAGAGTTTTCCAAGGACAGGCTTGCGATGATTGCAAGGTCGCCGAAGAGGAAAGAGGAGAAAAAGTGAGAATGGCAGGATGGTCATATGGCGAAAAAAGGCGGTTCAAGGCATTTCGTGCGCGTGCGGGCGGCAAAGAGGCTGGGGGTGGTCAGCCGCAAGAAGCTCAAATGGCTGCTTTCCCCCTCCGCAGGTCCGCACCCGAAGGAGCAGTCAGTTTCCGCAGGGGTTCTCCTGCGCGACATCCTCGGGCGCGCCAAGAACTTGCGCGAAGCAAAAAGGATATTGCAAAGCGGCAACCTTCTTGTGGATGGCAAGAAGATAACCGATCCGAAGTTTCCCATCGGGCTTATGGACATAGTCTGCGAGCCTGCGGAAGGCAAAACCTACAGAATGTCGCTTTCAGGAGAGCGGCTGGTGCCTGTTGAAGTCAAGGGGGACGCCGCCTCTTCAAAATACCTCAAAGTGACGGGCAAAAGGACAATACGCGGCGGCAAAACCCAAATCTCGTTCCACGACGGAAGGACATACCTTGGCGACAAGAACATAATGACGGGCGACACCTGTGTTTTTTCCATCCCGGACTTCAAGATGGCATCGCACCTGAAGTTTGCGCCAGGCTGCCTCTGCCTTGTGACTGAGGGAAGGCACCGCGGGGAGCTGGCGAGGCTGGAAAAGATGATTGAGAGGCCCGGCTCGCACGATGCTGAGGCACTGCTCAAAGGCAGCGCCGGAGAGTTTGTCACGGTGGCAAAATACCTGTTCGTGGTGGATGACAAGTTCATGTGATCGCGGTGAAGAAGATGGCGGATGAAAACCCAATGAGGGGCATCGTGGTGGACAAAGTCACCCTGAACATAGGGGTCGGGCGGGGAGGCGTTGAGCTTGAGAACGCCAAGACCCTGCTTGAGCGTCTGTCCGGCTCAAAGGCAGTGCCAACTCACGCAAAGGTGCGCAATCCGGTGTTCCGAATAAAGAAAGGCGACGTGATAGGGACGAAGACCACCCTGCGCGGCAGCCGCGCCGTGGAATTCGTAAAGAAAGCGCTCAAAGCAAAATCATTTTCGCTTTCCAGCCGCTCGTTTGACAAGGAAGGCAACTTCTCATTCGGAGTTCCGGAATACATACTGTTTCCCGGCGCAAAATACGACCCGCAGATAGGGATGCTCGGCTTTGACGTCTGCGTCACTTTGCGCAGGCGCGGCTTCCGAGTCAGCAGGCGCAGGAGGGCGAAAAGCAGGATTGGCGCAAGCCACCGCATCACCAAGCAAGAGGGCATTGAGTTTGCGAAGAAGGAATTCGGCATAAGCGTGGAGTAACGGTGATTGTTTGGCAGAGGAAGAAAAGAGGAGGAAAAAAGGCGGCGTGCCGCTTGAGCACAGGCTGCAGGGCAAGGGAGCAAGAAAGTGCCGTTTTTGCGGCTCTGCCCGCGGCTTGATCCGCTCCTACGGGCTTAGGATTTGCAGGCGGTGCTTCCGCGAGGTGGCAGAGGATATAGGATTCAGGAAATATTGAAGTGATTTTATGGCAAACGACCCGCTCGCAGATGCGCTCAACACGATAAAGACGCACGAGATGTTCGGCAAGCCTGTTTGCGAAGTCAAGCCAAGCAAGCTTGTCCGCGAAACCCTAAAGATACTCCAGCGGCGCGGCTACATCGGGGACTTTGAGTTCGTGGACGACGGCAAGAGCGGCTACTTCAAGGTCCGGCTCCTTGGTAAGGTGAACCAGTGCGGCGCTGTCAAGCCGCGCTTCGCCGTGAAGAAGAACGAGTGGGCAGAATGGGAGCAGAAATACCTTCCAGGAGCCTCATTTGGAATGTTCGTGGTTTCAACGCCTCTGGGGCTTATGACTAACGACGAGGCAAAGCAGAAGGGGCTTGGCGGAAGGCTCATCGCGTTCATATATTGAGAGTGAGAGGATGAAAATACCCGCAGAAGTGAAGATTGAGCTGGCAGGCACCAGGGTAAAAGTCAGCGGACCAAAGGGGGCGCTGGAGCGGGATTTTGCACACCCGCAAGTCAAGCTTGAGCTCAAGCAAGACGAGCTTGTCATTTCAGGCGACCCGCGCATCACCACCACCATAGAAACGCACTTGAAGAACATGGTGGAGGGCGTGGTGAATGGCTATACAAAGAAGCTAAAGATACTCTATTCCCACTTTCCCATATCAGTTGAAGTCAAAGGCAGGGAGATTCTCATAAAGAACTTCATGGGCGAAAAGCAGCCGCGCAAAAGCAGGATAGTCGGGCAGACCAAAGTTGAAGCAAAGGGGCAGGAGATGACCCTCTCAGGTCCCTCAAAGGAGGAGATAGGGCAGACCATCGCCAACCTCAAGTCAGCAACCCGCATAAGAGACAGGGACTCCCGCATTTTCCAGGACGGGTTTTATGTCATTGAATGACGAGTGATTGTTATGGTTTCAAAACGCAAGCACCCCAAGTTTTTGCGCCCCAACTACGGGCGATCCTCGCGCAGCAGGGTTTCGGACAGCTGGCGCAGGCCAAGGGGGATTGACAACAAAAAGAGGCTCAAGCTTGCCTACATGGGCGCCTCTCCCTCAATAGGCTACCGCCAGCCCTCGCAAGTAAGGGGGAAGCACCCCCTCGGGCTGCCGGAAGTGCTTGTCCAGTCCCCCTCAGAGCTTGCCAGCCTCAAAGGCGTGGCGGTGCGCATCGCCTCTGGAGTGGGAGCGCTCAAGCGCGATTCCATCCAAAAGCTTGCCGAGAAGATGGGGCTTGTCATTCTCAACCCGAAGAAATTCATTCCGCGGCTTCCAAAGCCAAAGGACAAAAAAGCGGAGCAGAAAAAAGAAGAGCACAGCAAGGTCCAGCAAAAGAAAAGCGAGGAGGCGGCAGAAGAGGCAAAGGCAAGCCAGATGCCGAAAGCCGAAGGGCAAACCGGCGGGCAACAGCAGGGATGATTTATGGGAATGGACACTGTAAGAAGGATTGCGGCGCAGCTGCTTTCTGCAGGGGAAAGCCGCATCAAGTTCAAGCCTGAGGCGCTTTCCAAAATCAGCGAGGCGCTTACCCGCGAGGACGTCCGCGCGCTAATCAAGGAAGGAGTAATTTACGCAGAGGCAAAGCGCGGGGTGTGCAGAGTTCGGGCAAGGGAAAGGGCGCGCCAGCTTGCCAAGAGGCGCAGGAGGGGCATGGGGAGCAGGAAAGGGACGGCTTCCGCGCGGCTTGACAAAAAAAGGCACTGGATTGCGAAGGTGCGCGCCCAGCGCAGCCATCTTTCCATGCTTGTCAAGTCAGGCAGGCTGCCTTCAAAGGAGGCGCGCAGGATATACCGCATGATAAAGGGCAACGCATTCAGGGGCGTCAAGGCGATGGAGACCTATCTTCACGACAACAAGTTGCTCAGGGAGCACAAAGCCGGCGAACCGCAGCAGAAGAAGTGATTTTTATGGGACAGGCAACAGGACCTTCATATAAGGTTGCTTTCCGCAGGCGCAGGGAAAACCTGACAAACTACGCAAAGCGCCTTGCCCTCGTGAAAGGCGCAGCCCCGCGGATGGTGGTGCGCAAATCCGGAAGAGGTATCCTTGTGCAGTTCGTTTCTTTCGGGATGAAGGGGGACGAGGTGATCGCCTCGGCGCACTCCTCAGTCCTTTCAAAGTTCGGCTGGGCGCCGCGCTGCAACGCCCCTACCGCCTACTTGTGCGGGCTTCTTGCGGCAAAGTCCGCGGCGGCAAAGGGGGTAAAGGCATTCAACCTTGACATCGGCATGCAGACGCCCTCAAAGGGCTCTGTCGTATTCGCGGCGCTCAAAGGCGCAAAAGACGCCGGGCTTTCCACGTCCTATCCAGAGGAGATGATAAGCGAGGAGCGCATAAGCGGTTCGGCAATCGCAAAATACGCCCTTGAGCTGAAGTCCTCAAACCCAGAAAAATACTCGCGCCTCTTCTCAGCCTACCTCAAGCAGAATTTTGCCCCCGAAAAGATTGAAGAGGCGTTCAGGCAGGCAAAGGAGAAGATATCAAGATTATGAAAGGTGAAGCGATGGCAAAGGAAGAATACAGGAAGGAGCGGAGCGACGACGAGCTGAAGCCAGAGTGGATTCCGAAAACCGAGATAGGCAAGCAGGTGAAGGCAGGCATCATCACCTCAATTGAGGAGATATATGCCGCCGGCAAGAAGATACTTGAGCATGAGATAGTAGATTTCCTCTACCCGGACATGCAGGAGGAAACGCTTGAAGTCTCCTCCACCCAGCGCATGACGGACAACGGCAGGAAGGCGCAGTTCCGCGCAGTCGTGCTTGTGGGGGACCGCAAGGGGCACTTTGGGATAGGCGCAGGCAAAAGCGAAGAAGTCAAGCCCGCCATAGAGTCTGCCGTGAAGAACGCAAAGCGCAATCTGATTTCAGTGCCGCTTGGGTGCGGCTCATGGGAGTGCGGCTGCGGACAGAGCCACTCCCTGCCGATAAAGGTTGTGGGCAAGCAGGGAAGCGTTGAGGTCACCCTCAAGCCTGCGCCCCGCGGGCTTGGTATTGCGGCAAACGAGGTAGTGCGCAAGGTGCTTTCTGCCGCAGGGGTGAAGGACGTGTGGAGCTTTTCGCGGGGCCACACGCGCAATGTCTATAATACGGCGATGGCTACTGCAAATGCCCTTGACCAGCTCAACACCATGCGCCTGCGTGGCGGGTGGGAGAGCAAGAAGAAAGGGCAGGGCTCATAAGGCAAAATGAAAGGTGTGTTGAATGGCGCTTTTGGCGGCAATAAGAATGAAAGGAAGGTTCTCGCTTAGCCCAAGCGCAAGGGCGACTCTTGATTCTCTGAGGCTACGGAAGCTTTATTCCTGCACCTTGCTTTCAGACTCCGACTCCGCAAAGGGGATGCTGCAAGCAGCAAAGGATGCCATTTCATTCGGGCCAATATCAAGGGAGGCGGCGGTTTTCCTCTTGCGAAGGAGGGGCAGAACGCTGGACGGCAGGCGCCTCTCAGAAGCAAAATCGCAAGAGGAGATAGAGAAGCTTGCCGATGCGCTTTTGGCAGGCAAGAGCCCGCACGAGCTTGGCATATCCGCCTCCTTTGCTCTTTCCCCCCCAAAAGGCGGCTTTGGCTCAAGAAAAAAAGCATTTCCGGGCGGACCGCTTGGCAGGAACGAGAAGATAGGCGAGCTTATAATGAAGATGGCTTGAAAAGGCGTGATTCTTATGGCAAGGGCAAAAAAGCGAAACCGCAAGTTCCTCGGCTCAAGGAGCCACGGGAAGGGAAATGCGAAAAACCGGCGCGGCAAGGGGAACAAAGGCGGCTGGGGCAGGGCGGGCATGCACAAGCACCGCTTCACCTACATAACCGCCTACGAGCCGGACTTCTTCGGAGTCCATGGCTTTTCACCCGTGCGCAGGAAACGGATGAGGACAATAAACCTCTGGGAGATTGAGCAGCTTGCGAGGAAGGGGAAGCTTGAAGTCCGCGAAGGCAAGCCATACTTTGAGTTTGACGGCAAGGTGCTTGGTTGCGGCTCAATCTCCACTCCCGTCTGCATCAAAGCCCTCGCCTTCTCCTCAGGCGCAAAAGCCAAAATAGAGAAGGCAGGCGGGTCTGCCGAAGCTCCTCCAGCCACTTCGGCAGGCAAAAGGGAGGGAAGCGCACAGCAGCCGTCCTGATGTTCCAAGTTCGTTGGCGTGAGGCTTATGGGCTCGTCGCTTGACTTTGTGAAGCCGGTATTGCACCTTCTTCCAGAGGTTCAGCCGCCCCAGCGCCCGACCACCCTGCCGGAAAAGCTTCTCTGGACTGCAATTGCCCTCGTCCTCTTTTTCGTGATGTATCACGTCGTTGCGGTCGGCGTGAGGCCCACGGTTGGCGGTGCTGACTTTCTCCAAGTGGTCACCGCATCAAAGATAGGCTCGCTTATAACAGTCGGCATAGGGCCCATCGTCCTTGCCTCAATCTTCCTCCAGCTTTTTGCCGGCGCCAAGATAATAAAGGTGGACATGTCCGACCCGGCTCAGAAGCGCACCTTTCAAGGAGCGCAGAAGCTTCTTGCCATCCTGCTTTGCTTTTTTGAGGCGGCAGTGTTTGTGATATTCGCGCGGGTGGCGCTGATTCCCCTATTCCCTTCTTTTGGGGAAGGCACATTCATTGACCCGAATACCGGCAACGAAATGGTGAGCGCCCCATACACCACCGCCCTCGTTATCCTACAAATCGCCCTCGGCTCGCTCGTTCTGCTCTACCTTGATGAAGTGGTGAGCAAATACGGCATTGGTAGCGGAATCTCGCTTTTTATCGCGGCGGGAGTCTCAGCCTCAATCGTGGGCGGAACGTTTTCAATCCTGTTCGGGCAGGGCGGGGTTGTGGAGGCTCTCTCCTCGGGCTCGGCAGAAGCCCTCCCAAACGCCATAATGGCTCTCCTGCCGCTCTTTTTCACCCTCCTTGTATTCCTCGTGGTTTCCTATGCCGAGGGGGTGAAGGTAGAGATACCGCTTGCCTTTGACCGCGCAAGGGGGCTTGGAAGCCGCTTCCCCATCAAGCTGCTTTACGTCTCAAACATACCTGTCATTCTTGCCTCAGCCCTTCTTCTGAACGTGCAGTTTTTCGCGATAAGCCTCCAAGGGCAGCACTGGTGCATAACCGGTCAGTATGACCCTGCCGCGCCAGACTATGACAAGTGCAGCGGCGGATTTGACCTGGTGGCGCACATCGCCTATGTGGATTCGGGAAAGCAGCTTCGCGACGGCATTCTCTACTACCTTTCCCCCATCTACCGCCCCCTCCACGGGAATTACGGCGGCTACATAAACCAGCTTCTGACCGCCACCACCCCGATTATGAACCTGCCGGAGTGGGTGCACGTGCTGACCTACACGGTCTTCATAGTTTTTCTCTGCATAATCTTCGGGCAGTTCTGGGTGGAAACAACGGGGATGGGTCCCAAGGAAGTGGCTGAGCAGCTTGACAAGTCAGGCTTGCAAATCCCAGGCTTCCGCCGCGACCCGCGCATCGTGGAGAAGGTGCTTGAAAACTACATACCTTACATCGTGGTCATCGGAAGCGCATTTGTTGGGCTTTTGGCTGCTCTTGCAGACATGACCGGCGCACTTGGCACTGGAACGGGCATATTGCTGACGGTGGGCATACTCTACCGGATGTACCAGGACCTTGAAAACCAGCGCCTGTTTGACACCTATGCAAGCATAGGCGGGCTGATGAAGCGCTAAGCGGGGTTATGTTGCCATGATTATAGTGATGGGCTTGCCCGGGGTTGGAAAATCCTCTGTCCTTTCAGCCGCGCAGCAGGCAGGCTACAGAATAGTGAATTACGGGACGCTCATGTTTGAAATCGCCTCAAAGAAAGGCTACGTTTCGCACCGCGATGAGCTGCGCAGGATGCCGCAGGAGAGGCAAAAGGAGGTTCAGGCAGAAGTTGGAGACCAGCTTTCAAAGCTTCCAGGCAAGGTGATACTTGACACCCATTGCTCCATCTCCACGCCAGAGGGCTTTCTCGTAGGGCTTCCAGACCCAATCCTCAGAAAGCTTGAAGTGGAGCGCTTCATCTACATAACCGCCCCGATTCCAGAGGTGATTGCCCGCAGACAGTCCGACCCGACGCGAATCCGGGACGCTGAAAGCGAAGAGTCGCTTTCCAAGCACGACGAGTTCAACCGGCAGCTTCTCAAGCAATACTCGCAAAAGGCAGGTGCGCCATACAGCATAATATACAACAGGCAGGGCAGGCTCCAGGAAGCGCAGAACCAGCTCCTTTCGCTCCTCTGAGGCGGTTTCCATGCTTGACGGCACAGCATACCTGGGATTTCTTGCCGGGCTTGCCGCCGCCTATGTAGCGCTGAGCTTCTGGGTGCAGGAGAACGTCGGCGGCAAGGGGAGGCTGAGGGCGATACGGGAGGAGATGACGCAGATACAGCTCAAAATCGGCGAGGCAGCGAAAAAGAAAGACAGCAGGGAGATGGACGAGCTTTTCTCAAAGAATATGGCGCTTACCACCGAGATGATGAAGCTCCAGTTCACTTACCTGCTGCCTCTGCTTGCGGTTCTTATTGCCCTTGCCGCATTCTTTCCGCTTGTTGAGCCGGAAACGCAGGATGACGCCCGGCTCGCCCTTTACGACGACGGGCTTGCCCAGCACTGCGACAAGAACGCATCGGATGGAGTATTCTCAAACTGCTACGCCCTTCCACAGTCAGCCAAGAAAGGCGCATGGGTGATTGACGGCTACCTGCTTTCGCCCTCAAACGAGACTCTCGCAAGAAACGCAACCGCAATCTACGTGGGGGGAGGAAAGCCGTCAGATGTCTGGCTCCAGTCGCACACCCAGTCCAGCTTTCTTGACGCGCTTTCAGGCAAAGTTGCGCGCACCCTCTCCATATCAGCCGCAAAGCAGAATTACACGGCAGGGGAGACGGTTGAGATTCACGCCTCCGCCTTCCCCCTGCCCTCTCCGCAGGAGAAGATAGAGGCGGTTCTTAACAGCGGAACCTTTTTCCACATAGACCTGCCGTTTGCGTTGCCTTTATTAAACATATCCCGCATAATCGGCTCTTACGGCGTATTTCTGTTCCTCGTGTTTGCGATAAGCATCACATACAGCATGGGGAAAGCCGTCTTGCAGAAACTTCAGAGGAAAAGCGGGTGATACGGATGCCTCTTCCAAAAAATCGCTCAAGCTCGGTGCGAAAGATTGCGGTGCGCACCCCAAAAGGCGGGCACGCAATGCACTACAAAAGAAGGAGAAAGGGCAAAAAGCACTCCTGCGCAGTGTGCAAAGCCCGCCTTCCAGGCGTGGCTGACAGAAAAGCTCCCAACCGCCGCTTCGGCGGGCGGCTTTGCACGTCCTGCTCAAGCCGAGCCATAATAATCGCCCAGCGCATCAAGGAGGGCGGCATGAAGCTGTCCGAAGTTGACATTTTGCTTTTGCCCTATGTCAAATCGCTCAAGCTCAATTAGACGAAAGGCGCGGTGATGGCGGTGAAAATCTGCATATCGGGCTTGTCTGGAAGCGGAAAGAACTCCGTGGGGGAGAAGCTGGCTGCCAGGCTGGGCTTGCGCCTGATAAACCCCACATTCAAGACGCTTGCCGCCAAGCAGAAGATTACGCTTCTTGACTTTCACAAGAAAGCAGAAAAGGACCACGAGATAGACCGGGAGTTTGACAGGCACCTTGTGGAGATGGCAAGGGGCGGAAACTGCGTCATAACGACTTGGCTTGGTCCATGGATGATAAAGGATGCGGACCTGCGTATTTGGCTTTATGCGCCCTCCTCAGCCCGCGCCGCGCGAGTGGCAAGCCGCGACGGGATTTCGCTTGAAGAGGCGGCGAAGCACATAGCGGAGCGTGATGAGAGCAACCGCATGCGCTACCTTGAGATATACAGGATAGACATCTATGACCACTCGGGCTTTGACTTGGTGATAAACACGGAAAGGTTCCTGCCCGAGCAGTCCGCCGAAATCATCGCAGCCGCGGCTGAGGCTAAGATGGGAAAGAGCCGAGGCGGCAAGCAAGGGAAAAAAGCCGCCATAAAGAAAAAGAGAGGGGGGAAGTGAGGGCGTCATTTCAAAAATCGGACGCTGATTGGTGATTTCTATGCCAGCAATACAGGTCGGGAGGATATGCATAAAGACAAAGGGGCGCGATGCAGGCGAAAAGGTGGTGATAACCAAGGTGATTGACGAGAACTTCGTCATGGTCCGCTCGCAGTCGCGCAAGGGAAAGCCCGAGCGCCGCTGCGCCGTGAAGCATCTTGAGCCGACTGAAACGACTGTTTCCTGAGGATTTTTTTTTAAGTTTAGCTTCACATTATCTATCCATGTTCCTTTACTTTTATAGGGGGCTGGAAATACCTTCTTCCTTGCTTGGAGAGGCAGAGTCCCTCTTGAACAAGCTTGAAACCATAGTTAATGACCTCAAAAGGGACACGTCATCTTGGTTTGACAGTGGTGCTGCACGCGAGCTTCTCCATCCAGACTCTCCCCTTGGCAAAAAAATAAGACAAGTTGAGGAGAAAATAAAAGAAGCGAGAGACGCCCTTGCCAAAGGGGATATCGCCTCAGCAAAAGAATCTCTTGATTCCCTGCTTGATGCGCTGCTTGCCCTGTCAAAGGAGAAAAAAAGCATGCAGGAAAAAGAAAATCTCAAAATCATCGCTTCATTCCTCGAAAAAGACGTCCCCCAAGCAGGAAACGAGCTTCTCTATCTGCTGGAAAAATTTGAAAACGAGATCAAAAAGCAAAAAGCAGAAGAAGGGACTACAACCACTCCGCCAGATAGCAAGAAAAATTATATTGATGTGCCCTCAGTTTTTTTTACTTTGCCTGCTCCGAAGAAAACAGAAAATAATCAAGTAGAAAAAGAAGAAACCAAAGTCGTAAGGGAAATAAGGGAATTCAAAACAGTACCCATTCGGAATCAGCTGCCAAAATGTTATAATGACAGTTCTAATCCTAATGAAAAATCCATACAAGACCTATCAAAAAATCCGGAGAATTTGCAGAAGCTGGAGAATTACAACTTTGATAATATAGAAATTTCACTTCAAGGCACCAAACTTAATATTGTTTGTGGTGATATTGATCCAGCTCTTATTCTTGATCCAAATGATTTTGCCGATTTTTTACGTTTTTATTACTTGACTTGCAATAGACTGATTGGGGATAGTCTGCCCACCAACTTATGGTGGGAAGTTTTTGATAGCGGTGAACTCAAAGAGCCAGACTTGCTGAGACAGCTTTTATTTTCAATGGGGGCGGTGGCGGCAGGCGGAGATGACCCATACCCAGCACAACAGTTCAATCGTGAATTTAGCGAAATCAAAAAGAAATTTGAGGATTATTCCTTTCTTCTCCATAAGAAGATCAGTTACACTTACAGTCTCCTTAATGCTCAACGAAAAATACTTTATGATGAACGGAAGAAACTGGAGAAGGAGAGAGAAGATATATACCGCGAATATAGCCAATTTGAAGGTTACGAAGATCTTGTGTCCAAGAGGAAAAACAATGAGTTATCTGCTGATGAAAAAAAGAGACTTGACAAAATGGAAAAAAATAGTAAAATAAACAAATTTATAAGTAAATTAAACGAAAACACAAAAAAAATAAACATGATTAGTGACAAGATAAAGAAGATAGATAAAGACCTAGACGCCCTTGAAGAAATGCACAAAACCACTCTTAAACTTTACGAACAATTCATAGTCAGAGTAAAGAAAGTGAATGAGAAGGTCATTGAATTTAATGATTTCGTGGAGAAATTAGTGAAATACAACGACGCATACTGTGCCATGCGGACTAATTTCAATAGTGGCAATATCGTTGATTATTTTGAGAATAGGTTTAATCCATCCTCAAAAGAAGATATGGATTGCCTGCAATTCCTTATAAAACGGTTAATTCTTGCAGAACTTTATTTACGCGACAATGATTTTCCCTCCCTTGACGTAACACTTGACAAATCACTTTTTTACAACCCCAACTCACATACTAATTATAATATTGAGAGAAAAGCGCCGATAAGTAAATATGAGAACCTCAGCATGCTGTATTATGCCTTGTCCTCGTCTAAGAATAATCCGCTAAAAAACCTAATCAAAAATGAAAAGGATATGCCCTCCCTTATAAGTACAATTCTTGAAGACAAGGCCGGTTTTTCCAGCGGTACCCCCTATCAAGCTCTATATCTGGGTATTAACGAAAAATACGTGGAGTTGGCGGCTGACGCACTTCGTGGTGATTCTTGGTGGAAGCTGCATCCTCTTTTATTTCCGCCTTTTGGTAGCCAACCGTTTTGTTCTCTACCTTTCTCCACTATCTTTCCCATTCCGAAGGATAAAACTTGGGTAAACCCTGACAAAACTAAGTATCCGGACCTCCTGGATTATGCAGTGGATTTTGTAGATATGTTCATAAGCCGTCTTTTTTATCCTAGTGATCCTTCCTCATACGGTTCCTACAACAAACAGAACAACGATCTTATCCCCACAATCCCCACAATCCGTACAGCAAGAGAGCCGTTCCTCACTGATTGGCAGAAAAGATTCAACTTTCTTTTTAATCTTATCCTTGCTGGTATTCCGGAAGCGCTTTCAATGCGGGCACATGCCTATGAAGAAGCGATTCTCAATCCGACGCTTAATAACTTGGCACGTCTGGAGGAGGTTAAGGGTTATACCAATCTTAGCATCGGTATGTCGGTGCCACTTCTTCTGTTGTCAACCGTCAGTTTTGCCAACAAAATACTCTCTTCTACTCCTCGGATCGCCCGTTTCACAATATATGGTAAGCAATATGCTTGGGAAGTATTTGGACTTAAAAATCCGTCCTGGGAGCTTTGGTTCGTTGGATCTGAAGAAGCAGGTGCCAGATCTATTCTTTTTGGAACGCAGAAGAGTGCTTGGGGGCTCTTCTTCTCCAAGCATCCTCCTGGTTGGGGTGGAACCGGCTTAGATTTAGTCTCTACATTCCCCTCCCATCCACCCCCCTTACTTACGCTCACCTCCCATACATCCACCTACCTTCCATCCACCCTCTTTCCATCCACCTACCTTCCATCCACCCTCTTTCCATCCACCTACCTTCCA
>JAOAJL010000004.1:73847-88773 GCA_026414185.1 Microcaldota archaeon | reverse complement strand
GACGGAAACCATGCCCTGCGCGCCGTAGATTTTGCCCAGCGCAACGAGGATTTCCATCGCCTGCTGGACCGCCTCTCCGCACTCGCCGTCAAGCATTGACTGCTGTTTTTTGGAAAGCCTCACAGCATCCCTCAAAGGTATTTCCTCACATCCACCCGCTTCCATTCCGCCTTTGTGAAATCCTTGCCGCCAGCCACCAGCGGCTTGGTCGCGTCAATGCCCATCTTGGCAGTGGCGCAGGTGTGCGGGTCGGCAGAGGGGTCAAGCGAGCTTCCCTTCTGGTTTGCCAGTATCACAACATCCCTGTCCGCCTGCACTCTTGTCGCAATAGCCCATTCAACAGAAGCGGGGTCGTAAATGTCAATGTCCTCATCCACAACAACAACGTGCTTGAGGGACCTGTGCCCTGCAAACGCAGCCTCTATCGCCTTTCTGCCGTCATCCTCCCTTTTCTTCCTTATTGAAACTACCGCATGCAGCCAGCAGCAGCCGCCAGGCGTGATGTTCACGCCGGTGCAGTGCGCAACCTTGCTCACCTCGTTATAAATGGTAGGCTCGCGGGGCATTCCCATCAGTATCTTGTGCTCAAGCCCGCCTGGAAGAAGGGCGTGCCAAATCGGCTTGCGCCTGTGGTATGCCCTTCCGAATTCCACTACCCGCTGGCTCCGCACCACGTCATAGGTTTCAGTCAAGTCAACAAAGGGCCCCTCATCGTGCATCTTCCTTGTTATCCTTGCCTCAAAGGCGAACTCCGCGTCCGCAGGCACAAGGATGCCGTTTGGAAGCCGCACAGCCCGCAGGGGTGCAAGGGAGTTTGCGATTTGCATCTCGTCTACGCCAAGCTCCACCGAGCAGGCTGCGGCAAGAAGGAAATTTATGGGCGCGCCCACCACCACTGCCACATCAAGCTCCCCGCCTGCGCGGTTTATGAACGCATCAAGGTGGCGCTGGAGGATTCTTGCCACCGCTCTTTTTGAGTCAAGCACCATCATGCGGTGAAAGGAGCAGTTCTGCCCCAATTCCCTGTCCTTGGCTATTACTACTGCTGAGGAGAGGTAAGCCCCGCCGTCCTTTGGGGCATGGAAAGGGATTGGAAGGGAAAGAAGGTCCGCCTGCTTTTGAACCTCCATCACAGGCGCATCATCCGGCTTGACCTGGAGCGGCTTTGAGGGAGTGTTTATCGCCCTGACAAGCGCGGGAATTAGCTTCTCCTTTTCCACCCCAAGATAGTCCGCAACCAGCTCCTTTGTGGAAAAAACGTTTCCCGCCACCCTTGCGCCAGGCGCCTCCTTTATGCTTTCGGCATAAACCGGCTTTCCGTCAAGCTCATGAAGCACGCCTGCAAGCTCAAGCTTCAAGGACACGGGCTTGCGAAGCCTCACAAGCCTGCCCTCCTTTTTGAGTTTTGCAAGAAAATCCCTGAAAGACAAGGGCGCGCCCCTCATTGCCCCCACCTCCTGAAAAGACGGTTCTCAATCCCAAGCTGGTCAAGCACCCTGCCCGCCATGAAGTCCGCCAGCTCCTCTATGGTGCGCGGCTTTCCGTAAAAGCCTGGGCAGGCAGGCATCACAATCCCGCCTGCAAGTGTGACGCGGCGCATGTTCTCAATCGCAACAAGCGAAAGGGGCGTTTCCCGAACCACCAAAATGAGTTTTCTTCTCTCCTTAAGCGCAACCTCAGCCGCGCGAGCAACAAGCGTGCTTCCGATTCCGCCTGCTATCTCGCCAAGCGTTTTGAGCGAGCAGGGGCAGACGACAACAGCGTCAAACCTGTGCGAGCCGGATGCAAAAGGGGCTGCCAGGTCATTCTCATCATAGTCTGCGCGAGGAAGCCGCTCCCCTTCCGCCTGCGCCAACTTCCTTGCGGCAGAAGAGACAACGACGCAGACATCCGCGCCCGACTTGCTCAGAGCCTCATGCAACCTTCTTGCGTAGATTATTCCTGAGGCGCCGGTTATTGCCAAAAGTATGCGCATAGCAGATACCATGGCATGCTCATTTAAAGAGGGTTTTGGTCGCTTGCGAAGTCAGCTTATTTTTATGTTGATTGTGAAGCTGGCAAAGCGCTCCTTATAGTTGCCGCTTAGGTCAAGATTGTCAAGGTCAAATTTCATCTTGTAGGTGTAGATGCCAACTTTGTCCCCCTCTTCCCAGCGAATGATGCCGCTTGTGTTTTTTAGCTGCCTCTTTACGAATTTGAGGTATGCAACTGCAAACTGGGCGATTTGGTCGTCTGCCAGGTCAAATTTCGGAATCGGATACTCAAAGACCTTGTAGTACTCGCCTGCGTTGGCAGGCTTTTTGCGCCTGCATATCTTCCTGATTTCCCTAAGCAGCCTTTCGCAGTCCATTTCCGCCTTTTTCTGCCTTGTTATGAACTTTTGCACAAGCTCACCCTCCGCCTCTCCGTTCCGCTCCCCACTTTATTACGTAAATAGCATGCCCGGGTCCGTCGCCCTCGGGACCGCGATTGACGTAGATTGCCTTGTAGCCCTCTTTTTTGGCGGCATCAACCACTCCGATTAGCAGCTTGAGATAATCCGCATCATCAAGGCGCTGGTAGAGGTTCAAACTCAGCATTACCTTGCCTACTTGCCTGCCGCGCACACCGCACTGCTCCCTCTTATTGAGCGTTTCGCCTTCATCTCCATGCGCCCAGTATTTCCTGTCCGGCAGGCAGCGCTTCCGAAGTGCGGAGAACAGCGCAGCCGGGCTTTTTTCAACCGAAGCAAGCTTCTTGCCTGGCATCTCATTCTTCCCGTTCGGTTCCACCTTTTTCTGTTTGAGCCTCATACTTTCACCGCTCTTCGTTGCTGTTGCAAAGTGCTTTTAAACCATTCTTTCTGGCGGAAGGCAAGGTTTTAATTTTGGCTGCTGGAAAAGTCCCGCATGCAGATTCTGAAACTTGGGGGAAGCGCGATAACCATCAAGTCTGGCTGGATGCGCGCAAACAAAATCGCGATAGCAAGGCTTGCGCAAGCCGTAGCGAGGGCATGGAAAAAGGGAGCGCGAAATCTCATAATCGTCCATGGGGCAGGCTCCTTTGGCCACCCCCTTGTCCTAAAATGGGGGCTGGATGGCGGAGTAAGGACGCCGAGGCAGAAGGTTGCCTGCTTCAGGACGCATCTTGCCTGCTGTTCCCTTTCTGCCCTCCTGACAGGCGCCCTTGTGGAAAACGGCGTGCCGGCAGTTTCCATCCCGCCGATGGACATCATCCGCTCAAAGAACAGGCGCATAGCAAGCTTCAACACCAAGCCTGTCTTCGCCGCGCTTGGCTCCGGCAGAGTGCCTGTGCTTTTCGGGGACATGGTGCCGGACTCAAAGCTTGGCTACTCCGTCTGCTCAGGAGACCAGATAGCCGCCTACCTCGGAAAGAAGGCAAGCAGGGTAATCCTCGCCTCCAATGTTGATGGGGTGATGGCAAAGGGTCGGCTTGTGCCTCTCATAACCCGGCGCAACTACGCAAAAATTTCGCGCCATCTTTCAGGCTCTTCCTCCCCAGACGTCACAGGCGGGATGGCAGGCAAGATAAAGGAGATGCTCTCAATAAGAAAGCCCGTTTTCATAGCAAACGCGTCAAAGCCCTCGCGCATAACCGCCCTGCTTCTCGGAAAGAAGGCGGTATGCACAAAGATAAGGTGGTGAAGATGGCAAGGGTCTTTCTTTTGGAAAAATCAGATGTTTATCGCCTCTATTCAGTGAGGCAAGAGGGGCTTTTGCCTTCAACCTACATCATCTGCTCAGCCGGGCTCAGAAAAGTGCTCTATTCGCCCCAGCTTGCGGGCAACCGCCTCCTTGATGCGATGGAAAAGAACGCGCAGCTTTTTGCGAAACTGCTTCAGAGGCGGGTGCTTGCGAAAGCAAAGCGCGCCACAATCTGCGAACTTGTTTTCCTCTCAGGCGGGCTCTATTACGCCCTCAACAGCGGTTTTAGGAGGCTATTTGGCTATGCCCTGCCGCAGTGCTTCATAGGCATACAGCGCCAGAGGGTTGAAGGCACGCAAGGGCAGTTCCGGGCGGTCTGCGGCTATGAGAACTTTGAATCCCTTCCGGACAAAGCCAACATCATAATCGGGGACACAATCGCAACAGGCTCCACGCTGGTTCGCGGAATCCAGCTTCTTTTGGATGCGGCGGAAAGCAAAGGCTATTCCCTTGAGAGCATAAGCGTGGTTTCGCTTGCCGCATCAACAGAAGGAGCGCGCAAGCTTGCCAGCCTTGCGAAAAACCACATCTTCCGCCAGCACCCCTCCTGCAAAGTTTCCCTGTTTGCCTCGGAGATGCTTTTCCATCTCATGCCAGACGGGACGGACTTGCGCTTTTTGATGCCAAACTCCATAATGCCTCCTGAAAGCAGGCGGGAAGCCCTCCTGCGCTACGGGGGATACCTATCCAAAAACATGAAGTGCGCGGTCTTTGACTGGGGCACCCGTTGCAAAAACCCGGCTTTGCACTGGAAGGAATTCCTGGAATTCGCATCAGCCGAGCTTGAAAGCGGCAAGATGGACGCCAAAGGCATCCTGGCTCTCAAAAGAATGAAGAGGGAGGCAGAAGAGTCCCTTTCGGCAATGCGCCTTTCTCTTTAGCGGCGCAGATCCTTAGGCTTTGAAGCCAGGATGAGCCTGCCAACAGCTGCCGTATTTTTTTCCACAAAACCAGCTAGCCAATCCCTTCTTTCAGCCGCGCAAGCGCATTTGCGGCTATCTTATATGCCGCCTCCATGGCTTTCGCAACCCGGTTTTTCTCACTTCTTGTTTCTGGGAACCCCTTGCCGTGCAATGCGCCATCCGCATCCTTCCAGCACTCGCCAACCTGCACAAGGACAGCCGCGCTGTGTATCCGCAAGCGCTCGGTGTGCCAAGCCAAGTTTGCAATAAAGGCGTTCATACCCTGCTCCATCTCGCTTGTCGCTATTCGGTAGCGCCTGCCAAGCTCAACCATATAGCCCAAATCCTCGCCATACAGGGAATCCTTTGAAAAGCACCTGCCAAGGTGGTAGGTGACTCCAGCGCCCTCTGCCTCAGCCCGCAGCGCCTCGGTAAGCGCCGCGCTGTTTTTGTTCAGCAGGTAGCGCCCGTCTTTTGTCAGCTCTCCTCCAATGCGCCTCCAGTGCTCCAAAAACCTCTTGCACACCTCCAAGTCGCCCTTTTCAAGCTTTGAAAGGTCGGCTGGCGGAGTGTAGCGGAGCGACTGCATCACTGCACCGCAGAAAAATACGTTGGTTTCCGGAATAACAAGATGCCCTATGCGGATTCTTGGCTTTTTCCAGCTGTTTATTCCGAGAGCGGTTCCAACCCTTATCTGGAATATCTGTCCAGCCTTTCCAGCCCCCATTCTCTTCGCGCAGGAGGCATATTCTGTCTGCGTTATCTGCGATGCGCCCATGCCCATCTGCGTTTCCAGTAGCGCAAGCCTAATTTTGCCTTTCCTCTTTCTGCCGCCAAGCCCGCCGCCTATGCAGTAGTCATAATCCCCTTCAAGAACAACGGTCCTTCCAATAAGCTTTCCGCCCTTTTCCAAATCGTGCCTTTTCACATTTTTCAGCGCGAGGGCTTCTGCCGCCTCAATCACTCTGCAGCGGTGCCCGAAGTTCATCTGGAAAGGCGAAAGCCGCAACCCCTTCTCTGAAACGGCAGTGTGCTTTCCGATGACAATCACGCAAGCACCAGCCAAATTTTGTGCCGAAGGGTATAAAAACATGGCTAATTTTCCAAGAGCTATTTATTTGTGCTTGTAGCAATACAAGCAATGCTCGCAACCACGTCCAACAGGCTTTTCCAATCGCGGCTGCAAGAAAGGGAAGGGCTCTGCCCTAAAAGAAACTGCTCCTCCTCATATGAAAAATGCAAGCGAGAGAGAGTCGGAAGGTTTCTGCGCAAGGAAGTGCTTGAGAAAAACAAAAACAGGTGCTACTGCTGCGAGATGAAAGAGGGCGAGAAGGGCAAAAGGCTTGAGCTGCACCATATACAGCCAGTCAGCCTCGGGGGAAAGACGGAGGCAAGCAATCTCCTTCCGCTGTGCTTCAACTGCCACAGAAGCGTGCACAAGCGCATAGATGCGCTTCACATGCGGCCTGGCAAGGTGAAAAGAAGCCTGCTTGAAGATGCGGTGCTCCAAGTGGCACAGCTTCGCCAGAAGGAAAAGGCAGGAAAGTTCGCCAGGCTTGAGCCGCTTGTGGAGGGCATATCCACCCACCTCCAATCGCACGAAGGCTTTTGTTGCCTCAGCGACATTGAAAAGGTAAAGCTCGTCATCTTCATTCTCTCCTTCACATTGAGCAGAAAGCAGCTCAAGCGCCTCAGGAGAGAGGCTGAAAGGCAAGGCTGAACAGGGCTTTTCCAGCAGGATGCGCCACTTGAAAGCCCTATGCTTGCTCCACCTTATAGACTCTGTTGCCCTCGTGCACGGGCTGGTTCACCTTCAAGCCGATTGACTGGCCAGCCTTTGCCTCGCTGATTTGCGCATGGTCCAGCTGCATGGAGGAGACAACCTGCGTAAAACCGCTTCCGTCCCCCTTGGCTATCCGTATGCTCTCCCCGACCCGCAGGGGAGAGTTCAAAGCGAGGACCGCAACCCCGATTTTCGGAAAATAGTGCGTTATCCTGCCTATCTCCTGCTCAGGCATCATTTCACCCCCATTTCCTTATTTGGCGGTTAGCTGTATAATTGTTTCTGATCCGGGATGCAAAAAAGAAAAAAGAAGGTCAGTCGGTTATCCCCTTTTGCGTCACCTTGAAGACGCACTCCCCTTCTGGCATATTCGGGGAATCCACAAGCCGGGCAATCCTTTTTTCCTCCTTTCCCTTGCGCAGGTATATGCGGTATGTTGCCGCGTGGGCAAGAACATGCCCGCCGATGGGCGTTGTGGGGTCTCCAAACAGTATGCCAGGGTTGTCCATCACCTGGTTTGTGATATAGACTGCCAAATTGTATTTGTCGGCAAGCCTCTGCAAGGCATGGACGTGCTTGTTTAGCTTCTGCTGCCTGTCGCCAAGGGCGCCCCTACCTATGTAGTCCGCGCGGAAATGCGCAGTCATGGAATCCACCACAATAAGTCGGATGTTCTTCTCCTTTATCATCTCCTCCGCCTTGTCCACAAGGACCATCTGGTGGTCAGAATTCACCGCGCGGGCAACCTGGATGTTGGAGAGAACCTGCTGAGGATCAAGCCCTGCGCTTTGCGCAAGCTGGACGATTCTTTCAGGCCTGAAAGTTGACTCAGTGTCTATGAAAAGGGCACCGCCTCCAAGCCCGCCTTCCTCAGGCGGCTTTTGCACGTTTACGGCAAGCTGGAAGCCAAGCTGGCTTTTTCCAGAGGAGAATTTCCCATAGCACTCGGTTATCGCCATGGTCTCCACCCCGCCGCCTATAAGCGCATCAAGCTCCTTTGAGCCCGTGGTTATCCTGCCGACTGATTTGCGCCTCTCCATTATCTTGTCAGCGGATTCATAACCCATTTCAAGAGAGTCGCGCGCCGCGGCAATGGTCAGCTTTGCCTTTTCAACCCCGATTTCAGCAATCTCATCAAGCTCGTGCGGGGAGCTGGCGGCAATCTTCTGCAAGTCGTCGTAGCCAGCCCTGCGCAGCTTCTCAGCCGCAACCTCTCCAACTCCGGGAAGGTCCTCCAAATCACGAATTACAGGCTTTCTTTTCTCCTCGGCTTCAGGCGCCTCATCTTCCTTCCTTTTTGCCATCGCAACCACCACCGCCTACTCCCTTTCGTTCGGAAAAACAAGCAGACGCAACTTGCCTATCTTCAGCGTGTAGTAGTCGCTTCCGTTTTTGCTTGTGCCGCGCCACATCGCGCCAACATCCTTGAAAACGGTCTTGCCAAGCCTGCTGTCGTATTCCGCCTGAACCACTCGGAAGTCAGGGCGTTGCCCTGCCGCCCTTGCGCCGCTTTCTTCCGCCTCAGTTTCACCAGAAAAAGCCGGGCGCTGCCCCTCCTCTTTCTCTGGCATTTCACCCCAGCCAGATTTCCCCATATTCTCACTCCGCCAAATTTTGGTGAAATTTAGCGATGGGGATGGCACTTGCTGGGTTTAAATAGGCTTGGGAAGCAGGATTCCGCTGCTTTTTGAGGCGCAAGCAAGAAGAAAAACAAAAGAAGGAATCATTTTATGGAGACGCCGGTTATTGCCTGTCGGCTTAGCTGCTTTTTCCTGCCAAACTCGTCAAGCGCCTTTTTCGCCTTTATCTTCTTGAAGATTTGCCAAGCGGGCACGCCTGCGTCCATCATGGTTTTTAAAGGCGTTTTCCCATAGTCCCATATGGTTTCAACAGCCATGGGCAAGCTGGCAGATTCTTACAAGTCGCCCTCAATCGCCTCTCTGGGCTCTCACTCGGCGCTTGACATATCGGCAGGCGCACGGGCATTCGGTTTGCGCTCCATCGCAATATGCCAGAAGGGAAGGGAGAAGACTTACCTGCGCTATTACAGAAAAAGGAAGGCGGCGGGGCAGAGCCTTGGCTGCATAGACGAAATAGTCCTCGTGGACAAATTTGCCGACGTGGCAAGCCCGCAGAATGTTGCGCTGCTTCGCAAGAGGCAGGCGCTGTTCGTCCCCCACCGCTCGTTTTGCGTCTATGTCGGCTATGAGCTGATTGAAAACAGCTTTCCGGTCCCGATATTCGGCAACCGCTATCTTCTCCGGGCAGAGGAGCGCAACACGCCAAAAAACCAGCAGTGGCTTTTGCAAAAGGCGGGGGTGCGGATTCCAAAGACCTTCTCCTCGCCTGAAAAGATAGACCGGCTCGTCATAGTGAAGGCGCCTGAGGCAAAAAGAAAATACGAGCGGGCATTTTTCATAGCGCACTCCCATTACGAATACCAGCGCAAAAGCAGGGAAATGCTCTCCCGGGGTCTGATTACGCAGGAGGGGCTTAAGGGGGCGCTTATTGAGGAGTTCGTCCTCGGGGCGCAGTTCAACTTCAACTTCTTCTTCTCACCGATAACAGGCGAGCTTGAGCTTCTTGGAACCGACTTTCGCAGGCAGACCAACCTTGACGGCTTGTTGCGGCTGACTGCTCCCGAGCAGTCAGAGGTTCTCAAGCTTGCCAGGATGAAGAATATAGAGGTGGGGCATGTTGCCTGCACAATCCGAGAATCCCTGCTTGAGCGGGTTTTTGAGATAGGGGAGCGATTCGTAGAAACCTGCAGAAAGGAGTGCCCGCCAGGCATAATAGGGCCGTTCGCGCTGCAAGGCGCGATAGTCCCATCGGAGCAGGGCGAAGAGCCGGTCATCTTTGACGTTTCATTCAGGATGCCAGGCTCGCCCGGCGTCCGCTTCACTCCATACAGCGACTACCTGTGGGGCAGACCGATGAGCGCAGGGGAAAGGATTGCCCTTGAGGTGAAGATGGCTTCAAAGCAAAGGAGGCTTAATGAGATAGTGACGTGATGCCATGCTGGTTTCCCGCGAAACAATAAGGCAGATTCTCTCTTCCTACGAGCCGCGCAAGATTAAGATAGCTACAATCTGCTCGCACACTGCCTTGCAGATTTTTCATGGCGCAAGGCAGGAGGGCATAAAGACGGTTGGCATCTGCACGGAGGACCGCCGGCGGATATACGAGGCGTTCCCGCTTGGCTGCCCAGATGAGTTTCTCGTGGTTGACGACCCAAGCAAGATACCTGCGGGCGAGCTGGCGGATATGAATGCAATTCTTGTGCCGCACGGCTCGCTTGTGGAATACGCCGGCTCAAGGCTTGCTTCCCTGCGGGTGCCGATGCTTGGCAACCGCGAAAGCCTGCAGTGGGAGGCTGACAGGGGCAAAATGTTTGAGTGGCTGAAAGCCGCAGGCATACAAGTCCCTGCGACCCTTGAGCCGGACAAGATAGACAGGCCCTGCGTGGTCAAGCTTGCAGGAGCAAAGGGCGGCAGGGGCTACCGAGTGGTTTCCACCCCAGAGGAGTTCTATGAGCATTTTGAGGGCATGAACGTCACAGTGCAGGAATACTTGATTGGGGTTCGCGCCTACCCGCACTACTTTTACTCGCCTATTCACAAAGACGGATTTCGCGTGGCTGAGGGCAGGCTTGAGCTGATTGGGATTGACAGGCGCTTTGAGTCAAACATAGACGAGGCATACCGCACCCAGATGGCAGGGCTTTCTTTCACCCCCAGCTTCACAGTCGTGGGCAATGAGCTTTTGGTGATGCGCGAGTCGCTCCTTTCAGATATCATGGACATGGGGAAGGCTGTGGTTGAGGCGGCGGAGAGGCTGTTTGGCGGCATTCCGGGCCCATTCTGCCTTGAGACGGTGGTTGATGAAAACCTGCAGTTTTACGCCTTTGAAATCTCTGCACGCATAGTGGCAGGCACCAACATCTACCCGCAGGGCTCGCCATACACCATCTACCAGTGGAAAGAGCCGATGAGCATGGGCAGGCGGATTGCCCGCGAGGTAAAGCTGGCGGCGAAGGCAGGGAAGCTCCCAAAAATAATATACTGAGCCTTATTTTGAGCCTATTAGGCGTACAAGCGCCACCGCTATCACAAGCACTGGCCAGATGTAGCTGAAGTATTTTGCCGAAATCTCGTCAAGCTGCATGAACCCCACTGCATAAAGAAGCCCGATGCCTCCGAGGATGAGCAGGAACCACAAGTCAAGCTTCTTGTCATCCTCACCGAAAAATTCCAGCTTCGCAGGGGCTTTTTTCCTCTTTCCAGCCATTCAATCACCGCAGGGCATTCTCGTCGGCAGCTTTTAAGTCTTTCTTTCTCAGAACTATCTCGCAGGGGTTCCAGAGCCAGGTCAAATGGGCGGGACTTAAGATCCTGTGGCTTAGCGCCTTCGGGAGTTCAAATCTCCCCCCCTGCACTCAAAGCCCGAAGAGAAAGGCGCCTTGTCTGCCCAATCAAAACTTACCAGCCATCAAAAAGAAAATCAAAAAAATGAGGACGGGCGGGCAATCCATCTTAGCCTCTGATAAGTGCCATCCATCCAAGAATTAGCGCCACGCTTATTGCGGTTGCGGCAATCCCCACAAGCGTGAATTGCAGGACCGGGAATTTCTGCCCCCTTTTCTCAGCCGATTGCAATATGATTATGTTTGAAGCCGCGCCGACGATTGTCAGCCCTCCTGCCAGAGTGCTTCCTGCGGCAAGGAGCATAAGCCCTCCAGGCGTGGCTGAGCCGCCAAGCGCCTTGAGGTAGAGTATGACAAATGGGACATTTGAGAGAAGCTGCGAAAGGACAAGCGAGGCGCCAAGTATCGTTTCGGGCTTGGAAAGCAAGTGGCTGGGCGGAAGGAACTGCTGGAAAAACCCGGTAAGCCAAACAGACTCCATCAGGACGAACATGGCTGCGAAAAACACAAGCGTTTCCCAATCAACCTTTGCCAGAGCTTTCCAGTTGCGCGAAAGCAAAAGCGAAGTGGATGCGCCTGCCAGCGCAATCAGGTAAAGGGGGAACTGCGGAATGAAGGGGAAGACAGGCGCGGCAAGCCTAAGAAGAGACAGGGCAAGCACAACCTGCAAGCCGCGCCTTGCGGCGTAATAGGTGGGCGTGCGCACATGGACATCCGTTTCAAATCCCCTCAGCCTGCGGAGTGGAGGGAAGGCGAACCAAAGCAGAGCAGTCAGCCCTGCAAGCGACAGGACAGTCGGCAGCCCAAGGTATAAAACGAAAGGCGAAAAGGCGTCCGGAAGCTGCGGCTGGCGGGATATTATGAAATTCTGCGGGCTGCCAAGCGGAGAGGCAACGCCGCCTATCGTCACTGCAAGCGCAAGAGCCACGAGAAGATGGCCGGGTGCAATCTTGCTCCTGCCTGCCGCCATTATGCACAGCGGAACGCCGATTATGGCAATCGTGTCGTTGAGAAGAAAAGCAGAGGCTATTCCGATTGAGAAGACAATCGCAAGCAGTACGAAAAAGGGATGGCGGAACCTGTGGAGCACCTTGTAGCCAAGATGCTCCAAATACCAGCTTTCAGCCAAAAAATGCGCAAGCAGGAACATGCCGTAAAGGAAAAGCATCACTTCCCAGTCTATTGAGGCAAGCGCCGCCTCAGGTGATATCTGCCCAAGCAGAAGCACCGCCGCCGCTCCGGAAAGCATTGCTTGCCATGGGGCAAAAGGCAGGCGGAAAAGGTCGCGAAGCAGTATTGCAGCAAGCACCGCCGCAAGAACGACAACTGCAAGAGGGAGCATGCCAACCAGCCGCCTTCCGCTTTTTTGCCTGCCATATGCTTTAAATTAATAACGCAGGAAATTGGGCGGGCGGCAAGAACGCAAAACAGCTTAGGGGTGATGCCATGCTGGACTTGGGGATGATACTCAAAATCTCATTCCTGCTCAACCCGCTTGCCTCGGTGCCAGTGATGTTCCTTGCCTACGAGCAGCACCTCAACGTGAAGAGGGTGGCGGTGGCTTCCGCGCTTTTGGCGCTTGGCGTGGCAATCACCTTTGTTTTCTTGGGCCCCCTTCTCTTTGAGATATATGGCATATCCGTTGACGCGTTCCGAGTCGCAGGCGGCATAGTGGTCGTCCTTCTTGGGCTTTCAATGGCACGCGGCGGAAGGGACTATTCAGGAACAAAGCAGGATGCCATCGTTTCGCTTATTGCCACCCCTCTTCTCACAGGCCCTGCGACCCTATCATTCCTGATAATCAAATCAACAGAAGTGGGCACCCTGCCCGTCCTTGCCAATCTGGTGGCAGCCTTTGCCTTGGTGGGCGCAATCTTCATAGCCATAGCATACATGATACCAAAGATAAACCTCACTTATGTGCAGTTTGTAAGCAGGCTGCTTGGGCTTTTTCTCATAGGGCTCGGCGTGGAGATGATGGCGCACGGAATAAAGGTGCTTCTATTCTCAGGCACTTCCATCATGCCCGCTTAGCGCCCATTTTGCAAAAGACAAGCGCGCCGGAGTTTATGCAGAAGCGCTTTCCTGTCGGAGTGCGCCTATCATCAAACACATGCCCAAGATGCCCGCCGCATTTCGCGCAGCGGACTTCCGTGCGCAGCATGCCAAAGGACGCATCCAGCGCAAGGGAGAGGCTTTTTTCCACAGCCGGCTTGTAAAAGGACGGCCAGCCGCTTTCTGAGTCAAATTTGGCGCTTGACTCAAAGAGCCTGGCGCCGCAGCCTGCGCAAAGATAAGCCCCGCGTTGCCTGTTGTAAAGCAGCCTTCCTGTGAAAGGGGGTTCTGTCTGGCGCAGGCGCAGAATCCTGTATTGCTCTTCTGTTAGGCGGGCTTTCCAGCCAGCCTCGCAGGATGGAAGGGCAGAGGCTCTGCCCCCATGCCCTGCTTTTTTTGCCCTGCCCTTCCTCATCTTTTCATCGCCAGCCGGAAGTTCTTCTCAACCTGCTCCCAATTCACTACGTTCCACCAGGCGGCTATGTAGTCAGTGCGCCTGTTTTGGTATTTCAGGTAATAGGCGTGCTCCCACACATCCAGCGCAAGAAGGGGTTTTTTTCCAAAAGAAAGGGGGCTGTCCTGGTTTGGCGTGGTCATGATTTCAAGCCCACCGGCGCCTGCGACAAGCCAGCACCACCCGCTTCCGAAAACCCCTGCCGCAGAGGCGGAGAAGGCTTCCTTGAACTTCTCAATGCCCCCGAATTTCCTGCCTATCTCCTGCGAAACCTCGCCCTGCGGGCTTTGCCTCTCTCCGCTTAGCACTGACCAGAAAAAACTGTGATTCACCGCGCCGCCGCCGTGGTTGCGAACCGCGGCTCTTATGCTTTCTGGGACAGCGTTGAGGTCCTCCAGCAGCTTTTCAGCGCTTTTAACCTTTGCGCGAAATTCCGGGACAGAGGCAAGGGCGGCGTTGAACTTGTCCACGTATGCCTGGTGGTGCTTGGAGTGATGAAGCCTCATCGTCGCCTCGTCAATGTAGGGCTCAAGCGCACCATATTCATAGGGCAATTTAGGTAGCCGGTATTCTTCCATAAAGACACCTCCTGGAAAATAGCAATTGGCTTGTGGGCGAGGAATATTAAAACGGTTGCTACTCAGGCAATATCAGCCATACATCGGTCCAAGCGAGGCGTTCTCCTGCACTTTCTTGTATTCATGGTGGGCGGTTTTTGCCTTGCCCATCATCTCCTTGAGCTTGCTGTCTATCTCCTTTGCCTCGTTTTCAAGCGCAGTGGTGTCTATGCTGATTTTGAGCAGGCGGCTTAGGACCTCAAGCACCATGGCAGCAGCCTTCGGGTCCATATACCCTTCCTGGCTTTCAGCAAGGAGAGAAATGATCGGGTAGTTCTCAACTGCGCCGCGCGCCAGAAGAACGCCAGTCACGCCGGTGGTTGCGCCCTCCTTTATCATCTTCACCGTCGGAATCCTTTCAAGTTCCGCCGAAAGAGAAGGCAGGGAGGCGATTGAATAGACAGTGTCCTGCTCCCCCTTTATCGTGATTCCGCCAAGGGAGATTATCCTTCTTACCTTGCTTTTTCTTGCAAACTCATATATCTTGTCGGCAAGCTCATTGACCGCTCCTATGGGCACGACGAACTCCGAAATGAAGACTATGAGGTTGTGCTTTTTTGAGTAATACATGCGCGCCGGGTAAAGCGGGCGGTGGTTGTGCACAGCGGCAAGGGGCGGAAACTGCTCGCCTGTGATGTAGCCAAGAGGCTCCATCTTGAGCTTCTCAACAAGATAGCTTGCAGAGATAGTCCCTACAAGGCCAAGCCCTGGAAATCCCTCAACAAGAACTGGGTTTTTGAGCTTCGGCTTTGAAACAAGGTGAAACTCTATTGCCATCAAAACCACCCTCTTCATCAAGCGCTGCCAATCCTTTTAAGGAGTTATGGCTTGCGCTGAAAAAGTGAAAAACAAAAAAGCAAAACTTCCTGCGCTTCTTTATCTGCACTTATCTACCAGGTTGACATTATTTGGAAGCATCATCTGGAGAACCGCAGGCGCAACCACATATATCAGTATCCCAATGAGCGCCCCTGTCAGCGCCGCAGTT
>JAOAJL010000004.1:15965-73748 GCA_026414185.1 Microcaldota archaeon | reverse complement strand
TTTGCTAAAAAAACTCCAAATCATCTTAAAAATACCCGCTATGGCTTTCTTCATTGGCAGTTAAGCTTAATCTGTTCTGGGTTGTCAGGATAAAGCATCATGCCGATAACCGCAGGCGCAACCACATATATCAGTATCCCAATGAGCGCCCCTGTCAGCGCCGCAGTTGCCCACACGTTTGCCCTTGCCCTTGTTTCCGCTCCCATCATCTGCCCAGCGGCGTAAATCACTCCTGCCAGCACGATCATCATCATCGCCGCAACAGGAAGCAAGCTGACTAGGGACTTGCAAAACGCGGACATGGCATAATGGACGCTTGAAAGCACCATCGTTGATTGGGGAGTGCTGGCAAAAGCCAAGGAAACAAGCAAAAGCACAGCCGCCGCAGCCTTTCCCATAAAATCACTCTTTTCTCTAAAAATTTCTGCAAACTCTTTTTAATGCTGTCTTTCTTGCCGGACTGTTTTGGCATGCCGGGGGCGAGATTTGAACTCGCACGGGGGTTTCCCCCCAACAGGTTAGCAACCTGCCGCAATACCGGGTTATGCGACCCCAGCTTTCCTTGCGTTTAGGGCGAATGCACCCTTTTATTTCTTTGCCGAGCAAGCAATGCTGCGGCGGCGCCAGCGCACAAGAAGGTGAGAGAATGTACAACAATTACCTTTCATGCGAAATATGCGGGGCAGAGCTTACCCGCGCAAGCCAGAAGCAGCACATAGACAAGATGGGCTTCATGCACAGCTTCTGCGAAAAGTGCTACTCTGAAAAAGTTTCCAAAAAATGAAGAGTTGGCGCATCTTGGCGTCCTGGCTTTTCCTTTTGCCACCCTGACGTACTGATATAGTTATTAAACTTCACAGAGATTGGTTTTCCAGAGGTGGTTTGGTGGCTGGGAAAAAAGAAGGGGAATCTGCTTTTGCTTCTGTGGAAAGGATATACATGCAGGTAGCATCTGCCATCCCAATTCCGCAGCCGAGGGCTTGGGTGTATACGTTTTTCCATCCGCTTGAAGGCTATTCCCAAAACAAGAAAGAGGCAAGCGCAGTCCCGATAGCGATCCATCTTGTGCTTGCTGGCTTGCTGAGTTTTCTGGCATCCTTTCTTATGGGACTGTTCGGGCTGAACCCACTGGCATTTGGCATCAGGCTTTTAGGCATTGCGCTGGTCCCGCTTTTTTATCTGGTGGGCGGTTTTATCGCCTCAGCAATCCACTGGATATTGGCAAAGATACTCGGGGGCAAAGGCAGCTTCATGGAGCAAACCCTCGCCTTAAGCCTCATCTTGGGCGGCTATGCCCTGGTTGCATTTCCCTTCACAGTGCTTTCAGGAATTCCATGCATAGGCATTCTCTTCTGGCTTGTCATAGTTCTGATTTCCCTTTACTCCATCTACTGCTTTTACTTGCTGATAAAAGAAGTGCACGGCATTTCCGACATAAAGGCGTTGGTAGTGGTCCTCCTGCCGCTTGTGGTCGCAATTTTGGCGCTGATTGCCATGGCTTTTGCCTTAGCGCTGTTTGGGAGAGCGATGCTTGGCTCTATGGGAAGCGGCTACTTCTTCTAAGTCAGCCCCCAGCCCGCCTTTTTTTCCCCTTTTTTGTTTTCCAAGAAAAAAGGCAGCAGAAGCCCTGCTGCGCCTCCATGGCAGGATTTCCGGCGCGCCAAAAGAAAAGCATCAAGGTGGTTCGCACCGCCGCTCCGCTTTGGTGCTTGCCAGCACGGAACAGAATGCGTAGGGCTGCTCCTTCCGGCCTGACCCGGTTGGCACAATGAACCGTCCGGCAAGGCAAAGCATCTACGCTTGAAGCGCGAGCCTTGCTGCCTCTCAGATGACTTCGCCGGACATTCGGCACCGCCAAAAGGGGATTTGCGGGACGGGAGGCCCCTACTCTCCCTGCCTATCCTGCCGAATAGTTATCTTTGGGGCAGTTTAAAATAGTTTGTTGCCCCTTGCTTTTCCGGTGGGAGCATGGACGAGGAGGGCAAGCCTTCAATTGCAGTATGCGGCGTTGGCGGCGCAGGCTGCAACACAATAAACCGCCTGCTTCGCATGGGAGTTTCAAAGGCAGAGCTGATTGCGTTCAACACCGACAAAAAGCACCTCAACCTCGTCGGAGATGGAGCGAAAAAATGCCTTCTTGGCTACTCGGTGACAAAGGGGCTTGGCGCAGGCGGCTATCCTGAGGTTGCGGCAAAGTGTGCAGAGTCAAGCAGGAAGGCGATAGCCGAGCTTCTGGATGGGAAGGACATCGTCTTTCTGGCATGCGGCATGGGCGGCGGGACAGGAACGGGCGCAACTCCGGTGATTTCCCGCATCGCAAGAGAAAAAGGAGCCATCACGATTGCTTTTTGCACCTACCCATTCGCGATAGAGCGGGGCAGGATGGGGAAGGCGCGCGAGGGGATTTCGGAGATGAAGAAGCACGCCGACACGGTGGTGCTTATTGACAACAATAGGCTGGTAGATTACGCAGGCAGGCTGCCGATTGAGAAGTCCTTTGAGGTGCTTGACGAGCTTTTTGCAAAGGCGATAGGCGGCATTTCCAAGACCTTGCTTGAGCCATCGCTTCTCAATCTTGACTACATGGACCTCAAGGCAGTTGCGCAAAACGGCGGGATATCCGCAATCTGCGTTGGCGAGGCATCCGGCTATGACAGGGTTGAGGAGCTTCCAAACGCCGTGCTGAAAAACCGCCTTTTGGACATTGACATCTCGGGCGCAAAGGGGGTGCTTGTCCACCTGACCGGCGGCCCCGACCTTCTTTTAGGCGATGCCAACAGAGCAGGCGAGCTTCTCACAGAAAACGTTGCCGAGGACGCCAACGTCATCTACGGGGCAAGGATAGAAGAGGGCTACGAAAAGAGGCTTGAGGCAATCTGCATCTATACGGGCATATCAGAGCCATATCGCCTTGGGAAAAGATAGGCGGCAAAACAAGAACATTTAAAACATCTTCGCAACACTTAGCAAAAGCAAGGCGATGCCGTGGGTGGAAAGACGCTTAGCATAAGGTTTAGCACCGATGCCACGCAAGGCAGCGCAGATGGCTCTTGCGCCAGCATAATGTTCTTTTCAAGGCACATGAAAATCACGCCAGAATCATTGGCCGGGCTTGCAAAAAAAATCCGCACCAGCCTGCCGCAAATCTACAGAGAGGATGTCCAGGCAAAGCCGCTCAAAAACGGCGTCTGCTCTCCTGCCGACTCCATAAAAATAAAGTTCTTGGTCCCAAGGGAAGAGGGCTTGCTTGACATAGACATCCGCAGGCTGGATGAGCAAACAGTGGTCTTCAAGATAAACGACTGCGGGCTTGGCAATCGTCGCATCATAGAGACCGAGATTTTAAAGGCGATTAAAAGCCAGTTTCCACTCACCGAGCCAATCCTCAGAAAGCCAGCTTTTTGTGGCATTGTGGCAGACAAATGAGGAGGTGCTTGACATGGGCGGTGCAAAGCTAATCCTGAATGGAAAGGAGCTTGGGCTTCCCATGCCCATCCAGGAGGCAAGGGCATCCCTTGAGCGCTTCCTGTCAAAACGCCTCAAGCTGCCTTATGCGGGAAGCAGGCAGATAAACGGCAAGAAGGAATTTGTTTCCTACGGGAGTTTGAGCTTCAAAGAGAAAAAGCCGAAATTCAACGGAGCCTCCATCTCTTCAGACGCGGACAGGATTGAAGTGCGCACTGCGAGCGTGCGCCTGGAAGCAGAAATACGCAGATTCCTCAGGGACTACAAACTCCAAAACGAAAAGCAATGAGGCTACTTGTAGCGCAGGAAAGCCCCTATGCCATAGAAGCTTCCCAAAAACTGCGCCCCCTCTGCAGTGTCCGGGGAAATGACAGCCACCTCCACCCCGCGCTGTGCCGCAAGGTCAATCAAATCGTCAATGAGGGGCTTTTGCTCCTCCACCCTTACCGTTCCCCCCACAGCCTTAATCCTCTCTTCAAGCTCAAGGGGGCTTTTGGCAGTCACCCATTGCACCTCGCCTGTCGTGGTGTCCACAAGCTTTGCCCTCTTGTAGGTGAGCCCCTCTGAAATGAGGAGCTTTGATGCCTGGCGGCTTTCAATCGCCTTGCGCACCTCAGCCTCCCCATAAGTTGCCAAGCCCCCGGATACCACTTCCTTGATGAATTTTTCAACAAGCTGTTTTTCCACCACAGCCTCCTGCTTGGCGAGAATCTCCTCCGCCTTCGCAATTACCTCCCGCACACCGTATTCATCCGTATAGCCGGTATCCACCACCCCAAGAAGCTTTATCTGGTAATTGAAGGGGGACATCTTGACAAAGTTGTCCTTCGCAGGTCCTGGACCGCCGACCACCACTCCCTTGACGTTGTTGAGGAAATAGCGGTCCATCGCCTCGCCTATGCGCTTGTAGTAAAGCTCAATTGACTCCTCAATGAGGCGCTCGTATCTGCGCGCAGACTGGCCGCCCTTCCTTATTTTCGCATGGGCGGTGGAGTTGAGGCGGTGCAAAATGCGGACCTGCGTGCCGCGCAGCTCGGCAAGGGTGGCTTCCCTGCCATCCATCACAACAATGCCGTAGCTTTCGCCAACAGCAAGCTGGCGCTCAAGGGGCTCAAGGAAAAAGCGCGAGTCGCACCTGTAAAGAGAAACCGTTATCGGCTCCGGCGGAAAGACGGTGAAAAGCGCAATATCCGTCTTGGCAGGATTGTCGCTTATGTTGCCGCAGAATATCGCGACCCCGGAGTCCGGAGCCTTGTTGCCGTAGGTTTTTAAGTGGTGTATTATTCTCTCAAGGGCATCGGTCACATTCTTGCGCGTGCTTTTGCTTTTGATGTTTGACGCCTGCCCAGCCTCCTCGCGCAGTTTGTTTGACGTTTCGGAGATTGCCTGCCCCGCAGGTATGTATACGCTTATAAGCTCGGTTCCGCTCCCCTTCATCTCGCGTAGCGCGTTAAGCTGCTTTTTGAGCTCGTATTTGAGTTTCGTGTGCTCTTCCAAACGAACCACATCAGTGCTAAAGCTTGCGCTAATGGCTATTTATAGCTTCCAGCCCTGTCAGGCAAGGAAATCCACTTTTCCGCTTTCAATGTCGTAGATTGCGCCAACTATCTTAAGCTTCCCCTCTTTCTCAGCAGAGGCAAGAAGGGGGCTTAGGCTGCGAAGCTGCTCAATCTGGAGCTTGACATTCTCCCTGACCACTCTGGCCGGGTCCTTCTCCCCAGCCTTTACTGCGGGCTGAAGCCTCTTGACTATGTAGTCAACATTGCCATCCGCCTTTTCAGTCTTGCAGGCGGCATTCACAGCACCGCACGAGCTGTGCCCGAGCACGACAAGAAGCCTGGTGCCAAGGTGCCCATAGGCATACTCAAACGAGCCTGCAACCCCGCTGTCCACTATGTTGCCTGCCATCCTGCCAGCGCCAAAAAGCTCTCCGATGCCGGCATCAAATATCAGCTCAATAGGCACGCGCGAGTCAGCGCAGTAGGCGAATGCCGCATAGGGCTTCTGCCCGCTGGCAGTTTCCTGCCTTTGCCTTATGACATCCTGCGCCGCGAGCTTTCCTTCAACAAAGCGCTTGTTGCCCTCCACAAGCCTCTGATACGCCCTCTGAATTTCCATCTCATGCACATTGCCAGCCGTTTCCTCTTTCTTTGGCACCTTCCCCCTGCCTTTCTCTTCCGTCTCCCTTCCGATATGGACATTCCTGCTTTTGTGCTTCCCATCCATGCCAACCACCTCTCTTTGCGTCTGCCAGCAAAACAGGTTGCGCTATTGACTGACAGAAGGCTTTAAAGCACTTCTCCCGCGCGCTAATCAAGCTCCATCATATACGCGATTACGTCTTGCAGGCAGTAAAGCTTGGCAAAGCTTCTGCTTTCCTTCTGCGTGAACACGCCACTGCTGTCGCGCGAGGAAAGCCGCGCGTCATAAAGCGCGTGCCTGCTTTTCCTTCCTTTCACCCTTATGCTTCCCTTGTAAAGCGAGAGCTCAACGCTGCCGTCAACCGCCCTCTGCGTTTCATCTATGAACGCATCAAGCGCCCTTCGCAGCCGCGTATACCATCCGCCGTCATAAACAAGCCTGTTCCACAGCGCATCAATGTAGTGCTTTGCTTCAAGCTCCCTGGTGGTGAGCACAAGCGCCTCAAGCTCCTCATGAGCGGCAAGCAGGATAAGCGCGGCAGGGCATTCATACGCCTCATGCACTTTCAGCCCCACCACCCTGTCTGTGACAAAATCAAGTCTGCCAATCCCGTGCTTTCCGCCAACTTCGTTCAGAGCCTCTATGATGGAAAGTAGTCCCTTCTCCTCTTTGCCGCCAATCTTGGCTCGGACAGGCAAGCCGTTGAGGAATTCAACCTCCACCTCAGCGCCCTTCTCGGGCGCCTTTTGAGGCGAAACGGTCCATTTGTAAGCCTCTTCCGGCAGGGGCGCGGAGATTTCAAGGGCTGCCCCTTGCCGCAGGGTCCTGCACCAAAGGTTCTCATCTGCGGAAAAGGAGAGGGCGCGCTTCAAATTCGTCGGAAGCTTTTTTTCAGCCGCAAACGACAGCGCCTCGTCCCTTCTCAAGTCCAAATCTCGCACCGGCGCGATTATTCTCATTTCGGGCGCAAGCACGCGCAGGGAGTTTTCCATGGTCAGATGGTCGTTTCCCATTCCGGATGCGCCGTGGGCTATCGCCTGGCAGCCGCTTTCCCTTGCAACTTGGGCAAGTGCGTATGCCATTGAAGGTCGGGAAAGCCCGCCCGCATTCACGCCCCCCAACGCCCGGCAGGAAGCCTTTATTCCCCTGCCCACATTCATCACGAAATTCTCCCGCGCGTCATAAAGGCGGCACTGCCCAAAAATCGCCTTTGCGTTCTTCTCCACTCTGCCAAGGTCCGACTGCTGCCCCAGGTTGATGACAACCGGAAGCACCTCAAAGCCGGCTTCCAAAAGAAGCTTGCCTATCACCGCAGAGTCAAGCCCGCCTGAATAGGCAAGCGCCACCTTGCTGACAGACGGATGCTCCTGCGCAAGCATTTTTGCGCGCCTTATGATTGGTTCCATAAAATCCCCCTCAGCCCTTTTTCATCCTTAAAGCAAGACGATAGCCCACCCCAAGTGCGAAAGCCACAACTGAAAATGTAAGAAAGAGAAGAAGCGGGTAGTCCTGCTCAATAGGAACATATTCTTTCGCAGCTGGGCTTTGCCCGCCAGCCTCAGCGACAGCCGCCGCCTCCTTCTGCACAAGCTGCGCCGCAAGCTCCCTGTCCATCTCCTGGGCGGACCTGTCAAGCTCAGAGGCATATTTCAGCACGCGGTAGGCATCAGTCAAATCAAACCCGCTTTCCTTTGCCTGATAATAAAGGAAGACGCCTTGCCCCTGGTATATCTTGCCCCACAGGCTTTTCCTGTCTGCCAAGACAAGCCTCTGCGCAGAGGCGCTTACGTTGCTTTCAGAGGACGCCTCCTGCATCGCCTTCGCATAGGTCGCATCGTATATCGCCGCGCCGTATCTGCCGCTTTGGTTTGCCGCAAGCGCAGCTTCAAGATGCCACAGGGCGTCGTAGTCAAGCTTTGGTGCATGCGCCAGCCTCTCCTCAGCCTCGGAAATCTTCTTTGAGGCAAGCTGCACAAGGACGGATTCGTCGGCTTGCCTGCCCCCTATGGAATCCGCCTCTGAGGCAAGCTCGCGCGAGATGCCGCACCAGCTATAAGAATAAAGAAGGTCGCGGATTGTCGTGTAGTGCCCCTGCGCATCCTGCCTTTCAAGGCTCTCATTCATCCTCTTTTGCGCCCATATCCTGCGCAAGTCCGACCCAACAGCCCAGTGGAAATTCTCGTGGGTTTTTTTGGGCGGCTTGAGGCTTGCTATGCACCTGCCCACCTCCTCAACGCTTCCTGCAAAATCAAGCCCAGCCGCATCCCCCATCTTGACATATTCCGCGTCTATGGAGAGGAGAAATGCCGAGTTGGCGGCTGTGAAGTAGTAGCCAAGCCCAAGCAGCTTCCTGTACTTTGCTATCTCATCATCAAAATACTGGCGCATCTGCGAAAGCTGCGGGCTTTGTCCGCCTTCGGGAAAAAGCGCCTTTTTCTTTGCTTCAAGCTCGTCAACCACTTTCTTGGAAATTTTGCCAAAGCGCGCAAGAGCTGCATCCTGGCTTATCGGGGGAAGGTTTTTTGGCAGTGGGGATGACTGCGGCACAAACCTGGAGCTGAAGTTCTGCGAGTAGTCCGAAAAGAGGACCTCCTCAGCCTCCGATATGTCCCCAACTTCTATCGCATAAAATTCCTTTGTTTTTGCAAGCGAGGAAATCAGGAGGGCTTCATGAAGCTGCAGCTTGGGCGCAAGGAAGTAGCGCGCACCCGCCTCTGCGGCTCCGAGGGCTTTTTCCATTATTCCGCCGACAGGACCTATCTTGCCCCCTGGGGAGATGGTGCCGGTAATGACAACATCCTGCCTTATGCTCCTGTTGAGAATCGCCGCCCGAAGAGCAACCGCCATAGCCCCGCCAGCAGAAGGCCCGTCAACGACATTCTCCCCAAAAGGGCCTGCCAGCCGGAAAAGGACATCGCACTCCGCCAACTGCGCCCCTGTGCTTTTGAAGGCATACTCCACAGCCGCCTGCTCTGACTCCTGCGTCAGAAAGCCTGTCTTTGGGCTTATGGCAGTGTAGATGGTTCCGCTTCCCGGACGTATTTCCACCTCAAGCCTGAAAACGCCCCCGCTTTCCTCACCAGTCACCGCGGCAAGGTATATCTGCCGGCTGGCTGTCGGGCATGCGGCATGCAGAAGTGAGCAAAAAGCGACGGCTATGACAAGCAGTGCCGCCGCACCCTTCTTCCAACCCATTCCTCTCCCGCCCTTAAAGCGAAGGGAAAGGATAAAAAAGCCCCTTCCTCTGCCTTATGCAATCTGCGCAAGAAGCTCGGGGTGCCTCTCAAAATACTTTCTGGAAGGCTCAAGCGCCTTGCAAAGCCAGGCTGCGACCGCGCCCTTCAAATCAGCCGGGTGGAGCTTGCCTGCCTTGTAGGATTCCTCAAGCTCGCCGTATGTCCAAAACTCCACATCCCCGCCGAACTTCGCGCTCCTTTCAACTCTCAGGGGCGTCTTGCCGTCGCGCATTATGAGCTGCTGGCACATTTCAAGCACAGGGTTGTCCTGGGCTACTCTTTCAGGGCAGTAAGCCCCCCTGAGCTTGCGCGCTATCTCCTCTTCCGTGTCGTGGATGAAGATGCAGGTCTCCGGCTTGCTCTTGCTCATCTTTGAGGAAACCGCGACATCCTCCGAAGCGTTCTGCTCAAAGCCCATCCTTTGAGGCCCTTGCAAGCCCATCAGAAGACGATGGTGAAGCGCGACGGGCTTTTTCCAAGAGTGCCTCTGCGCAATCTCGCGCGCAAGCATGTGCACTTTTCGCTGGTCCATGCCGGCATGGGCTATGTCAACCCCCAGCATCCTTATGTCCGCGACCTGCATGGCAGGGTAAAGCACGGAGGCGCAGTCAGCCGCCTCCTTTTCCGTCCTGCCCATGATGGTTGTGCAGCGAAGCATGCGCGCAATCGTCGTGTCCTTGCTTATCCGCAAAACCTCCTTCCAGTATTCCCCATCGTATAGCTCGGAGGCAAGCACATAGCGGATTTCCCCCTCCTCAAGCCCAAGCGAGATGAAGGCGGACTTGAAATAACCCCTCGCAACCTCCTGTATCCTTTCCAAATCCCCGCCAAGCTTACCGTTTATCCAGGCATGATAGTCAGCAAGGAAAATGGTGGGCTTTATGCCAGCCTGCACAAAGTCGCGCAGCTTGAGGGCGGTCACAAGCCCGCTTCCGAGGTGAAGCTTGCCTGATATCTCAAAGCCTATGTAATGCGATGGGTGGGGCTTGGTCTCAAAAAGAGCCGCAAGCTCCGCCTCGGTCACCACCTCGCAGGAGGGCTTGCGCATCACAAGCGCTATCTTTTCCTCCTTGTCCATAAGCTAAGTCTGGCTCTGAAAGATTAAAAAAACGCCCGCCTCACTGCCTTGTCAGCGCCACATTCAGCCTGCACTCCCGCCCATAGCCCTCGTCAATCTCAATCTCCGCATGCCTCTCAAAAAACCTCGCCGGCGAATTCCCCTTCCTTATCTGGATGTAGGGGATTTTTTCAAGCGCCTTTCTTGCCTGAAAATAAGTCATCTTCTCGGTTGAGTTGGAATCGGAGAAGGCAGAAAGGCACTTCTCGTCCGATTCGCAGCCGATAATCTGGAGCCGCCGCATGCCAAAGAGGCTTCCTGAGGCTATGTCCGTGCCACACTGATAGACGATCCTCGCATCCTGCGCGCTCAATCCGCGCGCGTCCATGAGGATGCCGGCTGTTTTGGATGAAAGCACCGCCGAGGCAAACTCCTCAACACTCGCCTCCTTGTCCTGCGCAGGAAGAGTCAGAAGCACATAAGCCGCCATGGCGGCTGAAAGCAGAGCCAGCAGGGCAAATGCGACCTGCCTGTCCTTCTCTGAAAGCGCCATTCGTCCCAAACCCCCGCCTCAGCCGAGGACATCGGCAGGCGTGCACTGCGGCTTTCTCGCGTATACCGCCTCGGTGTTTTTGAATATCGCCTGCTTTGCGCCGACAGTGGTGAAGACCGGCGCCTTGTTCTCGTCAGAATACTGCAAGTCAAAGACAGGTATGTCAGGCATGCTGTCAAGGCAGGAAACCCCTGCGCTTTGCCGCGTGTCGTATGCCGTGGTGTTGTTTGCCCCAAGCCTGGGCGTTATCACGGTGCAGCTTCCGCCCGAAAGGTAGTATTTTAGCGTCTGCTTGCCCCGCGCCTTCATCTGCGCCTCAATCTGCTGCGCGCACTGCCTCATCGCCGCAGCGGCAGAGGGATTTGTTGAAGGCTCCTCCACTATCACCGCAACCTTGTCCGCAGCCTTCACCGTCTCCATGAAATCAGAAAAAGAGGTGAATCTCTCCGTTGAAAGCACTATGGAATAAAAGCCGACCGAGCCTATGAGCATAAGGACAATAAGCCCAATAAGGCTGATTGCCCAGCCTGAAATGAACAGCCTGCTTCTGAAAAAGCCGTGCGTGTAGTAAAACAAGCCGGCTGAGACTGCAAGCACCACAATCAGGATAGCCAGGTCCACCACGGCAAGCAGCAGGGGCGGGGCATATTTTGCCATCATCTGCCTTGTTTTGAAGGAAACCGGCATCATGCTTGACGCAAGCGCCATCGCCCCGTCAACGCTTGCCTTGCCGAAGCGGTTGCCAAGGGTGAAAATGGAGCTTTGGACCGAGCCTGACGCCTGTATGTATGCTTCGGCATCTTCTGCAAGCTGGGAGTATTTTTTCGCAAGCTCGGCATACTGAGCGCTTGAAAGCGGCGGCTTGAACGAGGAATCAACAGCGCTTTTCCTCGTCGCAAGGCTGTTGTAGGAGCTTACCGAAGCCTCGCTCAGCCTGTTAACCTGCCAGCTTGCCTCTATTATCCTGTCGTTTGCCTCATCCTGCGCCTCGGCAGCCACCCTGTATGCCGCCGTGGAGTTGTTTATCATCGCCTGCAGGTTCCTGCCTGCCGCCTCATAGGACGAAAGGAGGGCGTCAAAGCCTGCAAAGTCCCGCAATTCAAGCTTCTGCTCAAGCTGCTGCTCCTTGTCCAGAAAAGAGTTTGCGGCAGAAACGAAATCCGTGTCCGAAACAAGCGCCTTTGCCTCAATAGCCTGCGATTTTAGCCCGCCAAACTTCTCACGCGAAGCCCGGAACTTCGGCGCAAACACAAGCGCCTTCTCCTCGCCTTCCCTGTATTTTATCCTCTCCTGCGTTGAAATCGCAAGCCGGTCTATCGTCTGCTGCAAGGTCGCATAAGGCGCAGCCTTGGCTTTCAGCTTTGCCACCTTTTCCTTTCCCAAGCTGATTGCGGCATAGTCAAATTTCGGCTCTGGGCAGACCCCAAGGCAGTCTCGGCAGGCAGATGCGCCTCTCTCCGGAAACCTCAGCTTGTTTTGCGCCACTCTGTCGGCAGCGGCTTTCATCTCTGAGAATGCAGCATCCATCTGGTCAAGGGCATAAGAAAGGCTTTGGGGAGAAAATGACTTGTAGGCAGAGTCAAACTTGGAGTAGGCAGCATCAAGGGCGTCTATCCCCTGCTTGTAGTCAAGTATGTAGGTGGCAAGCACATCCACAACGCAACCCTCCGCACCAGTCACGTAGCAGACAAGCGATGCGGTCGCCGTGCATGAGTGAAGGTCATTGCAGGGCTTGTAATCAAGGAAGGTTCCTCCTGCGCGGCATGTCTTTTCAGCAGGACCATATTGCGTCATGCTGTTCCTGCTTCTGTTGAAGCTGTCTGCCTGCGCCTTAATCTCTGCAAGCTCCTCTGCCGAAGGGTAGTACTCGCGCCTGTAATACTCAGTCATTATCGCAGAGATGTCCTCCTTTTTTTCAACAAGCTGATCCTCAAGAGTCAGCAGTGCCTCCTGCCCGTCAATCTTGTAAAGCCTCGCAGTCTGCTCGCCGTGCTGGAAGGTGATGGCATCAACTTTCGCGGAGGACTCGGAAGCATAAAGATAGGGGTTGATGGAAAATGAGGGGAAAGAAGCAGGCAAGAGCGCTAACAACGCAAGAATGAACAGGCAATTCCTCATCAGCACCACCTTTTCCCGCAAGGTCGCCTTTGCGGAAAACATCCTTTTTTCCCACCCACAGTTTATAATAGTGTAAGTAAAGGAAAGCCCCTATCCTTTGTAAGTCTGCGGGCGGTAAAAAACAAGAAAAAAAAACAAAAAAAGGGGGTTCGGGGCTTTCGCCCCGAATTTGCCGGACGCCTTTACTGCCTCTTGATGCCAGCAATGAACTGCTCTGCAGCAGTCATCGTGTCCTGGGCAGTCTTTCCAGCCACCACTATCTTGTTGCCAATCTCCTTGACAACAACCGACTCCACGTTGAAGTCCACCTCGCTGCCCTTGAGGGCATCGGCAGTCAGGGTGTTGACTTCTGGGCCTCCAACGAGGATTGCCACGCCGGCAGAGGCTCCTGCGCTGTCAAGCATCACCATGTTGCTGGTGAGCTTGTAGGGCTCGGAAACCTCAACGGTTGCGGCATTGTTGGGCTGGATCACGGCGCTGACTGAGCCGGTGTTGACCGTGCAGGCAGGAGTTCCGCCAGGTCCGAGGACCGAGCAGCTTCCCGCAGTTGCATCAATCGCCTTCACCTTCACAGTCACTCCGCCGAAGACCTTGGTGTCTCCAACGCCGAGGACATACTCCTCGCCGGTGGACGCAGCCGCAGTGTCCGCAAGGGCGAACTGGAACTGTGCCAGGCCGACCTTCTTGGCAATCTTGGCAGACGCCGAGGTGGAAGACACGCCGGTGAACTGGCTGCCGCGCTCGGAGACGAACTTCAGGTCAACAGACTGTGCAGTTGCCCACTCACCAACAGAAAGCCCCTTGTAGTAGACTCTCTGCGTGGTGGACGAGGTCGGCTGGAGCCTGATTGCGCCTGAGCCCACTGTCGTGGCGTCAGTCACAATCGGCCAGGCAGTGTAGACAAGGTTGTTGGACACTGTGTTGACCTTGCCTGCATCCTCCTGCAGCACGATTGCACCAGTGTAGGTGCTTGCGTCTATGCTGAAGTTTGTCACGTTGTACGGGTTGGGCGTGCCCATTCCTACGAAGAACAGCGCACCCTGCGCCGCGGAGTTGTCTCCTGCCGTGTCAAACCTCACCATGCTGGTCAGGGCGCTGGAGCTTGTCACGTTTGCCCAGTTGTAGCAGTCCCTTCCAGGCACCTTCCAGAAGACCTTGGGCGAGCGTATGGACCAGTTGGTCCAGTTAGCCGCATAGGATGGCGTAAGGGCAGAGCCGTTACCCCAACCACCAGTCCAGGTCTCCTGTCCAGCAGTGCCACTAAGGAGAACAAGCCCAATCGGGTCGTAGTAGACGGTGTCCAGCATGTAGCCGCCTGCTATGATGCTGCCTGCACCTCCAAGAAGCTGGCTTCCGCCTGCGTAGATTTTAATCCAGCGGGCGTTTGCGCGTTCGCCGTATGTGCCTGATGCGCACGCCGCAGTTTCACCCGCAGCGCCTCCGTTTATCTGAACGCTGTAGGTGTCTGGGCCAAGAGACTCAAGCGTCAGAGGCACATAGTCGTCATCCGTCAGGTCAAGACCCTGGTAGGTCACCTTGAAGGTGGGCTTGCTCTTTAGGAAGCCGACAGAGTCGCCAGCCTTTGCCTTCTCAAAGTTGTCCGTCCTGTAGATGACAATCTCGCGCAGCGAGTCGGTCTTGTTGGACGCGGCAGAGGGGTTGGATCCTCCCGGGAAGTCGCGGTTCTTCCACAGAAGCGACACCTTGTAGTCCTTGTCAGTGTCGGTTGTGGAAACAAGGTTGTAGCGGCTTCCGTCCTTGAGGGTTATCTCGTCAGAGTAGATAGCCATCTCAGCCCACTTGGCATTCAGGGTGAATCCAGGCGCAGTCTTGTACACGTGGATTTTCACGCTGTTGCCAGTCCCGCTTTGCGTGAAGGTGTAGGTGGTGCCGGGGTCAACCTGAATCTGTCCCACGACCGCCTCGTTGGCATCAAGGATGTCTATGATTGCAGGGTGCTTGTTCTCCGCTCCCACTGCAACCGATATGTCAGCCAGGCGTATCTTGAAGGTTCCCGCATCAAGGACCTGCCCGACATTGATGATGCCGTACTTGGACTCCTTGGCAAGCTTAATCTGCCCTCCGTTCACAACCGCAGTCAGGCTGGGGTTTGCGACGTTGGGGTCTCTCATCTCGGAGATTATCCACTCGCTTCCCATGAACTTTATCTTCACGCGGTGCTTCTCCGTCATTGAGTTGGACTCAGAGCCGCATGAAGTCCAGTCATCGGACGCAGAGGAGTTCAGGTCGCCTGTGCAGACCGGTATTCCAAAGTCGTTGCCAAGGAACCTCAAGCTGTATACCAGGGCAGAGTACTTGTTTACGGTGACATCCTTTTCTATGGAGTCATACCTTACTCCTTGCGGGGAGTAGGTGCTTCCTACCCAGAAGCTCTGCTCCTCGGTGTAGGAGGTGCCAGCTGCCTGCGTATCCACCACAGAGTAGTCCGCAAATGCGGAGAACTCACCGGAGCCAATCTTGTAAAGAAGCTGCTTTTGGGCGTTTGTCGCTCCGGTTCCACGCAGTGGCGAGGGCCTCGTGCCGGTCGTGTCAGACACTGACATGCTCTCATTGTACACGTCGTCAGGAGTCGTGGAGACGCGGTTCTGCAGCATTCTGTCTATCGTGTCTGTTATCAGCGTCTTGAAGGTGTGCGTTCCCGCAATCGTTCCCGGGAGCGTCACTTCAAGGGTCACCTTCTTGCTGCTCTCAATAATGGAGCAGGTTCCGGTGCCACTCACGCCTGCGCCTACTGTGCAGGTCGGAGTCCCGCTGAGCGAGGCTGTGAGCGTTGAGCTCTTGTACGCCTCGTTGGCAATTTTCGCGGCGATGTTGGCTGCAGCAACACCGTCGGAAACTGCCGCCTTGCTGCCCACGTAAATCTTCACCGTTGGCTGTCCGTTCTGGTCCACCAGCTGCGTGCTGCCGTAAACCACGTCAGCCGCCGCGATGGCGCCAAAGGCGAGGATTCCCGCGCCAGCAATGGCCGCGATTTTCCTCACGTTTATCCCTTTCATTTATTCACCTCAAATGTCGTCTTTTAGGGCATGGCAAAAAATCTTAGCGACGACATTCATTTTTTGCCCTTTATTCTTTCCTTTCATTCCATGTCCTTTCTTTCCCCTCTTGGCGCTTCGCCACGCGCCTCTCATAGGAGACGGATAGGCTGTCTTGAAGTATATTTAAAAGCTTTCTCTAATCTTTAAAAGATTTGTTTATAAAAAAAACATATATATTCGTCAATTCGCTTTACAAAATCACAGGTTTTGACGAATTTTAGTCGCAATTTGAGGCTAAATAGGTTTTGAAGCATGGGCAACCCCATTCTGCATGTTGGCGTATTGCTCTTTTGTTGCATAAAATCTCTTGCGCTTCTTGATAATTGAAATGGGCATGTGGCGGCAGATGCGCCTACTTTCTCTCCCCATACTCCTGCATGAATGCAAAATACTCGCGCAAGTCGCGCTGGGTTATTGAGGGGCGCCGGGAGGAAATAACCCGAAGCACCGCCTCGGTCGTTAGGGTGGAGGGGGCTCCTTTGAGCCTGTCGCGGACAAGCTGCATCTTAACCTCCTGGCAGATTGAGGCGATGTCCGCACCTGAGTAGCCCTCGGTTGCCTTGGCAAGCCTGTCCACATCCACGTTCTTGAGGAACTTTGCCAGGTTCGTGGTGAATATCTGCCTTCTTGCAGGCTCGTCAGGCGGCGGGATATATATTATCTTGTCAAACCGCCCCGGGCGCAGTATGGCTGGGTCAAGCGCAGATGGCTTGTTTGTCGCCCCTATTATCATCACATTTTTCAGCTCCTTTACCCCGTCAAGCTCCTGCAAAAGCTCGGTCAATATGCCGCCGCGGTATTCATCGCGGTTGGGAGCAAGCGCCTCAACCTCGTCAATGAAGACAAGGGCAGGGGCGGACTCGCGAGCCCTGTTGAAAACCTCCTTCACATACGCCCGCGGGTCCCGCTCGCGGCCGCGCATAAGCTCGGAGCCGGTTATTGTTAGGAAGTTTGCGTTAAGCTCATTTGCCGCCGCCTTCACAATCATCGTCTTTCCGCACCCAGGCGGTCCGAAAAGCAGCAGCCCTTTTGAGGGCTTCACATCCATCTCAGCCATCAAATCCTCATGGAGAAGTGGGATTTCAATTGCCTCAAGAAGCACCTTCCGCACCTCGTCCAAGCCAGCCACGTCCTCCCAGCGCACCCCTTTTTCATCCGGCTTTTTCTCCTCTGCCTCGCTTCTTCGCTCGTAGTCCATTCTGAACTTGTTGTAGGTTTCAAGCTGGTCAATGGAAACCGAGGGCTTCATCTTCCTTATCACGCTGATTATGTGCCGCATGGAAACCGGCACGACAACGTCTGCCTTCAGCGCATCGCGCGCAGCCAAGCGGCTTGCCTCCGTGCAGATGTTTTTTATATCCGCCCCTGAGTAGCGCTCGGTCATGGAGGCGAGCTTGCCAAAGTCAATGTCCTTTTCGGTTGGCAGCTTGGAGAGATGGACCTTGAATATCGCCTTTCTTGCCTCAAAGTCAGGCAGCGGCATGTATATTATCTTGTCCATCCTGCCCGGGCGCATAAGGGCTGGGTCCAGCTGGTCCGGGGCGTTGGTGGCGCCTATCGTTATCACGGTTTTTTTCTTCTCCTTAAATCCGTCAAGCTCCTCCAGAATCACGCTCATGATGCGTGGCGCGACATCATCCGTGGTGTAGGCGTCGCGCTTCTTGCCGATAGAGTCTATCTCGTCAAAGAACAGCACGCAGGGGGCGTTCTTGCGCGCGATTGCAAAGACCTCCGCGACATTCTTTTCGCTCTCCCCGTACCACTCAGAGAGCAAATCCGAGCACTTGACGTAGTAAAAGCCGATGTTAAGCTCCTTGGCAAGCGCCTTCATAAGCATGGTCTTTCCCGTGCCTGGCGGACCAAAAAGCAGGATGCCTGTTGGCGGCTTTATCCCGTAGGTGTAGGCAAGCTCGCGCTTTTGCAAAGGCGCCACAATCGCCTCGCGAAGCTCGTTTTTCACATCCTCATAACCGCCGACATCGGAAAGCGAATCCACTCCCTCAGAGTCGCCCAAGTCCTGCACCCCGAATTTCCCGAATGACTTTTGCTTTTCGCGCCTTATCGCCTGCCGCTCGCCGGACAGCTTCACCCCCTGCGATTCAAGGATGCCGATTGCGGCTACCGAGAGGGCGCAATAGACAAATGATGCCGGGTCAAAGGGGTTGTTGAAGGCAGGCGCGGCAAAGGAATTCACGATTGGGACAAGAAAGAGGGAAGCGGAAGAGATGGTCTGCTTGTAGGGATGCTCAATCCGAGCAGGCAGAAAGCCCACAAGGAAAAGCGCGGCAGCCCAAACCGCAAGCTGGACAAGGGCGTAGTCAGAAAAAAGAAGCCTCGCAATGTTCTCCCATATCTTTGAGAGCGCCCCTGCCACCTTCATGGCGTTTTGGATGTCAAAAAAGGAGCCGACTGCCTCCGACGATGCCATCGGAAGCTCAGCCAGCCCAACTTCTGGCTTGTTGTTGTTCTGGAGCTCTTCAAGCGCAGGCCCGTATGCCCCCTTGTAGTCGTTTCTTATCGTTATGAATGATGAGTTTGGAGAGAGCCAGAGGGTTGAAAGCAGAAGGACAACCAGTATGGCTGGCAGGGAAACCGCAAAGGAGTGCTTGCTTCCAAACTTCATCGCGGCAATTCCAAGGGCAAGAAAAAGAAAGCCCGAAAAGAAGGAGAATGGGAAGGGGGCGAAAGGGGCAAGCACCGCAAGCTCCAGAAAAGACATGGTGCTCCAGTGCTCCCAGGCTTCAAACAGCGCGATTGCAAGGACGATGGTGAAGACCCAGGCAAGAACAGGCGCCTGGTAGGCAATAGCAGGAAAAGCAAAAAACATCCCTATTATCGTGCCAAGCGGCGGCTGGCGGTAGGCGACAGCCCCGCAAATCCCAGCCAGGATTGGGGACAGGTAAATGGGGTAAAAGGGAAATGACAGAAGCAGGGAGAGGGTCCCAAGGAAAACCAGTATGGCGCCGCCAAGCGACTCGTCAGTCCGGAGCATCTGGACTGTGGCAAGCATCTTCTGCCTGCCCATGCCGCGCACTTCCCCTCCATCCAAAGACGCCATAAACGAAAAATGGAAATGAGGATTATATATCTAATGCAGGGCTTGCCTCAACCCAAACTTCCAGTTGTGGTTTTTAGTGGTAAAGAGCTAAGTTTAAAAATGCAGTGCGGCATAATACCTCCATGGCAAGCAGGCAGCTTGAGGAGGCGGCTTGGCACGCAAGGAGAATCCTTGACGCCTCAACTAAGGAATTTTCGCGCCTCAAAAAAGGCATTGAGGGGGCAAAAAGGCAGTTTGTGCTTGCTGGGGAAAAGGGGCTTCTGCTTACGGAGAGGAAAGACAGCGAAAAAAAGGAGGCTCTTGCCTCCCTTCTTCTAACGCAGGAGAAGCTCAAAAAGCTCGTTTTCGCCTGCGAGGAGACGCAGAAGGAGGAAGAGGCTTTCCGCCTTGCCGCAGAGGCGCAGAAGCTGCACAGCTGGCTTGAGAATGCCAAATCAGAGCATTTTTTCCAGCAGCTTCAGGACAAAAGTTTCTACTGCAGGATGCTTCTTGACGGCGTGCAATTTTCAACCGTTGCCGCGGTTTCGCATTTCATAGCCCAAACCCTGCCGCCAGAAGGCACGCTTTCCTTAGAAAAGCACGACGAAGAGCGGAATATCCTGTATTTTGAAGGCAAGGACATAGGGACCTACTGCCTTTTCAAGACCTACCGCAAAGACAAAGACTTGGGGGCGCTATCGCCCTCCGCGCATCCCATAGAATATCAGCTTGTGCAAGGGGGCGCCATAATAACGCTTGCGGAGATTTCCATTCGCATCCGCCCGGAGCTTCTGCGAAGGCAGCTTTCTGAAAACCAAAAGCCGCTTATCTGGCGCATGTTTTACGCAGCCGGGCTTGACTTTGGGAAGCTTGACTCCGAGATGGTCTCATTCGGCTCGCAGGACGGGCGTTATGAGATAAAGCCGAAGGTGGAGGAGGTTTCGCTTTTTTTGGAGATGAAAAGCCCCACTTCCCAGCTTGTCTTCACCTATGAGATTCCATTCGCCACGCCGCCTAAGCTGACATTCACCCTGTGCGGCTCAAAGCTCAGCGTGAGAAGCGCAGCCGGCAGGGAAGACGGACTTGAGTCTTACTACCGCCTTTAGCTCTATTCAGCGCCTTTTGGCGTCAGCCAGCTTTTCCTGAAAGTCGCGCAGGATGTTCATGTAGTTTATGTAGGCGTCAAAGGGGGAGTCATAGGGAGAAAAGTAGTTGTGCACGTCCTGGTCTGAAAGAGATTTTGTGCACATGTAGTAGAAGTGGTCCGAGTTGCCAAGCATGCGCCAGGTGCGGATAAGCTGTGCATCCTTGGTTTCCTTGACCGCAGGGCCGAGGGATTCCAGAAGGCTAAACGCATCTTTCTGCATGTCATTGCCAAGCCAGGCGGAGGTGTCCCTCTCCATGTCTGCCCATGAAATCACCTGCGGCACGTCTATCTCGTCGCGGGCAGGGAACTTAAGGACAAGTTCAGAGGGGGTGGAGAACCTCAGGTGCGGATATTTCTCAACCTCGGCAGGAAGCGCCTCCAGGAACTTGAATATGCCCGTGTCCTCCCAGTGGTGCTCGCCGAAGGTTTCATAGTCCATGAAAATATTGACGCAGTCGCCTTGCAGCTGCGAAAGCCAGCGCGCATACTTGTCGGCAGTCAGCGGGTATTCGCTCCACCATTTTGCGGAGAAGCGGTAGCCGATGTCGTCGGAGAGCTTGTAGTGGCGCAAAAGAGCCTTTATCCTCTCGCAACCGCGCACGCCGTAAAGGTAGTTCGGCGAGCGCCAGCCGAGTATGTGCTCAAGCCCCTCGGCAAGTATCCCGCTGTAGCCCAGCCGCTCCACAAGGTAGGCAATGTCGTTTGAGAACATCGCCTCTGTGTTGCGGAAGACAGGCGAGGTTTGCGCAAATTCGGCTATCGCCTTTTGGTGAAGCTCCACCTGCGCTATGAACTCGTCCTTGTCTGCAAAGAGGTAGGCAAGGGAATGGTAATAGGTTTCCGAGAGGAACTCCGCCCTGCCTGTGCGCGCAAGCGCAGCGAAGCTTTCAAGCACCTCCGGGGCAAACTGCCTGCACTGCTCCAAGAAAACGCCGGTCAGCGAGTAAGAGACGCGGAATTCTGGGTGCTTTTCAAGAAGAGAGAGCATAAGCGAGTTTGCGGGAATGTAGCACTTTGATGCCACCTTGCGCATTATCTGGCTGTTAAGCTCGTCATCAAAGTAGCCATCGCCTCCCCTGGCGCTTTCGCCGAATATGGAGTAGGGCGCAAGCCGCATGGGCTGGTGGACCTGGAAATAAATGCAAATCTCCATCACGACCAAGAAGGATTATGCGGCTGCGGCTATATATCGCTTGCGCCAGGAGGACTTCTCATCCCCTTGCTGCAAGCGCCTCATTATATACCTTGAGCGTTTCTTCCGCAGTTTTCTCCCAGCTCAGCCCAGCCGCCTCCCCCGATGCCATCTTTCCCATGGTTTTTGCCAGAGGCTTCAGATAAAGCACCGCAAGTATCTTAGCCGCCATTGCGTTTATGTCCCAAAAGTCAACCTTTATTGCGGATTTCGCTATCTCCGCCACCCCGGAGGTCTTGCTGATTATGACTGGCACGCCGCAGCTCATCGCCTCAAGGGCGGTTATCCCAAACGGCTCTGAGGTTGATGGCATCACATAGACATCCGCAAGCTTGTATATCCTGCGCTGGTCCTCCTCTGAAAGATAGCCCAAGAATCTGACGTTTTCAGAGATGCCAAGCTGCAGGCTCATGTTGATGAGAAGGGGCAGAAGCTCGCCTTTGCCAGCCACCAAGAAAAGCACGTTTTTGTCCTTGGAGAGGACCTTTGCTGCGGCGTGAAGGAACTGCACGGGCCCCTTCTGCTCAGTCAGCCTACCCAAAAAAAGGACTACTCTGCGGTTGCGCTTGAAATCATCGGCGGCCTGCCCGTCAATCTGCGCTGAGGCAAACCTTCTCATATCCACGCCGTTATAAACAACGCGTATCTTGCGCTCGTCAGCCCCGAGCCTCATCACCTGCGCCTTGGTGCGCCTGCTTACCGCGATTATGAGGTCTGCGTTTGCCGCTGCTGCGCGCTCTATGTCAAGTATGTAGTCCCACGGCCAGCTTGTGCGGTCAAACTCAGTGGAGTGGAATGTCTGCACAAGGGGAAGAAGGAGGGATTTTTTCAGCGCAGAAGCCGCTCTGGCAGTCATCCAGTCGTGCGCGTGGATAAGATCGTAGCGGCGCTGCCTTGCGTATTCGGCGACCGTCTCTGCGCACTTTGCGGAGTATTCGTTGACAGCGTTTATGAGGTTCTGCCCATAGGTTGCCCTCTGGCCAGACTTTGAGAAGAAAAGATAGGGGCGAAGCTGGGTCTTTGCCACCTCTATTATCCTCAGGTTTGGGATGGGGGAGGAGATTTCCTTTCCTGAAACCGGCATGAAGAAGTCTATCTCCACCCCTCTTGCGCAAAGAGCGCGCGTAAGCTCAAAGCAGTGCACACCAAGCCCGCCTGAAACAAAAGGCGGGAATTCCCACCCCAGCATTGCCACCCGCATGCGCACTCCCGTTTTGAGTTGGATTGGGAGCTTTATAAGGTTAAGTTAAGTGCGGCTATGGCCAAGGCGGTTTACTTTATAATCTGCTTGAGGAAGGCGGAAATCTCGTTTTTCACCTGCACCAGGAGGATGTTGCCGTTTTGGATTTCCATTTTCAGGGCAACCGCAAGCTTGGAGGAGGAAGTCAGAGAATTGGCAAAGGAGTCGCGCTCCTCTTCATTTTTGAAAACCATCATGGTTGTCCCTTTCTTTGCGGTGGCAAGCGCCTTGTGGATTATGGGCTCATACGGCTGCTCCATTATATGGAAGTAAATTTCGTCCTTGCCAGCTATGACTTTCACATCACAGTCGGGCATCGCCCCGAGCTTGGAGAACCTCAGCGCGTTATTCACAAACACGTTGCGCATTATCCTGTACATGGCAAGGTACCTGATGCTCCTGCCGCTTTCCTTTTCCCATTGCGTTTTGCCCCAGTAGCCAAGCTCCTCTTTCACCAACCCCTCATCGCGAAGGCGGGAGAGTATCCGTTCAAGGTTAAAGTCGCCGACCAAAATCGGCTTCCCGTTATAAGTAAGCCGTCTGAACCCATTTTTCAGCTCATCAAGCCTAAGCGGCATGTACTGCCATGCGTAGCTTGCATTCACGCTTTCAAAGATATCCAAGACAGTCTGCCTTTTGACCGGTATTTTTATGGTTGAGAGAGGAGGAAAGTCCGGTATGTCCAGCCCGTAGCGCATCTTTTCAGGCTTGCGCAGGAAGTAGCCTATGCCAAAGACAGCCAGCGAGATGAAGCCGAGGAATAGCACAAGGGGGTTGTCCCAAAAGTTTCTTGATGGTCTGTATGTTGCGACAAACTGCTTGCTCCATTCTCCTGCGCTGAAAGTGAATGTGTGGTTCCCAGGCTTTATCTCATAGGGATGCTCATAGAGCAAAAGCGTCTTTTTGTCCTCGTAGGTATAATCGCCTGGCGAATACTTCTTCTCCCCCTTCCCGTCAAGGGAAACCGTCAAGAAACGCGGCGAAACAGTCTCCCCTGCGGCAGAAAGGAAAAACCTGAATTTCCCCCTGCCCCAGTCCGGCCTGTCCAAAAGCTCAATGTCCAAGTCTATGACGTCAAGCTGGCAAGCCGCATAAACCCTGCCTGCCCTGTCCTCCACATGAACAACATATCTTCCTGGCTCTGCGTTGACCTGGAAATCCTTGGGTTTTTCAGTCTGCGGATTTGTAAGCCCAAGCTCCAGCTTCTCTTCCTGCAAGAGGTTTCCATCCTTGTACATCCTTATGAAAAGCTCAACAGGGGTGGATGTTGGCTCTGCAAGCTTTATGTTCAGTCTCGTCTTCTGCCCTGAGAGGTAAAACGGAACTGTCTTTGGGTCGCGCGGAATCATCTCCCCCCGCTGGGTCTTGAATAGCTTTACGGTCTGGACGCCTCTTCTTCCAATCCCGTTCATGTCCTTGGCATCCGCGGAAAGTTCAACATAGCCTCCATCCGCATCAAAAGGCGGGCTGAAGATGGAAATCCTGCGCTCCTTCCCTTCCCCGACAACTTCAGCCGGAAGCGTCGTCTGCGCAAGAGGGCTCATCCAAAGGGCTTCGCGGACAAGCCTTATGATGTCCTCGGCAGCCGCCTTCCCGTCCCCGCGCCATCCGCCATCAAGCGTCTGCGGCAAAAAAAGCATCGCCCCCTTGGCGCCCTTTACCACTGAGACAGAGCCGTAAAGCTGATGCCCTGAAAAAAGACGGCTATCCCCTGTCGCCTGCGGGCTTGCGACATACTGCGGGTCATAGAGCCGAAAGCCATCCGTGGAGTCTGCGCGCACCTTCGTAAATGAAAGCGCGTAGTGCTTCACCGGAACAGTCTGGCCTCTCCTGTCTATCGCAAGGCTGTCAAAGGGGTAGCCGATGTAGATTATGTTCACGCCCCTGTTCAAAAGCCCCGCATAATCAAAGTTTGAGCCGATTCCCAAAAGTTCCTGCGGCAGATATCCGGTCGGGACAATCACAGTCGCCCCTTCCGGCAGCGCGGCAAGCTCCCATACCTCAATTTCGCTTATCGCAAAGCCTGACTGCGGCATCCCCTCAAAAAGGCTCTTCCTGAAGGCAGGGTAGCAGTCGTCGCCTTCCCGCGCATAGTCAAGAAGGAAGACCTGGGTCGTCGGCGCCGTCGGGTAGATGGAAGCGCTGAAATTGAGGCTGCTTAGGTTTTCAGCCCAATATTCAACAAGCAAAAAAAAGGAGCGCCCTATCCTGTCCTCCTGCGCCACTGATAGGATTTCCGCATCAGAAACAAAGTAGTCGTAGGAGCCAGAGAACACTTCAGGTCTTTGGGGCGGGGAGCCGCCCGTGCCTGCCGCAGAAAGCTGCATCCACAAAAAAATGAACCCTCCGACAACGAACAGCAGTGCGACAAAGGCGGCTGTTTTTATGGCAGAGGCAACCGCATCGGGGGGTGAAACGGAAGGCGAAACGGGCTGCGCAGCCTCCTGCTGCCCTTCCGGCTTTTTCTTTCTTTCAAAAAGGCTGCCGACGGCTTCTTTCAGCTGCTCCTGCGGGGTTTGGGGGCTTTTTTTCAGCTGGAAGGTTCTGCTCAAAGAATACTTCTTGCGCACATCAAAGACATATGCCTTTTTTGCTATTTTCAGCCGGGCAAGCCCGCCTCTTTCCTCAGCCATAGTCAAACCCGCAAAGAGCAGCCTCAGCCCTTAATTTCAAGATAACCCTCTGTCACAAGCTTGTTGAGCATCTGCTCAACGCGCGTTTCAGGCACGTTGTAAACCTTGGAGAAATCGGCTATGTTTATCTCGCCCTTGTGTTCTGAAAGCCACTCCTGTATTTTTAGGGCAAGCACCGAGTCGCTGAAGGTTTCAAGCCCGCGGATTTTAAGCACAAGCTCGTCATTTTTGCTTTTCAGCTCGTAGTTTTCTTTTGAAAGCGCAGCGTTTCCATCCGTGAGGTCCTTTACCTTCTTTTGCAGAGCTGCAACCTCGCTTTTGAGATTGTCATAGAGGGAAAAAAGCCGGTCGTAGTCAAGCGAAACATATTCAGTCATGTCCGCCACTGAGGCTTCAAGAAGCTGGTAAATCTGCTTCATCTCCACTTGGTAGCAGTCCTCCACTATCGTCAGAAGGTTGAGGAACTGGCGCAGCACGTCTATGCGGCGCTTTTTCGGGCTCATGTTTGGCAGGCAGGTATAAAGCGCCTCAACGCAATCGGGCTTGAAATAGATGATTGAAAAAAGATAGGGGTTTTTCTGGATGTCGCGCGACTCCACGTTGAGCGCGGCAAGCGCATCCTTTTCAACGGTCAGCTGAAGGAAGGAAAGCTCCGCAAACCTCTGCGAAAGCTCCTCAATGGTGCATTTTCTTTTTGCCGCTATGCGAAACCCGCCAACAATGGGGGATGTAGGTTGCGGCTGCGGTGGGGCAGGGGGCGGCTTTTGCCCCCCCGCCTGCCTCATGCCCTCAGGCAGCTTTATTTCCACCATTCAAAATCACTTCCTTTTCCTGCCGCGCTGTCCTTTCTTTTCCTCGGGCTTGGGCTTTTGCGTTTCGGGCGCAAGCTTGGGATGATGGGAGAATATTGAAAGCCCGATGATGATTGCGGCAAGCAGGATGCCCAGAACCAGCGCCGAGACCGAAAAGCCGGTGGTGAAAACCGGCAAAAGCACAAAGGCAAAGAGGATGATTGCGGCAACTAAGACGTGCATCACAAGGTTCCGCTCATACCTTTCGCGCCTTTTGCGGTGCTCCTCCATGCATGAGGAGCAGACCACAAGGATGTTGTTCTTCGCAATCCCGAACCTCTGCTTGACAGCCCTTATTGTCCGGATGACAAAGTCATCCGCCACCGCGCTGCCATCCGTCTCCTTTTCGCATATTATACAGACCTTCGCCATGCCAAATCCCTCCATCCAACAATTTTCAGTCAGCCAACACAACCTGCGTAATCTCCCGGTTTCCCATGCCAAGCCTTGTGAAGTCCGCCTTTGAGAATATGTTGATGAGCGTGGGCTCGTCCACCCCGATGTCGTGCAAAAAAGAGGAGATGTCCGCCCTCTGCACCCCATACCGCTCAAGCATGATGACAAAGCTCACCACATCTATGTGCTTGTTGTTTTTCTCAAATACCCTGCTGATTTCTGCGACATGCAGCTCATCCAAGCCGCAGGTGCGCAGCTTGCGCCCAAGCTCCTCCTTTTCAAAGAAAAGCGTCTTTGCCATTCCTTCCACCGCTGTTTTTGGTTTTTCAAGAGGCGCCTTCCGCCTGCCCAGCCGCAGCAGCCTCTGCCTGCAGTATGTATTCCGTTATGTCCGTATCGGAAAGCTCCAATTCAAGCTCATCTGCCTTCGCAAGCACGTTTATCACCAAGTTGTCGTCAAGTCCCAAATCTTTCAGGAAGCTTGAGATATTCACGCGGGCTATGCCATAGCGCGAAAGCAGCACCACAAAGGCGGAGATTTCCATCCGCCTTCCTTTCTTTGCAAACAGCCCGACTATCTCATCCGACTGCTCCTCCCCCATGCCATAGCTTCTCAGCTTCTTTTTGAGCTCGTCTTTTTCAAAGCTTGCCGAGCGCACAGCGCCCTCCATGGCAAGCTCCTCTTTCGTCAGCACCTTGTCCAAGTCAAGGAAGAACTCCTGCATCGGCTCCTCTCCGTCTATCTTCTCAAGCAAGAACGTTTCCGGAAAATCCACATTTGTCTGGAAAGCCATGTTCACCGCCGCCTGTCCGACTCCAAGCTTGGCGATGCCCTCCCTCATGTAGTCGGAGAAATTCAGCGTGGACTGCAGATAGTCCAAAAACCTCTCAAACTTCACGCGCAGGATGAAGGTGGTTCCCACGTTTGAGAAAATCGCCTCAGAGATGTCCGTTGGGTTCTGCGACGCCACAATAAGCCCGAACTGGTATTTCCTTCCCTCGCGCACAATCATCACCGCATCGGAATTGTCGTCTTTGGCAACCTTCCAGGCTTCGTCAAGCACTACAAGAAGCTTGAGCCCTTTTGTTGAGGACCAGCCCTCCTCCCTCATCTTCTCCTTTATGAACTGGAGCATGGAAAGCGCCGCAAGCCCCCTGAAAGTCTCATCTGGAAGGCCGGAGATGTCAAGGTCCACAAGCCCTGCCTTGGTCAGCTTTTCAAGGTCTATGGTGGATTGCTGGGCGAAGAAGTCCTCGCCTTCGCGTGTGAACTGCCTTATGCGGTAAATCGCATTTTCAAGCTCGGCGGGGAACTCATAGGTTCCAGCCTCGCTCATGTCCTCAAGTATCTTCTGGACGTCTTTGAGGGTGGGCGGGCGCAGCGGCCTTCCCAGCCCGTCAACCTGGAGTTTTGAGTCAAGCTTGAATTTGTTGTTGACATACGCCTTTTCAATAGCAAGCTCGGTCAGGCGGCGCTGCTCTGGGTAGCGCCCTATGTCCGTCAGCATGTCCAGGGTCCTCATAACCTGCTTTATTCGGTCATTGGGCTTCATGCCAGCCGTGTCAAGCAGGTTGATTGAAGAGCCTCGTCCCAATGAGATGACCTTTCCACCCACCTGCTTCACCCAGTCCTTGTACTCCCCAGCCCAGTCTATTATGAACGCGTTTGTCCCCCACACATAGCTTGCTCGGGTGAGGAAGGTTTTCACAAAGTAGGATTTCCCAGAACCCGTTATCCCCACCACGCAGATATGCGGGTTGGTGGTCTTCTGATAGGTCCAGTAAAACGGGACGTGGAATATCTTTGTCCTTCCGATGTAGATTGAGTTTGTCGGGTCGGACATCAGCACGTCATCCGGCGGCTCGGGCGGTCTGACGAATATGTTGCGCCTCGCAAGGTCAATGTTGTCAAGCTCCGAAAGCTTCAGCCTTCCCATACAGACACTTCCTTTCCGCTTGCGTGTCGGGCTAGCGCCTGCTGCCCTACAGCAGCGCCTGCTCAAGCTCCTGCGGCGTGGGCGGAATGGCGGTTTCCCACTGGAAGCAGCGCAGCATCTCATCGCCGCTGAGCAGCTCAACCTGGACATTGAGCGCATTGGCGATGGTGGCTTTCAGCTCATTTGCCTGCGCAGTTGCGGCTGCCATCGCCGCTTCCTTGCTGACGCCCACAGCAGTCGTCATCACGTATGAGACGCAGCCCATCGGCTTTATCCCGCGGGTGAGCTTGTTTATCTGCGCCTCCCACATTGCAACCTCCTTTTCAAACCTGTCAAGCTTGAGCACATCAGGGTCCGGCTTGTCCCTCTCGCGCGCAAGCCTAAGCTGCGCCTCAGCATGCTTGGTCTCTATCCGGTTGCGGTAGTCCGTTATGTCCTTCATGTAGACCATTATGGCGAACTTCGTCACGTATTTTACTGATGATATGGCGCGCTCAAAGTATTCCGAATAGACCACGTTTTCCTCCACTGATTTTTCTGAGGCGGACTCAAAAATCCTGACCCCCAAGAATTTGCTTGCGTAATAAACCCCGCCGACATTTTTGAGAATGACGTCATTTGAAGGCGGAATCTCGTAGCCGCCCTCCATTATCTGCACTATCTTCGCTCTCTGGGTAAGAAGGGGGATGAGAAGATAGCCGTATTTGAAAAGCGCCACCGCGCCTATGGCTCCTATGAGGCAAAGCAGGCCGGATATGAACGAAACTATCGCATTGCCCTGCCCCACAAAGCAGCCCATCGCGCCCAAGAGGGCAAGCGCACCTGCACCGTAAGCAAAATACTTCGCATCCACCATGCTCTCACAAGACTGATTCGCCAAGCGTGCTTAAAAGGGTTTGTCCGCCCTTCGAGGAAAGCCTATTGCAAAAGCGTCCTGTAGCACCTCAGCAGGAGGGAGGTGCATCTTGGGATTGAGTAGGCAAGGGCGGTTCGTCGCGCGCAAGCCGCCATTCTGCCTGCGTTTTCAAGGCAGGCTGAAAGCTTTTCCGCGCATTCCTCCGCATCCGAAAACACATAGCCGTTCCTGCCCTCAATTATGAATTCGGACATCGGGGTGTCATCCAGCGCGCAGACTGGCTTGCCGCAGGAGAGGGCTTCAAGGGCAGAAAGCCCCTGGGTTTCAAATGAAGAGGGAAAGACAAAGCAGTCTGCAGCGTTGTAATAGTCTGCAAGAATATTGTCGGGCACAAAACCCGCGAAATGAAAGCTTCCTGAAAGCCCGGCGCGCTGCACTTCTTTCTTAAACGCGTCAAGATAGGGTCCCCTGCCAACTGCTAAAAACACCACTCTCTCATCCCGCATGTGCTTGGCGGCACTCAAAAGAAGGGAATAGTTTTTTTCTCTCACCAGCCTGCCAACTGAGAGGACTATCTTCTTGCCCTCAAGCCCAAGCTCCTTCCTTATTTTCCCGCCCCTGCCTGTCGGCTTGAACCGACTGGTATCCACAGGCGAAGGAAGAAGAACCGCCTCTATGCCGTTTTCAGCCATAAGCGCCTGCGCGTGGCGCGAAGGAGCGCTCACAAGGTCAAATTTTGAGTAAAACCAGCGAAGATACGCCCAGCCTACCGCCTTTCCTAACCTGTGAAGCTCCTTTATCGGAAGGACGTAATGGACGCCGTCGGGAATTAGGGTTTCAAGCGAAGCCATCGCAGGCAGGTTTTTCCTCTTTGCATAGGAGAGGGCGGCAAGCCCCATATTCACCATCGCCTTGGAATGCACAAGCGCAACGCGCGCCCTGAGCGCTTCCGGCGGATGGCGGGCGGGAAGCAGCGCCGCATGGTAATCAGGATAAGGCGGAAAGCTTACCGAAGGGTAGCGATAGACGCGCCGCTCTGGCTTTTGATGGGGAAGCGAAGGGGCGAAGATGTGCATCTTCCAGCCTTTCCTGCCAAGCCCCTTGCGCAGGTTGAGGATTGAGGAGACCACTCCGTCCCTCAGCGGCAGGTACGAGTCGGTGAAAAGCGCAACTTCCATGCACAGACTTTGCTTGCGGCGTTTAAAATCGCTTGCCTTGCGATGGGTTTAAATACACATTGTTATCTTATTGGACACATGGCGCAAATCAAACAAAGCGGCGAAATAGGCAACACTCTTGCACCGCAGCAGTCATTCAGTAGCGGGGTGGGGATTCCCCGTTTTACGGAATTCATGAAAATGAAATTCTGCGCAGAGCCGCTGCTTCTGATTCAGACAGCCCACAAAAGCGCACTTGACATAGAGGCAAAAATCCGGGTGCAGCAGAAGCCAACAAGCTTTGTGCCGCTCACCGAGCCTATAATGGTGGTGAGGGACGGAAGGGACATCACAACGGAGTATGCAAAGCGAAAAAACAAGCAGGGGGATGCATCCTTAGGCGATGTGCTTGTTTTTGAAAGCCCGGCAGAAAGCGGGCAGTTTTACATCCTGCATCCTCTGACATGGCGCCAGAGGGGCAAAGTGCCGCTCAGCAAAAACACCGCCTTCTGCCTTTCTTTCTTCCAAAAAGTGACATACGACATCTTCACCGCAGCCGCCCTGCTTTACAACACGCGCCAGGAGGACGTGTCAATCGCCACCTCGGTTCTTGGCAACAACAAAGACCGCATTGCGCCGCACGTCAAAATCAAAAGCGTAATTGATGCGATATTTGACTTCTACAAAAAAAATGCGCCCCTCTCCATCGCAGGGCGCATAAAGACAATCCACATTCTCATATGCAATGCAGCGCAAGAAGAGATAGAACGGACAAGACTGGCAATTGAAGAGGCTCTGCTGAGGCGTATTTAGAAACAATTAAAAAGAGTTCTCATTACATACTGCCTGTCAGCGGCCATAGGGGAGGGGAAACACCCGAACCCATTCCGAACTCGGAAGTTAAGCCCTCCCACGATGCTGCTTCTACTGCGCTTCGCGCGGGAAGGCGCATTGCTGCTGACATAAGAACCAACACGACATTCTGAAAGCGGGCTCTTATCATCTCCTTCCTCCTGCCAACCCACAACCACCTGCCTTTCAGCGTGCGCCAATCTGCTTTTTAAACTTCACAAGGGCTAGCTTTTGTTATGGGCGCGCTTCAGAAAAAAGACGAGGTGTGGAAATACAAAAAATACCTCTGCCGCGCCAAGCTCTTTGACCTGGTGGCAGGCGGCAAAATAGTAGTCCTAAATGAAGCCGAGGCGCACGAAAACGACCTTTATGCCTCCCACAGGGTTATCCTGCGGCGCGGGCAGAAAGAAACAATCGCTATAATAGACCTGTCAGGCGACCTTGTCAGCAGGGGAGAGGTGGGGCTTTTCGCAGAAGTCTCAGCCGAGCTTTCAGCAGAGGATGGCGACCAGATTGAGATAATTCACATGCAGAGGCCTGCTTCAATAGAATTCATAAAGAAAAAGATGGATGGGCACACGCTTTCCGCCTCGGAGATAGAAACAATAATGCGCGAGCTGATGGAAAATAGGCTTTCCGAAGCCGAGCTTGCCTCCTTCATAACATCCGTCTACATCAGGGGCATGAACGAGGATGAGGTTGCCGCCCTGACATCCGCCCTTGTTTCAACAGGCGAAACCCTCAACCTGGGCAAAAGCCCGATTTGCGACAAGCACTGCATAGGTGGGGTGGCAGGCAACCGGACAACCATGCTTATAGTGCCAATAGTTGCGGCAGCCGGGCTTTACATACCCAAGACCTCCAGCCGCTCAATCACCTCTGCCGCCGGAACCGCCGACACGATGGAGGTTCTCTGTGACGTTTCGCTTGACATAGAGCAGATGCGCCAGGTGGTGCTGAAAGCAAAAGGCTGCGTTGTCTGGGGCGGCTCGCTGCGCCTCGCCTCCGCAGACGACAAGCTCATCAAGATAAGAAATCCGCTTTCGCTTGACCCGCGCGGCGTCCTGCTCGCCTCTATACTTGCGAAAAAGAAAAGCGTGGGTGCGCAGTATGTCATAATAGACATCCCCATAGGCAGGGGGGCAAAGATAGCGGACAAGGCGGATGCGGCTGACTTGGGCAGGGAGTTCATAAACATAGGAAAGCGCCTTGGCATGAAGATAGAGGTTTTGGTGACGGACGGAAGCGAGCCGGTGGGCAAGGGCATCGGTCCTGCCCTTGAATGCAACGACGTTCTCTCCGTGCTCAACAACGCAGGGCCTGCTGACCTGCGGGACAAATCCTGCCAGCTTGCAGGCGCGCTTTTGGAGCTCTCAGGAAAGGTGAAAAAGGGCAGGGGGACGCAGGTGGCGGAGCAAATCCTCAAATCCGGCAAGGCGCTTGCGAAATTCAGGGAGATTGTTGAGCTGCAGGGCGGCAAGCCAAACATCAAGCTGTCGGACATACCGCAGGCAAGCTACAAATACGAGGTGAGGGCAGAAAAGGATGGCAGGATTTTCCACATAGACAACAAGATGATTTCAAAGATAGCGCGCGCGGCAGGCGCGCCGAACGACAAGGCAGCAGGGGTTCTTTTGCTCTGCGAGCGCGGCGACCAGGTGAGAAAAGGCGACGTTCTTTTTGAAATACGCTCAAACTCAGAAGCCAAGCTTTCCTTTGCGATAAAGGCGCTTGAGGGCTGGGCGGCAGTGGACCTTGAAAAGACGGTGCTTTCCAGCATACAGTAGCAGGCGCAGGCGGCTGCAGCCGCCCGCAATCCACGCCAATTATAAATTTTCCCACGCATATCCGACGTGAAATAAAAAAACCCTTAGCATGTGCAAGGAAAGCGAAGATGTGTGGTTATGGGGCTTGACAGCATTGACTCCGAACTGCCCGAAGGGGTGGCAGTCTCTCCCGAAGATGCCGAGCTTTTGAAATTCATAGAGCAGAGCAGGCCGAAGATATACGTTGTCGGAGCCGGCGGAAGCGGATGCAACACCATGACCAGGATGTATGAAATGCAGATAGAGGGGGTCAAGCTGATAGCAATGAATACCGACGTGCAGCATCTTGTGAAAATGCGCGCTGACAGGAAGATTCTGCTTGGCAAAAAGACCACTCGCGGCATGGGGGCGGGAAGCAACCCTTCGCTTGGCGAGGCGGCGGCAAAGGAATCCGCAGAGGAGATAAAATCCGCAATAGCCGACGCAATGATGGTCTTCATAACCTGCGGGCTTGGTGGCGGGACAGGCACGGGCTCCGCCCACATAATCGCCGAGCAGGCAAAATCCGCAGGCGCCCTAACAATCGCAGTCGTGACGCTCCCCTTTGCCTCGGAAGGAAAAGTCAGGATGCAAAATGCGCTTGAGGGCTTGGACAAGCTCAAAAAGCACGCCGACACGGTGATAGTCATTCCAAACGACAAGCTGCTTTCCATCGTCCCTGACCTGCCGCTGAACACCGCATTCAAGGTCTCTGACGAGGTTCTTGCGGGCGCGGTCAAGGGAATTGCCGAGCTTGTGACGAAGGCAGGGCTTGTCAATCTGGATTTCGCAGACCTGCGCACGATACTCTCCGGCGCAGGGTGCGCGGTTGTAGGCTTGGGCGAAGCCTCAGTGGAGGCAAAGCCCGACCAGAGGGCGCTGATAGCGGTGGATACCGCGATGAATTCGCCCCTGCTTGACGTGGATGTTTCATCGGCAAACCGCGCCCTCATCAACGTCACAGGCGGAGAGGATATGACGCTGAAAGAGGCGGAGCTTATAGTAAGCGAGGTGAGCAAGCGGATAGACCCTGCCTCACACATAATATGGGGCGCAAGGATAGAGAAGTCGGCAAAGAAATCTTCCATAAAGGTGCTCTGCGTGCTTGCAGGCGCCAAGTTTCCCCAGTATGAGCTGAGGAATTTCTTCCAGCAGGCGCCATCGCCATCCGAGGTGGGTGCGGAGCTTGACTTGGACCTTCTTGGCTGAGGTTGATTTCATGGCGGACATCGGAGCCTTCATCAAACAGTCTGTTCGCGTGCTTAATGTCGCCTCGCGCCCAAGGCAGAAAGAATACGAAAAGATAGTCAAGATAACCGGCGCGGGCATAATATTGATCGGGCTTGTCGGCGCCCTTATTTCATTCATCATGAGCCTGCTTGAAGCGGCTTAAAGGACCGGTGTGCCATATGATATACGTTTATCGCGTGACGGCTGGGCAGGAAAAGGTAGTGCTTGACATGCTCTCCAAGAAGGTCAAGAAGGAGGGCTTGAAGATATGGTCAATTGCCTACTTTGAGGACCTGAAGGGATATCTTCTTGTTGAGGGCGAGGACGAGGTTTCAGTCAGGCAGGCGGGCTTGCGCATCCCGCACATAAAAGGCGTGCTGAAAAAGCCGATGGAGCTAAAAGAGATAGACGGCATGATTGAGGCTGCAAAGCCAGCCGTCTTTTCCATCTCAAAAGGCGACATAGTGGAGCTTGTGTCCGGTCCTTTCAAGGGCGAAAAGGCGCGCGTAATAAAGATAGACGCCAACAAGGACGAGGTGACAGTTGAGCTGACAGAAGTTGCCGTCCCAATACCCGTCACCATAAAGGCAAACACGATAAAGGTGTTCCAAAAAGCGGAAGAAACAAAGCAGGGCTAGGACCGCCCTAGCCGCCCAGCATCCTATCGTCAAGGCAGGCCGCCATGAAAGACCTCACAGCCGAATCAAGCTTCACATCATTTTTCATGAATCTTGCCGAGCGCGCCCTGTCTTTCTCATTTGTTATCTTTTCGTTGTAAAGTTTCATGGCTTCAAGAAACCTTCTTTCTTCAAGAAAGACAAGCATCGTGCAGGCATGGTTGATGATTGTGCACTGAGTCCTGACATATCCTGCAGCCTGCTTCTCGCTTGCATCCCCTCCATCAACAGAAACGCTTTTCATGAGGCTACCTGAAGCCTTGTCCAACTCCTCCGCCGCAGCCCCGATGGCGCGCTTTCTGACATCAAGGGAAAGCAGAGTCCGGTAGATCCTGTCCGCCCCTCCATAATGGCGAAGGTAGGACACATTCTCAAGGGCGCGCTTGCGGTAGAACTGCACGGTTTCTTCAAGCTGGCGGACAAGCTCGCTGTACTGAGCGCTGTTTTTTATCTTTTCAGGCAAGCTGCCGTCATCCTCCAGCCTCTTGCGGAATTTGCAGGACCATGCCTTGTAAGTCAGCACTTTTGCAGTGCCCTCAGCCAGGACTTCCTTACTTGGAAATACGGCAGGCTCAGGCTGCTTTCCCGTCTGACCAAAAAGGGAAAGCTGGTGATGATTAAGAAAGCGCTTTGCCATGGTATATTCCTGGTGCTTCACCTATTTAAGCTTTGTGGTAAAAAGTGTTATTTCTTTTCAACGAGCCCCTTCAGCCTTTTCCAGCCGAAAAAGTAAAAGGCAGCCGCAAGAACCAAAAGCAAAAAGACAGCCACAACGACAATTTCAGAACCCCCTGTTGCACGTACTGTTATCGGGGAGCTTTCAAAGCCGTCCTTTTCAGCCCCTATCTTGACAAGCCCGCTTTTTCCGAGGACAACGGAAAACGGGCTGTCCCCCTTTACTTCATCCGCGTCAAGCTTCAAAAGCACACCGCGCAACTGTCGCCCATACTCATCCTGAACTGAGAGGATGAAGCTCTCATTCTGCCCTACCTGGGGAGGCGCCACAATGAACATCTTTCTTAATGGTGCGCTTTCGGATTTGATAAGAGTGATGAATGAATAATCGTCAGTTTCAGCCTTCCCGCTTTCATCGCTGGCGCGGCACTGGATGTTGACCGCCCCTTCTTGCGCCTGGCGCATGTCAAGCACGGCGTGCCATCTTTCAGTTCCGTTGGCTCTGACCCATCCTGCCCCCTCAAGCCTCACCTCCACGCTGCGCATGGCGTATTCCGAGCTTGCGCTGCCTTCAAAATCCACAAGCCAATTTCCCACAACATCGCCGCTTTTGGGCACACTGAAGCTGCAAATCGGGGAGGGCGAAAGCGCATAAATCCTGCCTCTGCTTGTGGAAAAGATGAAGTAGTCTTTGTAATAAACAGCCGAGGAGGGTTTGCCGTTGGCAGAATAGGACCACTTCTCAGAACCACTGGCAGTTTCCACTCCGTAAACCTTGCCATCCTCGCTTCCAAAGACGGCAACCAGGCTTCCTGCTGATGAATAAAGCTCTGGCTTGGTATGGATTGCCCCACCTGTAGGAAATTTCCAGCGGAGGCTTCCGCTGGTGGAAAGCGCATAGAGGGTGCCGTCCAAAGAGCCTATGTAGATTGAGGATGAGGAAATGGCTGGGCTGCCAGCCGCCCAGCCGCCAGTCTGATACGTCCATCTTATCCTTCCGCTTGCCGCATCAACCGCATAAACCTTGCCATCGCTTGCCCCGAAGTATATGCTGCCGTCGTATTCCACAGGCCTTGATGTAAATGAGTCTTCAGCCTCCACAGGCTCCCAGCGCCTCGCGCCGTTTTTCGCAGAAAGGCTATAGAGTTTTCCCCCAGCGGTGAGGCTCACAAATCCCCTGCCATACCCTATCGCCCCAGGCAGCCCCCCAACCTCCTCCCTCCACGCAAGCCTGCCGTCCTTGTCGTAAGCCTCAACAGTGCCGTTGAATGCGACAAAAGCCCTGCCCTCGCCCCCTCCAAGCCAAAGCGGCTTGGATTTGAGGCTTGCCTTGCCGGAAAGCAAGCCAGAGGCGCTGTTTAGGAAAAGAAGCTCGTCTCCAGCCACAACAGCCACGACAGAAGAGTCTATGGGCTGCGGCTCAATCTCTATCTTTTCCTTTGCGTTAAACGTCCATAGGACTGTTCCGCTGTCCGCACTTACAGCATAAACCCAGCCATCATAGGAGGCATAAATCGCCTTCGAGCCAAAAACAACAGGCGCCCCTATAATAGCGTCGGTGGCAGAAGCACTCCAGATAATCCTGCCCCAGCTTGGGCAGCAGGCAAAAGCGAAAACCAAGAGAACCGCAAAAGACAGGCGCATGGGAAAAGAACAGAAATAGGATATAAAAGGGTTTAGCCAAGAAAAGCCAACCCCCTCATCCCAAAAGCAGGCTGTCGTACTCGCCGGCATCAACCGCCTTTCTTATCTGCCGCGCATCCTTGCCTTCAACCGTTATCCCGAGCGAAACGCAGGTGCCAAGAACCTCCTTTACACCCTGCTTCAAGTTCCGCACAAGCGAGCTGCCGCTTTTCATCTTCGCAACCTTGACAACCTGCTCAAATTTTAGGTTGCCGATTGTCTTTGGGTCCTCAGGACCTCCCTTTCTTCCCTTTTCAGCCCCAGCCTCCTTTTTCAGAAGCTCGCCTGTTGAGGGGCTTCCAACCTCAACCTCAAATTTTTTCGTCGCTTTATCCACAATCACTTTCACAGGGACTTTTAAGCCGGCAAAATCGCGGGTTTGGCGGTTTATCTCGTCTATTATGCCCGCTATATTCACTCCAAGCGGGCCGAGGGCTGGGCCAAGCGGTGGCCCGGCTGTTGCCTTTCCGCCTTCCACGATTGCAGGTATGGTAATCTTCGTCATCAGAACCACCTTTTGAGCGACGAGGTTGGGATATTGTCCTTCATCATTTTAAGGCTTGTGCTGCCTGCGAAAGAAAGAAAAGAAGAAAAGCGGGCAGCGGCGGGGCACTGCTCCGCGCGCCCATCCTACCTGTAGCTTTCCAGATGCACTCCTAAAATGCCCATCACCTTGGCATAAAGATTGCCTGAGGTGTCCGCCATGGAGGCAACTATGCTTTCCGAGCCGACAGGCGATGTCTGCACCTGTCCGCTTGAAAGAACGCAGCTGAAAGTCACGTTCTTTTCGTTGTTGGTCTCGTTCTCCTCTAAGATTGCCCCCAAATAGTCAGCCTTGGCGCTAAATGCATAAGTCCCTGCGCGCAGGCACACGAAGCTTGCGTTGCCCGTGCTTGAGGCCCCTGGCGGCAAAGGCGGAACTGGAATGCTGTTGACGAAAGCGCCGTTTATGTAATAGGCGGTCGTGGAATTGCCGGCATGCCCTTGACCGACGTTTTTAGTCGTTATGCTTCCATAAACGCGGACATTGACAGTCACTGTGGCTGGGATTGAAATCTGGCTTATCACCAAGTCGGGCTTGCTTTGATTGGTCTGGTTTTTTGGGACAAAAGCTTCCGCCACATTCCTGCAAATCACCGTGCAACCAATCTGGGCATCAACATAGCTTGCCGGCGATGTCGGCGGGCAGTCCGTCTTTACCACCGGCATAGCTGATGCACACAGCGCCTTTTTCCTGCAGGCAAACTTGCATCCGGAATCATCAGTCCAGCTGAATCCTTCGGGCAAGATGTCCGGGCAGTCCACATAATTTAGACCCCTGGAGAGACAGACAAGCGCTTTCTTGCATGCGTAAGCGCACCCATCCTCTCCAACCCAAACACCCTCCTTTCCTGAAATTCCAGCAGAGCAGTCCACAAGCCGAACTCCCTTCTGGGAGCACACAGGCGTCTTTTTGCAGAGGTAGGTGCAGCCGTTCTCATCAATATACGAAGGCAGGTTTGTGCTTGCCGCGCAATCCACATACGTCGGGTCTTGCGCATTTGGGCATTTCTTCTCTTTTGCCAGGCAGGCATATGTGCACCCATCCTCTCCAACCCACTTTTCGGGCATAACCGCTCCATAAGCCGCGCAATCCACATACTTCACAGCCTTCGTCGGGCAGGATTTTGAGGAAGAGCATTTGTAGAGGCAGCCATCCTCTCCTTTCCAAGGCTGGGCTGCCACCCTGCCCATCATAGAGCAGTCCACTTCAATTATGGTTTTGGTATCGCAGCCAGATACGGTCTGCTTTTTGCACTTGTGGATGCAGCCGTCCTTGTCAGTGTATTCAGGCACCACTGCAGCAGCCGCAGTTGAAGAGCAGTCAATGTCATAAATTATCCCGCCCTTCACAGGGCATACTGCGGCGGCAGGCTTGCACACATGCACGCATCCCTGCTCATCAACATACTTAGTCTGAATTCCAATGCCCGGCGAAGTTCCGCAATCAATATCCGCGATAACACCATCAATCGGGCAGACAGCGGGGGGCTTGCATGCCTCCCAGCATCCGGTCTTTTGGTTGAGCCAGCTTACCGTCGTTGTGATTTTGCCGCAGTCTACCAAAACAGGCTGGCTTTTTGCTGTGCAAAGCGGAGAGCCTTTGCACTTGTGAAGGCAGCCATTTTCATCAAGCCACGGCTCAGCAGGCACCGCGCCTGCGAAGACCGAGCAATCTTCAAGTATCGGCTGGCTTGTCGGGCAGGTTTTCTTCGTTTCCAGGCAGGCATGCACGCATCCAAGCTCGTCAATCCACTGCGGGGGCTTAACACCGCCGTAAAGTGAGCAGTCCTCCCAGATATTGACGCCTCCAGGGGCGGCGCTTGAAGCTATCGGGCAGGAAAGCTTCCTGCATTCGTAAGCTGCGCAGCCAGACGCTTTGTCAGGGGAGTAAGCTTCCGTCAAGACGCTCCCTGGTGGGCAGTCGGGCTTTACTACTGGACAACCCGCCCCTGTTTTTTTGCAGTTGTAAATCGGGCAACCAAACTGGTCTGATGAAATTTCAAGAAGCGTGCCTTCAGGGCATACCGGCTTTGCAGCGGTGCAGACTGCATTTGCTTTTCCGCCCGCAGTGCCGGTGGAAACCGCTTTTCCTTCAGCGCCAGAGGTCGCAACCCCCGTGTATCTGTCAAGAAGGCTGCCCATCTGTGCTTCAACCACGCATGTTCTTTTGTCAGAGGAAAAAATAGCCACTTCCGTAGAAGGCGCATAGGGGTTCTTCACCGTGCATTCGCCCATCAAAACTTCCCATTTTCTAACCACATAGTTCTTGTCAGGCTCCACAGCAATCGGAGCCTCCTCCCCGCGTCTGAGAGTGGCTGAGGAGCCGTAAGTCTTGCCAGTTTTCAGCGGTCCAGTTATCACAACAAGGTTGTATCTGTCAGCCGCGCTTCCCTGGTAAACCACAATGACGCTTGTGTTGTTTGCAGTCCCTGTCTTGTAGAGCCTGCCTGTTGAATTGTTGAAAGCATAGGCGCTTATCACCACCGTGAAATTGCGGCTGGTATTGTTGTAGCCTATCCTCGCATCTTTCCAGTCAACATCCGCCTTCCTTATTTTTGCCGAAGTTTCCTTTGGCACAAAAACAGCGGAGGTCGGCTTTGAGGTTATTGCCGCAGTGGAAAGCGGCTGGGATTGCTCTGCAAACGAAAACGCAGAAAGCAGAAGAATCGCCGCCACTGCCATCAGAACTATCTCGCTTCTTCCTACACCCATGCTCCCACCCCCTATATATTCTTACGGAGCGAATACGTCGCACTGAACGCCAGGAACCATCATTGAAAGAACTGCTGGAGCGACCGTTGCAATCAGCATGGCAACAAGCGCGCCCGTGACTGCCGCAGTTGCCCAGACGTTTGCCCTTGCCCTTGTTTCCGCCCCCATTATCTGCCCAGCGGCATAAACCACCGCTCCGAACACTATCATAAGCATCGCAACTACTGGAAGGAGGGATTTGAGGGCATTGCAAAGCGCAAATACCGCCTCGTTGACATCTTGAAGAGGAGAAGCCTGCTGACTGGGTGGGGGAGCGGGCTTTCCAGAATATGAAAGCTGGGCGGCGGCAAGCAAGAAAACAACGGCAAGCAAGAGCCTCATGCCCCTTATTTTGCTGCCCATGTTTTTAATTTCTCTGGCGACTTTCACTGTGGCAGGATGTAGCCGCACTCATCCGCACCGATGCGCACCTTGACAGGCTGGCTCAAAGGCCCGCTTTTGCCACGGCACTCAATTTCCTTTATGAAGTCGGTGGAGTTTGGTATGTCGCGCACCTTTATGCCAAACAGGTTGTCGTAGCAGCGGTAGGAAATCTCGTCGTTGCCTGAGTAGCCGCGCGCCGCAACCTTCGCCTTATACACGTAGTAGTCCCCTTCCTTTGAGAACACAGTCGGCAGCACAAAGCAGTCTTTCGGCTTTGCGAACACCTCAATGAGCTTGGAGTCGCATACCTCCCCGTCAATTTTTGCCTCCACCACAAAAGTGCCGGGCTTGCTGTAGGTGCATATCGCCCCGTCTCTCACAAGCCCGCTTCGCTTCTGCCTTTTTATCTCGCTTCCGCAGGTGTATTCAAGCAGGACTTCCTTTTCTCCCGTTGAGGTCTGTATGGTTGTTTCAGTGCTCTGCCCGGCAGTAAGCCTAGTCTGCGAAAGAAAGATGGTGCAGAATATCTTGGAGCTGCCCTTTGTTTCATACGCTCCGCGCACAAACGAGGCAGCCCCGCACTTCTTTCCGTCTATGTAAGCCACCGCCTGCCCGGGAAAGTCCAGCCTTTCGCAGAAGTAAAGGGTGCCTCTCCTTTCCGCTGGCGTGCCTGTCGGGCAGCTCACAGTAATTTCCTTTGAGGTCTGCGCATCTACCATCACAAGATAAACATTTGAGGCATCCTTTTGGAAACCGACTGTGCAAGTATCAGACTCAACGGCAGGCTGAGGCGACTGCTCCGCGGGCTTGCTTTCCCCCTCGGAAGGCGGCAGGGAGGGGGGCGAAGTTTCTTTCTTCTCCTGCGGCGCAGGTGCTTTCGGCGTCTCCTGCTGCGGTTGCTGCTGGGAGGGAGGTTGCTGGCTTCCCCCCGCGCACCCTGCCAAAAGCAGCGCCGCCGAAATCAAAAGTGCCAAAACAAGTTCCTTCATCCAAACACACCTCCCGGATTTATTTCTTGGTCGCAAAAACAATATATCCTGTGTGGACAAGCCCTGTGTTTTGAGGCCGCACCCCTGCCTGCCGCACGAGGTAATCCCTCACAATGCACTCCAGCATCCGCACATCCGAAAAACCGGCGGCTTGGCACGCCTCAAAAAACTTTCTTGCCTGCTCCACATGCGGAAGATAGCCAAAAACCATGCCGCCTTTTCGCAAAGCAGCGTGCGCATGCGGCACGACCTTGTCCGAGTCCGCCATGTCCAGCGTTACCAAATCCACATCGCGCTCGTCAATCCCATCAAAGACGTCCTTTCTTTTTACCTCAAGGGAATCCGACACGCCAGCCCGCTTGGCGTTCTTTTCCGCCAATTGCGCAAACTCCTCGCGCCATTCATATGATACGACACGCCTGCATACATTGGCAAGGGCAATTGCAAGCCATCCACTTCCTGCGCCCGCATCAACAACAACAGAGTTTTTCCCCACCCCGCAGTAAGCAAGAATTATCCCGATGTCTTTTGGCAGCATCACCTGCGGGCCGCGCCTGCAGCCGCGCAGCAGAGGCGGCAGGTGTATTGGATTGGTTTCGCCTTTGCGAGTCATCTGCCTCACGCATTCACTTGCCTTTCTCAAGCTTTTCAGCAAGCTTCCTGTCGCTCAAAGCAAGTATCCTTGCGGCAAGAAGGGCGGCATTCTTCCCATTGTCAATTCCTACGGCGGCAACAGGAACCCCTGAGGGTATCTGCGCGATGGACAAAAGCGCGTCCAGCCCGCCAAGCTTCACATCCACAGGAACGCCAATCACAGGCTTTTTCGTCTTTGATGCGATAACGCCGGGGAGGGCAGCCGACAGCCCGGCAATCCCTATGAACACCTTCGCATCCGACTCCCTAACTATTTTATCCACAAGCTCAGGAGCTCTGTGCGCGGATGCCACCTTTATCTCGTTTGGTATCCCAAGCTCGTCAAGCGCCTTTTTCGCCTTCTCGGCTATCGCCATATCAGACTCGCTTCCAAGCATTATCAGCACATCCACCATCCAAACCACCCCCTTTACCTTTTGAACTTCTTGCCCGTGATTTTCTCATAAGCCTCAATGTATTTCTCGGTTGTCTTTGCCACCACCTCGGGCGGAAGGCGCGGGGCTGGCGGCTTTTTGTCCCAGCCAATCCCCTCAAGGTAGTCGCGGACATACTGCTTGTCGTAGGAGGGCTGATTTTTTCCAACCTCGTATCTGTCCGCAGGCCAGTATCTTGAGGAGTCCGGCGTGAGCACCTCGTCAATCAGGATTATCTTGCCGTCATAAAGCCCGAATTCAAACTTCGTGTCTGCCAGTATCACGCCGCGCTTTGCGGCATACTCCGCGGCAGTGGTGTATATCCTGAGGGAAAGCTCCTTGATGCGCTCGTAGGTTTCCTTGCCCACTATCCTCTGCCCCTCTTTCTCATCCACGTTTATGTCGTGCCCGACATCCGCCTTGGTGCTTGGGGTAAAAAGGGGCTGCGGAAGCTTGCTTGAGTTTTTCAAGCCGGGCGGAAGGGGTATGCCGCACACAGTCCCTTTCTCGTTGTATTCCTTCAGCCCGCTTCCAGCCAGGTATCCGCGCACCACGCACTCAAGCTTGATGGGCTTTGCCTTTTTGACCACCATGCTCCTTCTTTTGAGGTAATCCGGCAAGCCAGCAGGCACCCTTGAGGAGATGAGGTGGTTTTCCACAATGCCACTGAGCTTTTCAAACCAGAAAAGAGACAGCTCTGTAAGCACGATTCCCTTGTAGGGTATGCCCTCGGAAAAAACGACGTCAAAGGCAGAAAGGCGATCGGTCGCAACCATCAGCAGGTTGCCATCGGGCAACTCATAGGTTTCGCGCACCTTGCCTTTTGAAAAGCGCTTCAGGGGCAAGTCTGTTGAAACTATCGCTTCCATCCACCTCACCGCAACGCAATTGGGTGGGAATGTTTAAATTTGAAGCAGGCTTGCCCAATAGCCGGCAAGCCCGACCCCCGCGGCAAGAAGGGAGCTTTTCCTTGCGGATTCAAGCCCCTCTCCCGCCTGGTTCCTGGCAACCGAAATCCCAATGGCAAAGAATGCTGCTGCGGCAACAATCACAAGCCCGGCAGAAAGGATATTCGCCCTGAGCCCGAAATAAAACGGAAGCAGGGAAAGCGGAGCAAGCAAAAAGTAAAGGAGCGCCGCAAGAAAGCAGGCATTTTTTTTGCCGACAACAGCAGGCAGCGTCCTGCTTTTCCTGCGCTTCACATCCCCCTCCAAATCCTCGGCGGACTTCACAATTTCCCTTCCCAAGCCGGAAACAAAAGCCCCTGCCGCCACTGCCAGAACGGGCGCATCAAGCCGCGAAGAAACCACGATATTGCCAAAGACAAAGGGCACTGCCATTGAGGCGGCAATGTAAAGGTTGCCAACAAGCATCATGTCCTTGAGCTTCCAGCTGTAAAGTATTGAGGCGAGGGCGAAAACCAAGGCGAGCTGGAAGGCAAGGGTCGGCAAGGGGGCTGCTGCGGCAAGCCCTGCGGCATAGCAGAGCGCCGAGGCGGCAAGAGCCTGCCTTGGGGAAATCTCCCCGCTCACAAGCGGCCTGTCTTTTCTTCGGTTTTCCCTGTCAGTTTCAATGTCCAAAAAATCATTCAGAGCAAATGACGCCATCTCAAGAAAGATTGGCACTGCAAGCGAAAGGAGGATTGTTTCTGGCGCAGGCAGGGGCAAGGCAAAGGAGTCTGCCGCAACAAGCTCTCCAAAAAGCACTGCAACAGCAAGCATCAGCGCGTGCTCTATGCGGAAAAGGCGCCCGTATGCCAAAAGGGCGGTTTTCATGTGTGGATTTGGCGGCGGGTAGTTTTAAAAGGTGTATTCACCCACTCTCCTCTTCGGTGTGGGTAGTAGCATGGCTCTTGAAATATTCCACGCAGGAGTCCCGATGACGTTTCTGGGAGTGCCAAATGACTATGCGAAAAGCAAATACGTCGTCCTCTCCTGCCCATATGACTCAACCGCAAGCTACGGAGTGGGCATGCGCAGCGGACCGCAGGCGATAATAGAGGCAAGCAGGCAGGTGGAAACATACGACATCCAGCTGCAGCGAGACTTTTCAGGCTGCGGAATCTACACCTTCGGGGAGCTTGAGGTCCATCGGGGCTCGCCTGAGAAAAACTGCGCCTATGTGAAAGAGGCGGTGGAGGCGGTGCTGAGAGAAAAGAGAATCCCAATCCTGCTTGGGGGCGAGCACTCAGTCTCAATAGGCGCGTTCAACGCATTTGCCAGCCGCGCAAAAGGCATCTCAGTGCTGCACCTTGATGCCCACGCGGACATGCGGGACGAGTATGAAGGGACAAAGTTCAACCACGCCTGCGTGATGCGCCGCTGCCGCGAAGCCTTCCACGCGGTTTCGGTTGGGGTGAGAAGCTACTCGGAGGAGGAGGCGCAGCTGATAAGAAAGGGCGGGCTTGATGTTTTCGGATCTGAATTTGAAGCCTCGGCGGTTGTGAAGAGGCTGAAAGGCGAGGTGTATGTCACGGTAGACCTGGACGCCTTTGACCCCTCAGAATGCCCTGCTGTCGGCACCCCTGAGCCGGGTGGATTGCGCTACAAGCAGGCTGCGGAGCTGCTTTCGGAAGTTGCGGCAAGAAAGAAAATCGTTGGCTTTGACGTGGTGGAGCTTTGCCCCATTCCAGGCAACCGCATCTCCGATTTCCTTGCCGCTCGGCTTGCCTACAAGCTCATCTGCCTGATTGAGGCGGCTGGAAAGTGATTCTGATGGCTCTGAAAAAATCATCAGCGCTGTCCGGCTTTTACAAGCTTGGGCGCAAAGAGAAGATAAGGCTTGTGAAAAAGTTCTGCTCCCTTTCAAAAGAGCAGGCGCAGGTGCTTGCCTCGGATTCGCCGCTTGCGTTTGACACAGCAAACCGCATCATAGAGAACGTGCTTGGCTTCCATCCCCTTCCCTTTGCCATTGCCACCAATTTCATAGTCAACGGCAGGGAGGTTCTCGTGCCCATGAGCATAGAGGAGCCCTCTGTCGTAGCCGCTGCAAGCAACGCCGCGAAGCTTTGCAGGGACAGCGGCGGATTTTTCGCATCCGCAGACCCGCCGATTATGATAGGGCAGATACAGCTTGTCGGGCTGGGAGATGCAAAAAAGGCGGCTGAGGAGCTGAATTGTGCCAAGACAGAGATACTTTCAGCAGCCGCCCCGTTCGCGGAGAACATCGCATCCTACGGAGGCGGGCTGAGGGGCTTTTGCGCAAGAGCCATTGAAACGCCCCGCGGCGGGATGGTGATAGCGGAGTTCCACATAGACGTGCGTGACTCCATGGGCGCAAACACCGTCAATACCATACTTGAGGGGGTGGCTCCGAAGCTCCGCCAGCTTGCCGGCGGGAAGGTGCGCCTGAGGATAATCTCAAATCTTGCGGCAAGCAGGCTTGCCAGAGCCACTGCCGTCTGGAAAAAGGAGACAATAGGGGAGGATGCGGTTGAAGGCGTGCTTGATGCATGGGCATTCGCCCACTCGGACATATTCCGCTGCGCCACGCACAACAAGGGCATAATGAACGGCATAGACGCCGTGGCGCTGGCAACAGGCAACGACTGGAGGGCAGTGGAAGCTGGGGCGCATGCCTATGCGGCGATAAGCGGCAGGTACCTGCCCCTGACAAATTACAAAAAGCTTCCAAACGGCGACTTGCAAGGCTCAATTGAGCTTCCTCTTGCAGTGGGGACTGTCGGCGGGGCAATCCGCTCCCTTCCCACTGCGCAAGTTGCCCTCGCAATACTCGGGGTCAAGTCCGCAGGGGAGCTTGCCTGCATAATGGCAAGCGTCGGGCTTGCGCAGAATTTCGCGGCGCTGCGCGCCCTTTCCACAGAGGGCATACAGCGCGGGCACATGGAGCTTCACGCCAAAAACATAGCAATCGCGGCAGGCGCAAAAGGTGCGCAGATAGAAAAGATTGCCAAGATTATGGTTGATGAAAAAAACATATCTTCAAAGCGCGCTGCCGAGCTTCTGAAATCCAGCGGGCACAGCAAATAAAAACTGGGCTGACAAAGAGGAGGTCTTATGGAATTCAAGCCTGATGCGAAAGACATCTACCCCGCCTTGCTTGTCTTTGCCCTGTGTGCAGGCTTCATGCTCTACCCCCCAAAATCCACCCTGCCGGAATTTGAAAGCGCCATAAAGATTGAAGGAGCGCTGGAAGGAAAGCAGGCGCAGCCGCACATTCTCTTCGCAGCGTTCCTCATCAGGGCGCTTGGCTTGGCTGGCGATGCCGCCTCCATCGCAACCGCCCTTCTTTGGCTTGCGCCAATTGTGCTTTCCCTAAGCGCGGTGGCGCTTTATCTTGCGTGCAGGGCTTCCGGCGCCGCACCACTCCCAGCGGTGCTTGCGGTTTTGCTCTTCGCGGCAGGCCCGGCGGCGTTGGCATCCTCGCCTGGCGCCTATTCGTCCCAGCTGCTTGCCATGCTTCCGCTTTCCCTGTTCATCTTACTTTTTGGCTTCTTCCTCCAGCTTCACAGCCCAGCCATTTTCCTGCTGTGCGCAATCCTTGCCTTTATTGCGGCATATTGCGACTTTACAGCCGGGCTTTCAGCATCCCTGTTCGCTTTTTCATTTGCCGTCTCTGCGCACGCCAAAAAAGAAAAGCGGGCTGGAGCCTTCCTCCTTCTTTCCGCCGCGGCAGCGCTCCTTTCGTTTTCTTTCCATGCTCCGCTGCAGCCTTCGCTTTCCGGCTTTTCTTCTGGCTTAAGCCAAGCCTGCTTCCTCCTTGCCGCAGCTTCAGTGGCAGGAGTCTGCTTTGCCTTTGGGCAAGGCAGGCTTGAGCACGCCATGCTTATTGCCTCCGGCTTGCTTGCGCTTCTTTTCTCCCCCCTTGCCTCCGGCTTGCTTCTTCTTCTGCCTGCCTCAGACGGCGCAAGCCAGGCGCTATACGGCAAGCACCAAAGAAAGGTGCATCTTTCAGCGGCATTCACGATGGCATTTTTCATCCTGCTTGGGATTTCAATACACAGCCTTGGAATCAAGGCTGCCCTACTTTCCGCCATTTTGGCAGCCCTTGCCCCGCTCCTTCTCCATTTGTATGAATACCGGATTGCGCCCTTTTTTGCCATCCTTCTTTTCGCTCTTTTCTGCGTAGCCCTATTCTCTTACTACCTTCTGTTTCCGCCCCTTCCCTACCTTGATTACGACCTCTCCTCGTCGCTGTCGTTCCTCTCTGGCTTACGCGTGCAGTCAGCCGCCCTCCTCTCTCACGCCGATGCCGCCGAATTTTACCTTCAAGGCGCAAAAATAGAAAATCCGGACAAGCTCGCAAGCTACCTCATTTCAGGAAGCCCAAGGCTTCCGCCGGGGACCCACATCATCCTCTCCCTTTCCGACCTTGACAGAGGGGAATTCTCAACGCAAGGAGGCTTTGAGTCATACCGCTACAGCGCCACTTTGACTTCGCAGGGAAGGTCTGCTGCCCTTTTTTATTCCCCATCAGGAAGGCTCCTTCTGCGCGAGCTTTCTGAGGATGGAAACCTGTCGCTCAAAGACGGGGTGCTTCTCAACTCCGCAGGGCAGGCATACGCATCCATCCCGCTTTCGGCGATGATTCTTCTCAAGCCGCACAGGAGTTTCTCTGACAAGGACAACAGGCTTATTGTCATTGAAGAAGGCGCTCCCATCCCGTATTTCATAAAGATATACGCGGGGCTGGCAGGGGAGCTCTCCAATGTCTTTTCGCACGGCTCCTCAGATGTTTACAAGGTGGTTTGATGGATGTTGTCTACATAGCAGCAGTCCTCCTTTGCGCCTTTCTGACAACTTCTCTTTCCCTGCCGTTCCTGATAAGGAAGCTCCGCCTTGGCGGGATAGTCGGCAAAGATATGAACAAAGTCGGCAACCCCGAGGTTGCGGAGATGGGCGGGCTTGGGATTGTGATGGGCGCAGTCGGCGCACTCCTTCTTGCCATAGCCATGCAGACCTTCCTGGGCTTCCAGTTCAAGCTCATAGAGGTGCTTGCCGCCATGCTGACCATGATGATAATAGCGCTTATCGGGACTTATGACGACCTTTTCTCCATGCGGCAGGCGGTGAAGGCGGTCTTGCCGATGGCAGCTGCGCTTCCGCTTGTTGCGGTTTCTGCGGCAGGAAGCACGGTTGTCTCCCTGCCCTTCATCGGGGCTGTTGATTTCGGGATAGTGTATGTGGTTCTGCTCATACCTCTTGGCGTGACTGTCGCAGCCAACCTCACCAACATGCTGGCGGGCTTCAACGGCATGGAGGCGGGGATGGGCAGCGTCATTTTCGCAACCACTCTGGTTCTTGCCTTCCAGCACGGCTCAGTGGAGATGGCTCTTATCTCAGCCGCAATGCTTGGAGCTCTTGCAGCCTTCCTGCGCTTCAACTGGTATCCAGCGCGGGTTTTCACAGGCGACATAGGCAACCTGTCAATAGGCGCGGCTCTTGCGGTGGCAGTCATACTTGGGAATCTGGAGTCGGCAGGGGCGATACTGGTGGTGCCTTATGTGGTTGACTTTTTCATAAAAGCGAAAAACGGCTTTCCCTCAACAAAATGGTGGGGGGAGATAGGCGCCAAGGGCAAGCTCTATCCGCTTGAAGGCAAGGTGCGCGGCTTTGCACAGCTTGTGATGAAGCAATACAACGGAGTTTCGGAGCAGAAGCTTGTCCTGACCTTTATCGCGATGGAGATGCTGTGCGCATTGGCGGCGATACTGCTTTATGGGAAGGCGTTGGGATGAGGTAATCAGATGATAGTAATCACAGGCGGCTCCGGCTTCATAGGCTCGCGCCTCTGCTCCCTTCTCTGCGAGGAGGGCTATCCAGTGAGGATAATAGACATCGCCCCGCCACCTCCAGGCACCACAGCGGAGTTTGTCAGAGCATCCGTGCTTGACTTTCCGCGCATGCATCGCCTTTTCGCAGGGGCTGAGGCGGTAATCCACCTTGCCGCCCTTGTGGACGTGCAAGGCTCAATTGCCGACCCGTTCTCGGACTTTCAGGTGAACGCGGGCGGCACGCTCAACGTGCTGGAGGCGGCAAGGAAGGCAGGCGTGGAAAAGGTCCTCTACTCCTCTTCCGCCGCAGTTTATGGAAACCCAAAGGAAATTCCGATAGCCGAGTCGCATCCCACGGCGCCGCTTTCCCCCTACGGGCTTTCCAAGCTCACCGCAGAGCGCTATGTCCTTCTTTACAACTCCCTTTATGGCATGAAAAACGTTGCCCTTCGGCTTTTCAATGTCTATGGAGAAGGGCAGCGGCCATCAAGTCCCTACGCAGGAGTGGTGGCAAAATTCGCAGAGGCATTCTCGGAAGGGCGCCAGCCGGAAATCTTCGGAAGCGGCAGGCAGACAAGAGACTTTGTCCATATAAGCGACGTTGCCAGGGCGTTTGAGCTTGCGTTGCACTGCGATGGATTTGGCTTTCCGCTCAACATCGGCTCGGGGAAAGAAACCTCTCTTATTGAGCTTGTTGAGCTTATGGTCAGGATAGCCGGCAAGAAAACCCAGCCAGTCTTTCGGGAGCCTAAGGCAGGGGATATCGCCCGCTCATGCGCGGACATCTCTCTTGCCCGCCAAAAGATTGGCTACTGCCCCTCCGTTTCCCTTGAAGAGGGCTTGCGGAGCCTTCTTTGCCCAGAAGGCAGGGGCGGAATAGGGCTTGAAGCTATCTGATTCAGCGCATTTTCTTCGTCAAATCAATAACCGAAATAAGCTGGTTTATGTGCTCATAGTCGGTGGTCCTTCCAATGTCAAGCCAGTAGTCCGTGAATACAAAGCCGGACACCTTCTCCTTTTTTTGCAAAAGAAGCGGGAAAACATCGTTTGCAAAGTCGTCCCCCTCCTTGATGTACTGGAATATCCTGGGCTCAAAGGCATAGACGCCTGAATTGACAAGGTTCTCCACGATGGGCTTTTCCCGGAAGCGCACTATGCGGCTTCCCTCCACATCCGCAACTCCGTATTCAAGCGGCACTCCCTTCCGGTTTAGCGCAACTGTGGCTATTGCGCCCTCTCTCTTGTGAAACCTCACAAGCGACGCTATGTCTATGTTTGAAAGATGGTCCCCCATCATCACCACGAAGGTTTCCTTGAACTTTCCGCAAAGCGGGGCAATGGAGCCTGCAGTGCCAAGCTCTTTTTTTTCAATGGAATATGAGAGCTTCATCCCAAGTCTCTTGCCGTCCCCGAAGTAATCCACAATCTGCTCGTAGAGATAGCCGACAGTCAAGGTGACTTCGGTTATGCCCGCGTTTTTCAGCGTGGAGAGGACATATTCCAGTATGGGCTTTTTGCCAAGCGGCAGCATAGGCTTCGGTATGGTGTATGTATAGGGGCGAAGCCTGGTCCCCTTGCCTCCGCATAAGACAATTGCCTTAACCATGGAAATCAACCCCAAATCTGTATCCCCTTGTCTATTTAAGGGATATGGATTGCAACCCAAGCTTTCGCACTTCAAGCAGCGCCTTTTGCGGCAAGCGCCCGTCAATCACGATGCGCAGCCTTGGCTCAGGATACAAGTCAGGGTCATCCGCTATTATCTGGCGTATGTTGACTTTGTTTTTGGCAAGGATGCCTGTTACTTTTGCCACAACCCCCATGGAGCACGGGTTTTCCCCTATCTCTATCACATCGTGCCCAAAAAATTTTGCCGCCCGCTCTACGTTGGCAATCGGAAGGAGCCCTGAAAACACAGGATAAAGCTGCGGGTCAGAGGCGATTTCCCTTGCGGTTTCAATCACCACCCGCCTATCCACCGAAAGAGCGCGCGCGACTTTGGCAGGGGCAAGCTCTATGCTTTCGCAGTAAAGCTTTCCTGCCTCATCAACCCTTATTCCAAGCCGAAGAAAAGCGCCGACTACCTTCAGCGCCGCCCTCCTTCCTGCGAAAAACTCCTCCACATAGCGCAGCATATGCATATTTTTATACAATAATGCTTAAAAAGGTTCATTATCATATTAGAATGGGGTGTTTCAGATGGAAAATTATGGAATGACACAACCGCAAAAGAAAACCAAAAGCAAAATGCTGCTGCAGGCGCAATCCCTCATAAAAAAGATTGGAACGGAGGATTCAAACCGCTCGCTGACCCGCTTCGCAAAAGTGCTGAGCATACTCGCAAGGAAGGGGCTTATTGACGAGGATTTCCAAAAAAACAGCATGGCGGAAAACCTTCCAATCTCGCAGAAGCTGGAAAAAACCCAGCAGCTTCTTGGGCAGATAGCAAAAAAGGAGGCTGAAAAAGAGCAGAATGCGACGCACCTTTTTTTCAGGGGCTTTCTTGGCTGCTGAAACCATCCCAAACTTTCATAAACCTCTGCTGCCTTTAATCCGCAGGAGGTTTTTCTTATGTACGTAATCACAGGCGGGGCAGGCTTCATAGGCTCGCACATAGCCCACAGGCTTGCTTCTGGCGCAGAAAAACTGGTCGTCATTGACAATCTTTTTTCCGGAAACGAGGGAAATCTTTCGGGCATTGCAGGAAAAATCCAGCTTATAAAAGCCGAAAGCAGGGCGATTTCGCAGGTAAGCCAAAAGCCGGAGGCGGTCTTCCACCAAGGCGTATACTCCTCCTCGCCAATGTACAAGGACAACCCCTTTCTTACAGCTAAGGCGATTGAGGACATGGTTGCCGTGCTTGAGTATTGCCGTGCAAAGGACTGCAGGCTGGTTTTCGCTTCCTCCTCCTCGCTTTACAACGGCATTGAGCCGCCGCACAGGGAAACCGCCAGGATAAAGGTGACCGACTACTACACAGAGGCGCGCTATGCGATGGAAAGGCTGGCGGAGCTTTATTTCAGGCTCTACGGCGTGCGCTCAATAGGGTTGCGCTACTTTTCGGTTTACGGGGAGCGTGAAGAATACAAAAGGCAGTATGCCAACTTAGTCTCGCAGTTTCTGTGGGCGATGATGAAAGGGGAGGCACCTGTCGTTTTCGGCGATGGGAAGCAGACGAGGGACTTTACCTATGTGGAGGATGTGGTGGATGCAAACCTGCTGGCAGCCAAAAGCCGCATAAGGTTCGGAATATTCAACGTAGGAACCGGCAGGGAAACGTCCATAAACGAGATGATTGCACTCCTCAACCAGAAGCTGGGCACCTCAATCGCACCGCTCTACAGGCAAAACACGATAAAAAACTACGTAGCCCGCACGCAGGCAGACACAAGCAGGGCTGAAAAGAAGCTCGGCTTTAAGGCAAAAGTTCCCCTTGAGGAAGGGATAAGGCGGCTTATAGAATACTACAAAAGCAGAAGTTAGCCTATCATGCCGCTTAGCGCATCCTCAAACTCCCTGCGCAGCTGCTCAGCCCTCTTCTGCGTTTTTCCCTCAGCAAATATCCTGAGCGCATTTTCAGTTCCAGAAGCCCGCACAATCGCCCATCCATCCTCAAGGTCAACACGAACTCCATCCACGAGAGTCAGGCGCCCGCCCTCCATCCCCTCCGCGTGCTTTTTCGCAGCCTCAAGCGCCTCCCTCTTCCTTTCCGGAGAAATCTGCGGCTTTGACTTTGAGTTGTAATAAAGCGGCAGCTCGGAAACAAGCTCGCTGAGCTTCCTTTCGCATACAAGCTCGCACATCTTCGCGGCTGCGAATATGCCGTCTTTGGCAAGCGAAAAGGAGGGCCAGATGATGCCGCCGACCTCCTCCCCCCCGCTTACCGCCAAGCCAGAAAGCTCCCTCATTTTCTCTGACAGGTAAGGCGCCCCGACCTTCGTGTATATAGTTTTCGCGCCAAAAGGCGCGCACGATTCCTCAACCGCGCGGCTTGTTGCAACCGTGGTGACAACGAAGAAGTCCTTCTTGCCGGACTCTGCGGCTTCTTGGCAAGCTCTCTTTGCGGAAATTGCAAACCCTCTATCCCCCACAATCCACCTGCCATTCTCATCAACGAATATCACCCTGTCGGAGTCGCCATCCCAGGCAACCCCAAAGTCGCAGGAATTTTCCCTCACCACCCCAAGCAGCCTCTGGACATTCTGCTCAGAAGGCTCAGAGAGCCTGCCTGGGAAATTTCCGTCAAGCTTCTCATTCAGAGCAATAACCTCGCAGCCAAGCGAGGAGAACAGCGAAGATGAAAGCGAGCTTGTGCCGTTGCCAAAGTCAAGGGCAACCCTCAGCCTTCCTTTCCTTATCTTCTCGGCATCCAAAGCCTCAAGGCAAGCCTTTGCGTGTTGCTCAGTGGCACCACATTTCTCCTCGTAGCCGCCAACCCCCATCCAGTCCGCCTTGTAATAAGCTTTTGAGAGAGCCGACTTCTCTATCGCTTCGCCCCGTTCCGCAGATATCGCAACCCCGTTTTCATCAACAAATTTCAGGGCGTTCCACTCCGGAGGGTTGTGCGAGGCGGTGACGATTATCAAGCCGGTTGTCCCTGCCTTGTGGTGCGCATATTCAGCGACCGGGGAGGAAACCAATCCGAAATCAACAGCGTCCCTGCCGGCATACATTATGCCCGCAAGAACAGCTGAGTGGAGAAGCGGGGAAGTAAGCCGCATGTCGCGCGCAAGGGCGATTTTGCCCTTTTCACATCTGCTTGCGAAAGCCGCCGCAAGGTCAAATGCAAGCATGGGCGTGAGCTTGTCAATCGTCCCTCGCACGCCATTTGTTCCGAAAAGCCCCATCCCCATCCTAATCCCACCTGCTATTGGGTGGCGGCGGCAGCCACAGGGTCAACATAGCCCTCCTTGTTCCCCTTCCAGAACTCATCCTTCATCTTGTATATCTTCACCTCGCCGTTTGCAGAGGAGAATACCAAGTCAAATCCGTCAAGCTGGCGCAGGTAGTAGCCGCGGTATAGGTTTGATGTGTAGAACTTAGTTTTCGCATCCTCCATGCCACCCACAAATGTTCCGTTTGCGCCTGGCCAGACAGGCAGGTTGTTGTAGACCAACTCATAGGATGCGGCGTCGTTTCCATCCCAAAGCTGGCGCAAGAACCCCTTGTTCAGCTTAAGATCGCCGTTCTCATCGCGCCTGTCAAGATAGTAAAGAGCCGAAATCCTCTCCCCGGTGGAAAGCGTAACTTCGCCAAGGCAGTAGTCCGGTTTGTTCTGGTCTATTGAGCCGTACTTATCAACCACATAGACATACACGCCTGTGGTCTGCTGGCTTTCAGATATGACGCAACTTATCTGCGGAAGCAGGACTTTCGGTATGACTACCCGCTCTGGCGCGTGGCGCCACTCGCAGTCAGATTCTCCCGGAGACTGCTGAACGGAAGTCTGGCGGTCATGCGCGCAGGAAAGGTAGTTGAGCGCCCCATACTTGCCCCCGAACATGTTTCCGCTGTCAATAAGTTCGCCGTCAAAAAGGACATACCGGCTGTCGTAGTAGTTCATGGTTTTTATCAGATCCTCGGGCTTCCCATCTATGTAGTCGTGCGCAATCCTGCCAATCATTCCCCTTGAGACATGCTCGTTGCGCAGCACGGCTTTCCTGTCACCGAAGTAGTTTATCCAATGGCCGTAGTCCCACCAGGAGGTTACCCTGTCATCCGGCGCCAGGTTGCGGTTTATCCATTCCATCGTTTCAACCCAGTATTCTGAGAGGCGGTGGCACCTTGACCCAGCGCCTGTCCTTGCCTCAAGCGCCGCATTCTGCTCAGCCTTGCTGTTGCCAGGAACCAAGTCAAAGATTGAAAGCTGCGAAACCATGCACACCTTTGAGTTGAACTGCCTGTTTATGGTGTCGGGATAAGAGGGGTCTATCCCCGCGGCGCATATTTCAGGGTCATAGTATCCTTTTGCCCGAAGCTGCTCGCATAGCATTTCCATCTTCGGCGCAAGCCCGACGGGGTCGTCCTGGTAGCGCACGGAAAAAGACACCGGAAGGACGTATTTTGCATAGCCAGCAGGACCGAATGCCTGCGCAAGCACCATCATGCAAAGAAACGCCGTGAATATCTTGCGCACATCCGCCTCGGGCAGCGCCCTGTATTTTCTTGCAAGCCACGCAGCCGCAAGCTCAAGCTCAAAGATTGCCGCGGTTGCAGCCGCCGCGACCCCCAAGCCAACAAAAAGACCGAACTTTATCTTGTTGAGCCCCACGTACGAAACCGGCAGTATGAAAAGCAAAAGCAAGATGGCAATGGAGGGCTCGTCGCGTTCCTCCCCCCTGCGTATGAAGTGGCGCGCAACCATCCCCACAGTTGCTGTCAGAAGGAAAAAGAGCACCAAAGAGTCTGATTTCAAGTCAGAAGTTATGCGGGTGTCAAGGAGGCTGTTGAAAAGCCAGGTGGCAACTGAAAGAGAGCCGTTTGCCAGCATGGAAAACGGGGTGGTGTAGGTTGGCAGGGTGGTTGAAGGCTCGCCTGGCACCTCTGTGGGAAGAAGGGCGAAATACCGCAAAAAGCCAAGCACGACATTCAGCGGAATTGAGATTGCAGAAAAGCAGATTCCCAAAAACAAGTTGGACAGGGCGGAAGACACCCAGCCTATGCTTGAAAGCAAAGTTGCCCCCTCCATCGCCTTCCCCATGGAAGAAGGGTCAAAGCCTGCTATGAAAAAAACAAGGGACGCTGCTGGGTCTTTTTTGAGCACTGCGGCATCCGCGTGGCTGGCAGGCACCCAGCCAAGAATAGAGCTTTCGCCCTCAAAGCTCGCCCCTGCCCTTCCTTGTTCGGCGATAGTGCGCTCAAGCGGAGCGTTGAAATCCGCGGCAGCCACGTAGCCACCAAGCTGGCTTTTGACGAATTTCCCAAGCGGGCTTGGGACTATGATGACCAACAGAAAGGCAAGCAAGCAGGCAAGGGCAGCAGCCGCCCTTCTTTTCTGCGGCATTCCGCCCTCCACAAGCTTTTCGGCACCATAAGCAAGGGCAAGGGCTCCTGCCATGATGAATATCGGTCCTGAAAGCAAGCCGGCTACCACTCCTGAAATGCCGCCCGTGTAGAGATTTTCAGCCACCCTCCCAAGGATTATCCCGACGGCAACCACAGCGCAGAGGATGAGAAACTGGTGGTTTTTTTTGCCGCGCACAAAGTAATCAAGCGCCTGAAGCGCCACAAACCCCCCTAATGCCAGCGAGGCGACAGGCGCGTAATTTGAGCCTGCCATGCCCGCAAAAAAGGCGATTGAGGAAACAACTCCCAGGTTCATGTCTTTTTTCACAGCCGCAAGCGCAAAAGTCCCGAGGCTGACAAATATCGCCATCACTCCATAAGGCGCGGCTTCATTCACGCCAGCCTGCATCTTGAACATCGTTATGGGAAGAAAAGCCAGAAGATAGGCGGCAAAAAGTCCATACCTCCTTCCTGCATAGGCGCTGAAAAGGAGATAGGCGCCAAACGACGCCATCGCAGCGGCAATCGGGGGGAGCCAGGAGGAAGTCACAAAAAGAAGGTAGTTGTTATAAGGACCGCCGCCCGTGTAAAGCGCATACCAGTGCGCCTCAAGATACATCTTCAAAGGGACATCGCGATGGCTTGACTTCGCCTCTGGCCACCAGGCAGTGTCGTCATGAGGCGGCACAGACCCCTCGCGTATTATCTGCCCTGTCCCATAAACATACCAATACGGGTCAAGTTCTGCATAGATAGGCGAGTAGGTCTGGATGCGAAGCCAAAATGCGACAAGCACCGCCAAAAGCAAAAGGACAGAAGGAAGGTGCCTCTGCGCCTCTTTCAGCTCAAGCAGTGCATCAATGTCAATCTTCGGAATCTCAAAGCGGAACGCGCCCTCTTTCATGCCCCAAAAAATCCCAGCCGCGCACACGACGAATATGTTCACAAGCACAAGGAAAAGCGAAAATTGCGCTCCTGCGAGGGCTTCAAAAAAAAGCATGGAGGGGACTATGACGAGCCCAAGAAAGAACGAAATGAGCACCTTTTCCAAAACGGAAAGCTCCGACTTGCGCAAAAGGGGGATTCCCACCGCAAGCCCGGGAACCAGCGCCGATATTAACACCAAGAAGTTCTGATATACAAAGTTGAACTCAAACGCCACCATTGCAAAACCCCCACGCTACACTGAAAGCGGGTTTTCGCTCTTTCCTCCGTACGCCAACCCACGCATTTTTCCAAAACCCCCACGCTACACTGAAAGCGGGTTTTCGCTCTTTCCTCCGTACGCCAACCCACGCATTTTTCCAAAACCC
>JAOAJL010000004.1:0-15955 GCA_026414185.1 Microcaldota archaeon | reverse complement strand
CAAAACCCCCACGCTACACTGAAAGCGGGTTTTCGCTCTTTCCTCCGTACGCCAACCCACGCATTTTTCCAAAACCCCCACACACCAAAGCCGCAGAGGTCTTCATCAGGCGCCAATCTTAGCCTTCCTCCAAACCTCTCCCTCCTTCCTGTCCAATAGAATATTAAAAAGGTGCGCCTCATTTTCAGAACGCATGTTAGATGTCCACATCGTGGGCGGAGGGCCTGCTGGCTGCTTTGCCGGGATAGGCGCGCTTGAGGCGGGCTTTTCAGCCCTCATTTCAGAGGAGCACCGCAAAATTGGCGAGCCCGAAGCATGCTCTGGATTGATTTCGCGCTCCGGGCTGGAATCTCTTCGCCCCTATGTGGATTACAAAAAAGTCGCGCTCAACACAATCACCTCCGCGAAGATAATCTGCGGGAAGCAGGAATTTGTAATAACTCCAAAAAACGAGGTAGCCGTCCTTGTTTCAAGAAGCGGGCTTGACCAGCTTGCCGCGCAGTCCTTTGTGGAGCAGGGCGGCAGGCTGGAGCTTGGCAGGAAAGTCACGCGCAGCTTCAAGGCAAAAAACATAGTCGGGGCTGATGGTCCCGCATCATCCGTCGCGCAGCATTTCGGGTTCCCAAAAATACCCTCCTTTGTCGCGTGCATGCAAGGCAATTTCAGGCTTGACTGTGAAAACCCAAGCCAGACAGAAATCTATCTCTCGGGCAGGGACTTCCCCGGCTTTTTCGGCTGGAAAATACCCATAAATGAAGAATCAGCAAAGATAGGAATAGGCGTTTCCCTCCCACACCATCCATACGGCTATTACAGGCGTTTTCTCTCCTCTCTTGGCGTCAAAAGCAAGCCCCGGCAGCAGCTTTCAGCAGTCATCCCCACTGCAATGCGCAAAAGGACTGCTATGAGAAAAGGCGGCTATTGCGTGGTTTTAGCAGGGGATGCCGCAGGTCAGGTGAAGGCGACCACCGGCGGAGGCGTATTTTTCGGGGCGCGCTGCGGATTTCTCGCCGGAAAATACTGCAACCAGCCCGAGAAGTATGTTGAGGAGTGGAAGTCCTCTTACTGGCTTGACCTGTCCCTTCACAGCCTCTTCCGCTCAATTTTGAATATCGGCATGGGCGAGCCAAATCCGTGGCTGCTTTCCTTCTCAAAGGCGCTGCTGTTTGAAGACCTCATATCCGAGATAGGCAGGATGGACAGGATAAGCACTATGCTCTCGCCGCCGTCCATCATTTCATCTTACAGCAGGATAGTGGCTCGCAGGATTGCAGGTGGGCAGGGTGAATGAGGAAAAAAGGGTCTTCAAAGCGGACTTGCACATTCACACAGAGTACTCCATAGATTCCCTTTCCCGCATTGAGGATGTGCTTTCCTCGGCAGTAAAAAAGGGGCTTTCCGCAATCGCGATAACAGACCACAATGAAACAGCAGGCGCCATTGAAGCGCAGAAGCTTGCAAAGGAAAAGGAGATGGAGCTACAGGTCATAGTGGGCGAGGAAGTGGCAACGGACAAAGGAGAGCTTCTTGTCTATTTCGTGAAAGAGAAAATATCTCCTGGCACTATTGAGCAAGTGCTTTTTGAAGTCAATCGCCAGCAAGCAGTCTGCGCAGCCGCCCACCCATTTGACGTGCTTCGCAAGGGCTTGAATCTTGAGCGCCTCCCTCCAAGCGTGCTTTCCAAAATAGATGCAATTGAGGCGTTCAACGCAAGGGTAATACTGCCCCAGCAAAACACGCAGGCGCTTTTGTTTGCCAAAAAGACAGGCAAGCCAACAATCGCAGGAAGCGATGCACACCACCCATCTGAAGTAGGCAATGTCTATACAGAGTTTTCGGGCATAAGTCAGCTGGATGGTTCTTCATTCCTTTCAGCACCCCGCACGCTTTGCGGCGGCTCCTCTTTCCCCTATGTGCACGCCTTTTCCAGCTATGCGGCTTTTAGCAGGAGGGTGGGGCTTGTAAAAAGGCGGGGCATTAAATAGCTTTTTTGCCCAATTCCAAGCTTGGGAGGGAGGATGAAAAGATGAAGCCAAGGCACATAGCGATTATCCCCGACGGCAACAGGAGGTGGGCTAGAAAACGCGGGCTTGACCCTGTGCAAGGGCACGCGGCAGGAATAGACAACATAGGCAACGTTTTGCGCTGGTGCCGCAAATACGGCATTCACACGCTGACAATGTGGGGGTTTTCCACAGAGAACTTCATGCGGGACAGAAAGGAAGTGGCTGGGCTTATGGAGCTTTTCAAGCAGAAGCTTTCAGAGGGTCTCAGGAAAGACTATAAAAAATACAAAGTCCGGGTGCGCTTTCTTGGCAGAATCTCGTCCTTTCCGCGCGACATCCAAGAAAAAATGCGGGAGGCTGAAAATCAGACCCGCCGCTTTTCCCGCTATACCCTGAACCTTCTTTTAGCGTATGGGGGCAGGCAGGAGATACTTGACGCAGTCAACCGAGCCATACAGATGGGCAAGAAAAGGCTTGACGAAAAGTCTTTTTCAGCGCTTCTTTACCTCTCAGACTCCCCGGACCTCATCATCAGGACTTCCGGCGAAATCAGAACGTCGGGCTTTCTCCCCTGGCAGTCCGCCTACTCCGAGTTTCATTTCTCAAAAAAGCTCTGGCCAGACTTCCGCGAGTCGGATTTCCGCAAAGCCCTCGCGGATTACTCAAAAAGGAAAAGGAAATACGGAAAATGAGAATCTGCCGGAAGTGGGAAGATGGAGCTTTCCAACCTGACAAAAAGGAAGTCCGTCGTTGCCGATGTGGAGATTGCTGACACCGAATTTTTGCGTGTGCGCGGGCTGATGTTCAGAAAAAAAGTGGTTCCAATCCTTTTCATATTCCCCTCAGACGGGATATACCCTATACACTCGCACTTCTGCCCTGGCGAGTTTGACGCAGTCTATGTTTCCTCCGAGGGTAGGGTGGTGGAGATATTCAGGAGGATTCCGCCTGGGAAGGACCTTGTTTTGCCTCAAAAAAAGGCGCGCTACCTTCTTGAGCTTCCCCCCAGGCTTACCACACAGCTGAAAATAGAGGAGGGCGACGCAATTTCATGCGCGCAGGACGGGCGGGCGGTGCTTTAATGGGGCTTGGCTGGAAAAGCGGGGACTGGAAATGCGACTACCGCCTGCGGCTTCCCCGCCTTTCAGAAGAGGAAGAGGAAGTGGTCGCCAGAGTCTGCGAGGAGTGCAGGCGCCAGATGCAAAAAAGGGAAAGCCCGGCAAAGCAGGAGGGACTTGAGCTTGCCGAAAGCCTTCTTGATTCCTACTGCCAGCAGGAGGGACTTGAGCTTGCATCCGACCAGCGCCACTACCTGTCAAAAACAATCTACTCCCAGACATTCGGCAACGGCTTTCTGGAGGAGCTTCTGGCAGACCAGTCGCTTGAGGAGATAGCCATAATAGGGCTTGACCTACCAGTCTATGTCTATGTGCGCGGGGAAGGATGGAAAAAAACAAACGTCGCGCTTGAAAGCCAGGAATATTTCGTATCTCTCGCCAACAGGCTGGCAAGGAACCTGGGCAGGCGCCTGACGGCTCAGCAGCCGCGCCTGAATGCGGTGCTTGAAGACGGAAGCCGGCTTCACGCTTCAATGCCGCCGGTTTCCCCATGCGAGATGACAATACGGAAATTCGGGAGGGAGAGGCTTTCGCCTTATGACCTGCTTTCGCTTGGGACATTTGAGCCAAGGCTCATGGCAATCCTCTCGCTTGCAGTGCAGGCAGACCTTTCCATCCTTGTCTGCGGCAACACTGCATCAGGCAAGACCTCCACCCTAAATGCCCTCCTCTCATTCGTGCCGGCGTCGGAGCGCATCCTTCTGATTGAGGAAACTCCTGAAATCTCAATTCCGCACCCCCATCAGCTTCGGCTTGTGCCTTTTGAGGAGGCAGGCATATCCATGGTTGAGCTTGTCCGCGACTCTCTCCGCATGCGGCCGGACAGGGTGGTGGTCGGGGAAGTCCGGCAGGCGGGCGAGGCGCGCGCATTCGTGGAGTCCGCGCTTTCAGGGCAGGCAAAGGGGTGCTATTCAACCTTCCATGCGCAGTCCGCACGCGATGCCTGCCTTCGCCTGAGGATGATGGGCTGCTTGGAGGCGGACCTTGAAGGGATAAGCCTCTTCATCGTCCAAAGAAGGGTTTCTGCCTACGATGCGAAAAGGCGCGCCTTGAAGGAAAAAAGGAAAGTGACTGAAATTTCAATAGCAAACGAAGGCGCGATAATGTCCCCCCGCGTCGTCTTCCAAGGAGGCAGGTTTTCGCAGCCAGCCCTCAATCTCCTCATCAGCATGATATCTGAGGGAAGCGGCATGCCGCAGCGCGAGGCAAGAGAGGAGATTCTGCGAAGGCAGGAGTTCTTCTGCAGGGCAAGGCAGGCAAGTTTTGAGCGCTCCTTTGCAGAGTTGCAGAAATTCCTTTTCGGAGGTGGGGGGCACGCAGCCAAACGCTAATGCGCTTATTTCCGCAGTCGCCTCTTTCGGCTTTGCCGACTTGCCCTTTTCAGGCTCTTCAATAAGCAGGATAAGGCGCAACTTTTCCGAAGCGTCGGTTTCCGAGGACGCAAAGCGCTATCTTTCAGGCTCCCTTGCGATTTCCGCCATCCTCTCCCTTCCAGCGTTTGCCGCCCTGATTTTGCTGGACTTTTCGCCCGCCGTTTCGTTCGGAGGCATGCTCCTTTTTCTGTCCGCCTCGTTCGGCGCGCTTTACCTGCTTCCCTCCGTTCTTGCCTTTCGCGCCCGAAGCACAGCAGAATCAGAGCTCCCCTTCATAATGAGGGAGTTTTCCATCTACCTTGATGTCAAGATTCCGTTTGAGCAGTGCATCCGCAGGATAGGACAAGCAGGCTATTTCCTATCCGCGGACTTTCTTTCCGCCGACAAGGCGGTAAGAAGCGGCTCAACAGTGCAGTCAGCCCTCCTTTCCATCCACTCCAAGTACTTCTCAATTCCGATAAAGCGCTGCATCCTGCTTCTCTGCACCATCTACGAAACCGGCGGCAGCTCAGAGCCCCTCAAGCGCGCATCCGAAGAGCTTTCAGCCTCCCAGCTTTCGCTTATGCGCATCCAGTCTGCCAGGCTTTCCGTCCTCTCCCTCCTCTTCATCGCGACTTCTGCCCTGCTGCCATCCTTTTTCATGGTGTTTGCCGCCGCAGCCCCCCTTCTTTCGCAATCTACCTTTTCAGAATGGCAGGTGTGGGCGGCGTTCTGCGCCGTATTTCCTGCGCTCAACGCCCTCTCATTGGGCGCGATGCTTCTTTTCCTTCCTCCCTCTCTGCCAAAGCAGCCAAGAGAAGACTTTCTGGACGAGCTTCTTGAAAAGTCGGGCTTCAGATTGGGGAAAAGGGCTTTTGCAGCGGCTCTTGCCCTCTCTTCGCTTTCGCTTTGCGCCTTTTTCTTTTTTGCCGGCATGCCAGCCTTCAGCCTGCTTTCTCTCTCAGCCGCGCCAGCCATATACTTCCTCCTTTCCTATCTTTCAAGAAGCGAGGCGGAGAAGGCAGAGCAGTTTCTTCCAGATGCCCTCTACACAGCAGCCTCCACCCACCGCCTCCTTTCCGCCGAGCGGATGATTTCGCTTCTTGCAAGGGGCGGATTTGGCAGGCTTTCCGAGGCTTTCGCCATAGCCCTGCGAAGGCAGAAGGCAGGCGAGAGCTTCCAATCCTCCATGGCGGCAGCAGCCGCCCACTGCCCCACTCCTCTTGTGCGCCGCTGCCTTTGCCTCCTGACAGTCTGCTATGAAACCGGGGCGGACATGTATTTTGCCCTAAGGGAAGCCGCCTCAGACGTCGTTTCGTTTTTTCTTCTTGTGCGGGAGCGGGCAGCCCTGCTTGCCATACAGCGCTACACCGTGCTTGCCGCATCCGCCCTCCTCGTCCCGCTTATCCTTGGCACCGTCGCCGCCCTTGTGCCTGCCATATCAAAAAGCCTGCCTTCTTCAAATGCCGCTTTACCTGCCCTTCTTGCCTCCTGCCAGATATACCTCCTTCTCAACGCGCTTTCCTCCTCAATCTTTCTTTCGCTTGCAGAAAGCTCTCCCTGGCGCTTCGCGCTTTACTTTGCCATCTGCGCCCCTGCCAGCCTGCTTGCATTCTCCCTTGCCTCATCAGGCGCTCTCTCTTTTTTCTGAGCAAAGCCAGTTGGATTTTTAAACTAACGTGCCAGAATAATGGGCAGAGAAAGCATGCACTACTTGAAGTGGCAGGATGTTATGGATGAATGCGGCTGCAAATTGTGAATGCTTTCCAGCTGAAAAAAGGATGTGAGAAAATGGCATTTGGAAGAGGCGGACCAGACATGCCCAAGCCGGTCAAGGTCGGCGACGAGCTGGACGTGACCATAGAGGCGGTTGCCGCAAAGGGAGACGGCATAGCAAAGAAGGACGGGTTTGTGATATTCGTCCCAGGAACTGCTGTCGGCGACAAGTGCAGGATACGGATAAACACCGTGAAGCCCTCCTGCGCCGTTGCCGAGAAAATTGAAGGCGCGCCTTCTGCTTCGGAAGAGCAGCCGTCAGCATAATTCCCTCTTCCCCCTTTCTTCTTTTTGCCCCATGCGTTAGGCAAACCTCTAAAAGGCTCTTCTCCCAACTTCCATCATGGAGAAATACCAGCAGGATTTTCTTGACCTTGCCATTTACGCAGGGGCGCTGAAATTCGGCTCATTCACCCTCAAGTCAGGCAGGGTTTCCCCCTATTTTTTCAGCTCAGGGGTGTTTTACACAGGCGAATTCACTTCTGCCCTTGCGGGAGTTTTTGCCGAGCTTATCTGCCGAAAGCTCCCGCCCGAGAAATACGACATAGTGTTCGCCCCAGCATACAAGGGAATACCTCTGTGCGTTTCGGTCTGCATGGCGCTGGCAAAAAAGGGGATAAACAAGGGCTGGTGCTTCAACCGCAAGGAGGAAAAAAAGCACGGCGATGCCGGGGTTTTCGTGGGTGCGCCGATCAAAGACGGCGACAGGATAATCCTGCTTGACGATGTTTTTACGACTGGCGGGGCAAAAGAGGAGGCAATGGCGCAGCTTTTGTCCGCGGCGAAAGTCTCCTTCCCAGCGGTTTTCATCCTCCTGGACAGGCAGGAAAAGGACGCAGAGGGGAAAAATGCCATCGCAGAGTTTGAAAAGAAGCACAGCACGAGGGTTTATTCGGTCATAACCGCACAGGAAATATTTGAGCATCTCAAAGGCACAAAGCACATAAGCGAAGATGTGCTCAAGGCGTATCGGGCATACAGAAAGCAATACGGGGTGTAAAGTGGTCGGAATGGCATCCTATCTTGAGCTTCTGCGCTCCTCCGCGCAGCAGCGCGCATCAATAGTCTGCTTCGGGCTTGACCCAGACCTGCAGCAACTTCCGCCCTCCTCAGCCATGCTTTCCCGCGAGGAGCGCATAGTGCAGTTCTACTCCTCCATAATAGACGCCGCCCTTTCCGAGCCGCAGTCCATTTCCGCCCTCAAGCCAAACTATGCCTACTTTGCGCAATACGGCTTTGACGGCTTGCGCGCGCTGAAAACGCTGATTGAGCGCTACAAGGGCAAGCTCCCAATCATCCTTGACGCAAAGCGAGGGGACATCGGAAAGAGCAGCGAAGCTTATGCGAAAGAGGCATTCGGTTTCTGGAACGCCGACGCCGTCACATTATCCCCCTACATGGGAAGGGACAGCATCCAGCCGTTTTTGGAGCGCTGCAAAGAAAGCAAGGGCGCCTATGTGCTTGTGCGCACCTCAAACCCCAGCGCGTCAGACTTCCAGTCCATAGTTTCCGACGAGGGCAAGCCGCTTTACCTTGAGGTTGCGCGCAAGCTTGCCAGGTGGCACACCGCCGGCTTGGGAGCAGTTGTCGGAGCAACCGCGCTTGGCGAGCTTGAGCAGGTGCTGTGGGTTTTCTACGACGAGAGGAAGGAAACACCCTTCCTCATCCCAGGCGTTGGCGCGCAGGGCGCGTCAGCAAAGGAAACGGCGGAAACCCTGCGCTCGGTGTGGGCAGAGGCGATGCCTCTGCACCGCATCAACTCCTCCTCTGCAATCGCCTACGCCTACAAGAAAGCAGGGACCGACGATTATGTCGGCGCCGCGCTGGCTGAAATAAGGAGGATGAATGCCGAGATTGGGAAAATCTGACGGATTTTCCGGCTCTCCAGCCGAGCGCCGAAGATTGGGGGGATTAGAGATAGTTTCTGTATTTTCTTATTCTTTCCTTTATTTCACTTTTGATTTCGCTAGTTATGTTCCTTGCGCCACATATGTTTCCTTTAGTCTTATTTCCCTTAGGTCGAGCAATCTGAATAAGAATGGTTTCAACCGCCTCTAATTTGTTTCTGGGAACGACAAATATGCGAAAATATGCCCATTTTTGCCTATGTCCGTCCTTTTGATGCTGGGCTAAGCGTGTCCTAAGATTATTTGCTAGACCGACATACCAGAGCTCTTCCTTATCGTTATACAAGGCATATACGCCCGACTTTCCTTCAAAATATTCTGCGAAATCATCCAAAAGTTTAGAGGGCATAAGTTCGCTATATTCCTTCACAATTGCACAGGATTTATTCTCTATTGGTTTAGTTTTTGGTAGATAATCATAATCTATCCCCTTCAATCCGAATAAACCCCTATCCAATTTCACAAATTTAGAGTCACTTCCCTTTCTAATAATATCCATATATAGTCTAGCCGCCATAGTTGCATGGGGAGTCTTGCCGTCTGTCTTTAGCAACCCCTCTGTTAGAGCAATCTCAGTTATCCTCTTCGCCGTCATTGGTTTTTTTGCCTTGAGTAAAACTTTTTCGGCAGCTTCATAGAACCCCATATTAACACCTTCCGTCCTTTAATTTAGAGTCACCCTCCCTTCTTTCGCAAACTGCGCAATCTTTTCGGCAAGCTCTGAAATTTTCACCCTGATCTGCCTGCCGTCGTTTCGGAAGCGCACAGTCACATCGTTCTTTTCCATTGTTTCATAGTCAATCGTGATGCAATAAGGCACCCCAATTTCATCTGCGCGCGCGTATCTTCTGCCGATGCTTCCGCTTTCCTGGTAGCAGACGGACAGCCCAGCCTCCCTCAGCTGCTCCTCAACTGCCTGCGCCTTCTCATCCAGCCCGTCCTTTTTCATCAGGGGGAAAACCCACGCGTGATATGGGGCGATGCACGGGGGGAAGTCAAACCACTCCCAGTCCTTCCCTGCGGACTTTTCGCGGAAGGTGTGCTCAAGCACGCACCAAAAAAGCCTATCCACTCCCATGGACGGCTCCACAACGTGCGGCACAACCTTCTGCCTCGTTTCCTCGTCAAAAACGGACAGGTCCGCCTTGGAGTGCTTCATATGCTGGGACAGGTCATAATCCGTGCGGTAAGCAGTCCCGACAGTTTCAATGCTTCCATAAGAGGTCACAACCTCCAAGTCCACATTCCCCTTTGAGTAATGCGGCGTTTCCTCCGGGGGCATCTTGCGGAAATACATCTTGTCCGGCGGAATTCCCACCATCCTGTAAAACTCCCACTGCTTCCAAAGAAAGTAAGCCATTATCTCGTTTGGAACAAGCCCTGCGGACAGCGCTTCTACAAGCGTTATTTCGCGCGGCGGGACTGCCCCCTCCACAAACCTTACCTTGCGGTGAGCCACTTTCGCAAACTTGGGGTGCGTCTGCTGCCTCGGGTTGAAGAAATACTCAAGCTCCATCTGGGTAAATTCGCGCATGCGGATTAATCCCTGCCTTGGAGATATTTCGTTTCTCGCGCTTTTCCCAACCTGTCCTATTCCGATTGGCAGCTTTCCGCCGTAATTCCGTATTATGCGCGGGAAGTCCATGAATATGCCCTGCGCTGTTTCAGGGCGGAAGTAAGCAGTGTTTCCTTCAATGGGTCCTATGTTTGTGCGGAACATCATGTTGAACCAGCCGACGTCCGACAGGGCTGGCTTTTTGCACTGGGGGCAGAGAATGCCATATTTCCTGATAAGCGCGGAAAGCTCGGCAGGTGGCAAGCCCGCAGTCTTCACCCCGTCCTTTTTCGCCTGCCTGTTCTCGCCAATCAGGTGGTCTGCGCGGAACTTCTGCCTGCAGCTTTCGCAGGTGACAAGCGGGTCGGCGAAGTTCTCGGCGTGCCCCGATGCCTTGAGCACCGCTTCAGGAACAATCACGCTCGTTTCTATCTCGTGGAAGCCCTCTTTTTGCAAAAATTCCTGCCGCCACAGATTCTCAATCTTGCGCTTTATCTGGCTTCCAACAGCCCCGTAGTCGTAAAAGCCGGCAGGCGAGCCGTAAATCTCGGCAGAGGGAATAAGAAAGGAGCGCCTGATGGCGACATCCATAAGCCTGTCCGCCTGTGTCGGCATGCCTCTTATACGGCAGGCAAATGCTTTAAACTTCTGCCTGAAAGCCGGCTTTGCAAAACCCAGTCTGCTCAATGCCAATCCGGCATCAGCGCCTTATCAACCATCTTTCAATACCATTCTTCATAATTGTATGCGTCTCCCCTCTTGCCAAGTATGAAAGAAGCCATATTTTGGATTTCCGGGTATTCGGATTCAGCCTCAAATATCTCTAAAGCCGCATTCCTTTTTTTTCTCTGCTTCAGCTGACTGAGGCCAAGAACTGCCTGCTCCTGCACTTTTGGTGTCGCATACGACGCAACTACTCTCCAAACCCAGTCTTCCTTATAAAGAGCGTGAACCTTACTGATGTCCAATACCGTATTTATTGCAGTTTCTTGATCTGCCTGCTGAAGAGTGCACTCCAAGAGAAGACCGATGTCCTCGTGATTGAGGCAGGTCGCGTTCTTCATTATCCATTGGATAACTTTTTTTGCATCCTCTCCGCCAGCACAAAGCATTTTTGTCAGCCCATCAAGCTGCTTCTCTTCAAGACGCTCATATTCTCCGCTAAGCAACTTTTTAGGAAGCCTGAAAATTCCTCTGTCTTTCTTTTTTATTTTTTCCTCCTCTTTCTGCCCCCTCGCTTCTTTAAGCAAGCGCAGCTGCTCATTTAGAGGCATGCGCCGGAATTCGTTCCAGCCCATGCCATCCAGCCTGCCAAGCGCCCCTTCCCTCCGCTGGCCCTCCGGAATCGCTTTTCCGGGCACACGGATTTTCTTCCCGTCAGCATACACAATTCCCATTGGAATCACCCAACCTTCATGTCTTTTTTCGTGGGCTTATGTGGAATATCTAATAAATAAAAGTTTTTGAATTTTTTTTTGGAAAAAAGATAGATTTTTATTCTATTTTATCAATAAACAAAAAATGGCAAAAATAAACGCCGGAGCGGTAAAGCTGGATTACAAGGACGGGCAGCTGCTTTACCTTCTTGACCTCAACGCAAAAGAACCTCTCTCCTCGCTTGGGAAGAAGCTTCGCCTGTCAGAGGAAGGCGTGGCATACCGGATTAGGCGCCTGCAGGAGCAGGGCGTAATCAGGTGCTTCAACACGGTTGTGGACATATCCGCACTTGGCTATGTTGGCGGCAGGTTCATGATACGCCTCCAGCACTGCGACGAGAGGAAGGAAAACGAGATTGTGGAATACTTCAACGCAAAGCCAAATTCGTTTTGGGTGGTGCGTCGCGGCGGCGAATACGACCTGGGCATCGGCATATGGGCACGCGACATGCACGAATTTTATGGCTTCCAGCTTGATTTTATGAAGAAGTTCCGCCCCTACATAAGCAAAGTCTACCTGGGGGTTTATCATGAAATAAGGCAGTTTTCGCGCGCCTATCTTTCAAGGGAGCCGGTAAGGAAAAAAGGCGAGGAAATTTCGCTTTGGAACGGAAAGCCGCATGAGATAGACAAGACGGATTACTCCATACTGAAGTTCATCTCCAACAACGCCAGACTGCCCACGGTGGAAGTCGCAAGAAGGCTTTCGCTTACCCCCATGGTGGTGAAGCACCGCGTGAGGAAGATGGAGAGGCTTGGCATAATCAAGGGATACAAGGCAGTGCCAGACCTGTCCAAGATAGGGTACTTTTGGTACAAGATAGAGCTTTCCCTTTCCGACTTTTCCAAAAGAGAAGCAATATCGGCTTTCTGCTCGGCGCACCCCAACACGGTCTATTCTTTCCACGGGCTGGGCATAGCTGATTTTGAGTTTGAGGTTGAGGTAGCAAGCGCCCAGGAGCTTCTGGACATAATCAGGGCTCTTCGCGCGAAATTTTCAGACAGCATAATCAGCATCAGCTACTATCTTTACTCAAAGGAAGACAAGCTTATTTACATGCCTTAGCCACAAGGGCGCCTGCGAAGTACTTTAAACATTATAGAGAATATTAGACGGGAGGAGCCGAGGGAATCAGCCCCGCACGGCTATGACTACAAACGAAAGCCGGGCTTTCGGAGTTGATGAGGATGGCATTCAGAGCTTCAGGCAAACCCAAGAACCGCGGCGGGCGGCTCTCGCGCGAGGAGTTCTTCGCCAAGGCGAAAAAGAAAGTGAAAGCCGCAATTTCCTCGCGAGACAACCTTCTTGTCCAGTCGGTTTCCGCGGTGGATGAGCTAAACAAGGCATCCAACCTCCTTTTTGAGCGCCTTACCGAGTGGTATGGCATGCACTTCCCGGAGTTCCGCGCTTCAGAGCCGAAAAAATACGTTGAGGGAGTGCTTGTCTTGGACAGGAAAAAACCGGATGAGCAGGCGCTGACTTCGGTTTTCGGTCCCCAGGCGCAGCCCATAATGGAGAAAATGCGCTCCTCGGTCGGCGCTGAGCTTTCCGATGAGGACTTGGAGCAGCTGCGCGCCCTGGCAAGGCAGATAAAGTCGCTTTGGGAGCTGCGCGACTCCATAGAGAGCTATGAGGCGAAGATAGCAAAAGAGGTCTGCCCCAACATGGCGCACATAGCAGGGCCTGAGCTTGCCGCAAAGCTGGTGGCGCAGGCTGGCGGCTTGCAGAGGATGGCGACCTTTCCCGCCTCCACAATACAGGTTTTAGGGGCTGAAAAGGCGCTTTTCAAGCACTTAAAAAGCGGAAGCCGCCCGCCAAAGCACGGGCTCATCTTCCAGCATCCGCTTGTCGGAAAGTCCCCAAAGAAGATACGGGGCAAAATCGCCCGCGCCCTTGCCGCAAAGCTTGCGATTGCCTGCAAAGCAGATGCCCTGTCCCACAACTTCATAGCGGATAGGCTCAAGGAGAGGTTTGAGGAGCAGGCAAGGCGCATCATGGAACAGCAAAAGAGAGTTGGTTGATATGAAATTGCTGGCACTTTCAGACCTGCACTCTGACGAGGCGCTTCTTGACAGGCTGCGCGCGCTGTCCGCAAGAAAAAGCTATGACCTGGTGGTTTTCTGCGGGGACATCACAAACCGCGGTCCTGCCGCATACGCGGAGGAAGCCGTTTCCCTCTTCCAAAAGTGCTTTGCCGTCCATGGAAATATGGACACACAGGATGTTGTTGAGAAGCTGAGACAAAAAGGCGTGCTCATCCACGGCAAGAAAGTGGAAGTTGGCGATTGGAACTTCGTCGGGCTGGGCGGCAGCAACCCAACCCCATTCGGAACCCCATCGGAATACTCAGAGGAGCAGATAGAAGCTTTCCTCTCGCAGGCAGGGGTGGATGAGTTTTCCATCGTGGTTTCCCACCCCCCGCCATACGGGCTTTTTGACGAGGTGGCAGGCGGACTGCATATCGGAAGCAGGGCAGTTCGCAAGGTGGTGGAGCAGAAAAAGCCCATAATGCTTATCTGCGGGCATGTCCACGAGCATGAAGGCAAGGAGATACTTGGGCAGACCCTGATAGTCAAGCTTCCGCCCGCAGAAAGGCTTTCCGCAGCGGAAATAACAATCACCGACTCCATAGAAGTGAAGTTCATCTCGCTTTGAGGGGGGCAAGATGGAGCTTGCGCAGCAGACGCAAAGCCAGCCCGAGCAGGCGGGCGCTTTCCAAGGCGGAGCGGTCGTCCGGCCTGCGAAGAAGGCAGAGATGGAGCAGGTCCGCCAGATGATACAGATTCTCTTCCCGCGCGCAAGAAGCAAAATCCTTCCTCAGGACAGATTTCTCGTGGCGGAAAGAAGCGGAGTGCTTGTCGGTTTTTGCCACTACCGCCTCCGACGCAGGCACTGCTACATAGCAGGCTTGGGCGTGCTTGCGCAATACCGCAACAGGGGAATAGGAAGCCGCCTTCTTGCCGAAGCAGTCTACCGCGCCGAGAAGTCGGGTGCGCTTGAAACGCGGCTGAAGGTGCGGGCGCTCAACACCGCCACAAAGCTCTATCTGCGCATGGGCTTTTTTGAGAAAAGATGTGGGGACGTGCTTTTGCTTGTCAGGAAAAGAGAGAACTGAGAGGCTGATTTTTAAGCAGTTTGGGTCATATTTTGGGCATGTTCGTGTTCCAGAGGACCAAAAATAAGGAGAAAACAAACTGTGTTGTTCTTTCTCCCGAAGCAGAGCAGACAGTGCGCAATAACCGGGATGTGTGCAATAGCATCGCCAGCAGCGATATAGAACAAACGCTCAATTCCTATAAAGTCAGCAAAAATGACCGCAAGAGAATGAAAGAACTACTCACATATCTTAAAGATTCAGCTTCTAAGATAGTGGCGATACTTGATCAGGGAAATGCTGTCAAAGTGCCAGAATCTGAAATGGATACCTATAATGCCCGCGTCCGCGAATGGAACAGCCTGATTGTTAAATACGGCATCAAAGAATGGGAGTCGCCCGAAGTTATCTATTTTTCAAGCACGCCGGTGGATGAGATAGTGGTGACGCCCTATAATAACCCAGAACAAAATTCACTCAATTCGGCATTTTACACAACTACAGAGCAACTAAAAAAAGGCGACAACGGGAATGCCGGCAGCGAAGGAGCCAAAAAGAAGTACGAGGAATGGCTGGATGGCATAAAAAAAGGCGAATGGCCTCCAGACCTTTCCGACCCGACCAATCCAGTGGGGATATTGCAGGCAAAGGAACTGCTTGAATATGCGGTAAAGAACGGACGAAAGGAAGAGGCTGTGCAGATATTAGCCACATACCTGGACGGGTTCATTGCGCTGGGGGACAACAAGTTTTTTGACGAAATCTTCAATCAGAATCCGGAGCTTAAATTCCAAGTTCTGGCTTCAAGGAACAGCCTCTCTTCTTATGCGGACTACCTATCCCTGGTGTGCGAGGGTCTTGGGGCAAAGATACAGGACGATATACTCACAATACAGGCAGCTAACCCCTGGATTCTTTCGCTTTCCCGCCCTGAAGATCGGATGGCCGCAACCCTGATGATGGGGTGCTTTTATGCCCTTTCAAATCTTGGGGGCGAGATAAATAAGTTTTGCGAAGATTTCGGAAGAGATTTCCAGCGTGCAATGCAGAGGGAGTTCTTATTTGGCGGCGCCGTAGTGGTGTTGGATTACGCCGGAAGGCTGTTGAATGGGATAGCGTTCCTGCTTGGGGACTTGTTTGGCTTTAGCGCCAAAGCAGAGGTTGAAAATTCAAGGACCGAGCTTGCCAATGCAAATACGAACATATTGCAAGCCATCAAGAATGCCGAGCTCGCTCAGCACTCCTTTTATACGGAGATGGGATTCAATGTGCTGCTCTTGCTCATCCCGGAGTTCAAGTTGGGCAATTTTGCCACCAAGCTCGGCACCAATGCTGCGAAAAAAGAGCTGGCAAATGCCCTGTTTTTTGATATAGTCAACCTCTACGTGGAGAAAGGATATGCTCGGGAGGTAGCAATGAAAATGGCAGCTGACGAGTTCGAAAAACTATATAAAAATGGGGTATTCAAAGAAATTGACGCCACTACTGATAGGGCATTTATTAAGACCCTCATTACTATCCCTAAAGTAACTAAGAACCAAATGATAATACTTGACACGAGCTACATCATAGAAATGTTTAAGTCCGGCTACCCGATAGAAGAATCGATACGGCGGCTGTTATCTGAAGGGGACGTCGTCATACCAAGGCAGGTTTTTGAAGAGCTTGAGTTGCAGAGCAGAGGCCGCTCCAACCTGGTCTCATCTAAGA
>JAOAJL010000003.1 GCA_026414185.1 Microcaldota archaeon | reverse complement strand
CGCAGGAGCTTGTCAGGATAATCCGCTCGCAAAACAAGGATGTGGACATTTACATTGACGGGATGGGTTGGCAGATGAGCAAGATTCTTTCGCACTACTCTGCCTACATAAAGGAATTCAAGAGGTTCCGTGAGGACTTTGGCTCCTGCAGGCAGGTGAGGCACAGCAAGGAGAGGGAAAAGCTGCTTCACAAGCCCTGCGTGATAATCGCCACTGCCGGCATGCTGCAAGGGGGGCCTGCGCTTTCCTATCTTCTTCGGCTCGGACCGGAAAGCAGGGCTATCTTCACTGGCTACTGCGTGCCTGACACAAACGGCTACAACCTTCTTAATCTGGGCTTTGTGGAATACGACGGGGTGAAGCTTCACCCCAAGGCGCAGTATTCCTACCTTGACTTCTCTGCGCACGCGGGCAGGCGCGAGCTTTTTGAGCTTGCTGAGAAGCTCAAGCCGGACAGGATTTTCGTGGTGCACGGCGAGAAGTGCGCCGATTTTGCCGAGGAGCTGAAATTGGAGGGCTTTGAGGCATACGCCCCCGCGATGGGCGAGACTGTGGAGGTTTAGGCTGGCGCAAAAAAGCCTTGCTTATGCGCCATTGGCTTTTCAGGAAAAAGAACTGCAGCCTTCTTGGCGGATTGGCATGGTGGCGGAAGGCTGGGCAGATGCAGGCTGGCTGGAGCTTCTTGATTCGGCTGGAAAGCCCCCGCCGAGGATTGAACTCGGGACCTCGTGCTTTATGGTTGTTACCCCTCCGGGAAACCCTCGGAGGAAGTAACGTAGAAACCCGCCGATGGGAATTCGAATGGGTTTCTCGTACCATGCACGCGCTCTACCGCTGAGCTACAGGGGCTTGCGTTCAGGATGCATCATCTTCTTCCAAAGACGTCTTTTAAAACGATGCTGTCTTCCCTGCCTGCGCCCACGCTTACAAAGTAAATCGGGACGCCGACGGATTTTGAGATGAAGGAGAGGTAGGCGCGAGCTTGCGCAGGCAGGGCTTTGAAGCCCCCCTTTGCGCACTTGCGCCATCCGTCAATCCCAGCGTCTTTCCACCCCGGAAATTCCCGGTAGACTGGCTTGCAGCGCGCAAAATCCCTGTGCGAGGCGGGCATAAGGAGAGTTTTTTTGCCGTCAAGTGTGTAGTGCGTGCAGAGCTTCACCTTTTTGACTCCTGCAAGAGTGTCAATGCGGGTGAAGGCAAGCCCTGTCAGCCCGTTTATCCTTGCTGAATAGCGCAGGGTCACCATGTCAAGCCATCCAATCCTGCGCGGTCTGCCGGTGGTCGTGCCGTATTCCCCTCCTTTGTTTCTGATGAAATCGGCAGTGGAATCTGTTATCTCCGTGGGAAGGGGACCGGAGCCGACGCGCGAGGTGTAGGCTTTGACCACTCCCACCACTTCATCTACCTGAGTCGGGCCTATGCCTGCGCCCGTGCAGGCTCCGCCGGCGGTGGTGTTGCTTGAGGTGCCGAAAGGATAAAGACCGTGGTCTATGTCAAGCATCGTCGCCTGCGCCCCTTCAAGAAGAATGCGCTTTTTGGCTTCTATCGCAGAGTGGATTATCTCAACGGTGTCCTTGACATACGGCGCAAGCACGGAGGCGTATTGCGAATATTCGCGGAATATGTCCTCTTGGGTGCGTGAAAATGAAAGCCCGTATGCCCCCTCTATAATGCGGAGCTTGAGCGGATGGAGGATGGCAAGCTTTTCCCTGAACGCGCCGCTGTCTATGAATTCGCAGAAGCGGACGCCGAAGCGGGATGCCTTGTCCGAATAGCATGGCCCTATTCCGCGCTTTGTGGTGCCTGCCGCAAGCCCGCCTTTTCTTTCCTCCTCTGCGCCGTCCAAGACGAAATGGTAGGGCAGGACCACGTGCGCCCGCGGGGAGATTGCAAGGGACGGCTTTATACCAGCTCCCTTGAGCATTTCAATCTCTTGGATGAGCTTTTTGGGGTCAACTGCCATGCCGTTGCCGATTATGTTAATCTTGTTTGGGTAGAGCACTCCTGATGGTATGTGGTGCAGCTTGTAGGACTTCCCTTTCAGCACGACGGTGTGCCCTGCATTCGCCCCGCCGTTGAAGCGGACTATGACTTGCGCGCGGGAGGCATAATAGTCCACCACTTTGCCCTTTCCTTCATCCCCCCACTGCGTTCCCACTATGACGGCGACTGGCATGGAACCCCCCTAATGACTTTGTGCCAAGCTTCTTAATGGTTGCCGAATGGGCGGCTCACCACTCTATTTTCTTCACCCTGCCGCTTTCTGCTGACAGAATCTGCTGCTCGGCAAGCTTGGTGCATACTGCCAGGGCTTCGCGGACCGCCTCCGGCGAGCCTGACGCGGCGGCGGCAAGCTCATGCCCTCCCCCAGAGCCGCCAAGCACCTTTCCTGCTTCGGACATTATGCGCCCAAGCGAAACTTTGCCTTTCATGCACTGGCGCATGCGGGCGCAGATGACGCCTTCGCTCCCTTCGCAACCTACGAAGGCGATGTCCGCGCCCATCCGCACAAGCATCTCCGCAAAATGCCCCTCATGGCTTTTTGCCATCGCGGCGGCAATCAGGTGCTCGCCTATGCGCTCCGCACGGACGGACTGGCAGGAGCGGAGGGCTTCAATCCTTTCGGAAAGGGACTGCGGCGCGAAAGCAAGCTGCTTTATTGCGGAATACGAAATTGAGGAGGCGGAAAGAAGAGCGGAAACCGCCTCAAATGTCCTGCTTGTGGCATTCTGGAAGCCCGCGCTGTCGGAGATTATTCCAAGCAGGAGGGCAATTGAGGAGATTTTGTCCGAGGGCCGCAGCAGGAAATAGAGCATTTCGGAGGTTGAGCATGCCTGCGGGTCGTTTATCAGCAGTTTGGCTGGGACGGAATCAGGGCTTCTTATATGGTGGTCAATTGCCAAATCCGCACTCAGCCCGGCCAAGTGCGGAAGCAAGGAGGGAGAGGAGGAGTCAAGGACCGCCAGAAAGCCGCGCTTTGCAAGCAAGTCTGGAGAAAACGGCTCGGTTTTTGTCCCTGTGTAGGCAAAAAGGCGCCTTGCGGATGCGCTCATCGCGTCAGGAGGCGCGATGACGGCTTTCTGCCCGATGAAGCGCGCAAGCGCAATTGCCGAGCCGGCTGCGTCAAGGTCGCCAAGGACATGAAAGGTTATCACAACGCGCTTGCCGCGCAGCTTTTTGAGAAAGAGGGCTGCGGCGGGAGAAGCAGGGCGCTTTTTTGAAGAGGCAGAAGAAGCCATAACCCCGCCTGCATAGAGGGCTTATTGGCTCTGTCCGCCCTGCGAAATCATCTTCTCAATGCTTGCGCGAAGCTCGTCAAACTTTGGCTGGAGCTTCTCGCCTTGCTTTGCGAGGGCTGAAAGCCTCACCTCAAAGATTTCCCTGCGCTGCTTCAAGTCCTCGGCTATCTCCTCTTTCGTGCCTTCCACAATAAGTGGTCCGATTGCGCGATAGACCTTCTTGTCGGTCTTTGCAAGCTCCTCTTGCGCCGCCTTGACCTCCTCAAGCTGGAACGTGAGCTGCTGCCTCTGGATGTTTATCAGCTGAAGCTGCCGCTGCACTTCCTGGAATTCGGCAAGCTGCTTTTGGAGCTTTTGCGGGTCGCGAAGCGGCTCTGTTGCCATAAGCACCACCTCACTGGCTTTCTTGCTCAAGGGTTTTAATAATATGCATAAGGCGCAGATAGGAGTTTAAAGACGCCCGAAGGCTTACAGGGTCTTCTGCCTCTATCCTGACAACTACGGATTTTCCTTTCAGAGACACTGCTGAGCCGCCGCGGCGCTTGAAGTCCGCCTCTGCTGCAAGGGCGTCATATGCCGCCTTGGCAGACTGCGCCGAGGGGAAGCTAAGGGAAAGCGTTGCGCTGCCGCGGACAGAACCTTTTTGGATGGAACCAGCCCCCTTCTTACCCCAAGCGCCCTTTTCCTTTCTGCTAATCTGTTGAGACCTCGCGGGCGACAGGCTCGCGCTTCTTGTAGAGGATGCGGTGCCCGCAATAGGGGCAACGCGTGAATTTGGTGTCAAGAGAGGCTATGTCCTTGTGGCATTTGGGGTTTGAGCAGACAAACATTTGCACCTACCTCTTTTTCATCTCACCTATAATCCGTGAGGCGACCTCCCCTGAGGGGGTTGAAAGGGAATATGCCCCGCCTGCAAACAGGCTACCGCAGGAGCGGCACTCAAAAAGAGAGTTGCCTGCTCTCCTTACTTTCTTCTTTCCGCAACGCGGACAGATGAAGAGGGAGCGGCGAAGCTGGTCTATCTTGCCGGCGCGCTTTCTCAGCTCGGCGCCGAACCTTACCGAGTGCTTTGACATCAAAACCACCAGATTTCACAGAAGCCTGCGAAGCTCCTTTCCTTTCTGCAGCGAGATATCCACCATCTCCATTAAATCCCTTTCCGAAATCGCGCCCCAGCCGCCCTTTTGCCCTGCGCAAAGATGCGAGTCGGTCGTTGAGAGCGTCAGGCGGCAGTCCATCCCCTTCTCTTCGTCAAGGGACGGGTCAAGAAAGAGGCGCGAGCCGAGCTTTCCGAACGTGCAGCTGACGACCTTATCTTTTACCGGCAGCTTCCCCGTGAATTCGCCGCGAACTATCTTCCCTTCCTCTATCTTCGGCATGCGGGCTGAAAGCAAGGCAGCCATGGCGGCAAGCGTGCTTGCATCAATCAGGTTGCCGTCGTGGTCAAGGACGTAGATGTCAAGGTAAAGCGCCAGGACTTTCTCATCCTCTATGAAAAAGGAATTCAAATCCACCACGTTTGCCGAGCGGATGCCCCTGTCAACCACGCGCGCAAGCTCTATTGAATCATCACCTGGCGGGCCTGTTTCAAAAAGATGGGAAGCAAGAGGAAGCAGGTCTGCCGAGGTGGAAAGCACGCCTTCCGTCGGCCTGTCGGGGAACGGCGCGGCTACGTCAAATTTGATGCCTGCCATCACCTGTGTTTTTCCTATCGTGGCAAGCGCCGAGCCCTCTGCGTTCTGCAAAGGCGCGCTGTGCACCGCTATCTGGCGGTAGTCAAACATCCCGCGGCCATCCGCCCTCTTTCCCTGGGAAAGCAGGCTGGAAAGGATGTCGCGCTTGATTTCGTTTATCGTTTCCATAAAATCACTTTTCTAATGCCCCTTTGACAGGAAGGAAGCGCTCCTCGCGCGGCTCCTCATAGACCTTGCGTATCGCCTCCACCTGAAGCTTATGGACCTTCTGCGCCGCAGCCTTCGCCATTGCTATGCCCTTCTGGAGCTCTTCCCTTGTCAGAAGCCCGTCCATCTGGAAGAGAAGGAGCTCGCCCGTGCGAAGCGAGAAGGCAAGCGGCATGTCGGATTCGCCGAAGTTGTCCTCCTCTTTGCCAAGGTCTATTGCCATCTGTCCGTCAATCTTGCCGACTGCGACGGCGGTTATCAGGTCTTTCATAGGGATGCCTGCGTCCGCGAGGGCGACAGAGGCGGCGGTTATCGCCGCGCACCTTGTCCCCCCGTCGGATTGGAGAACCTCAACGAAGATTTCAATTTGCGTGCGGGGGAAGTTCTCGGATATTATGACGTTTTCAAATGCCTCCTTTATGACCTTGGAAAGCTCGCGGCTGCGCCTGCTTGGGCCGCTTCTTCCATGCTCTTCTGCGCCGGAAAACGGCGCCATGTTGTAGCGGCAGCGCACCACGGAGCGGTAAAGCGACTGGTCGTGCCGCGGGATGCACTCTGAAGGCCCGTATACGCCTGCAAGGACCTTGTTTTTTCCCCACTCCACATAGGCGGAACCGTCTGCGTCGTTGAGCACGCGCGCCACAATCCTTATGGGCCGAAGCTCGTCGGTCGCTCTTCCGTCTATGCGCTTGCCGTCAACAAGAAGTTTTGGCTTGTTTGATTCTGCTTGGCTCATCAAAACCACCGATGAAAATTATCTCCCGTGCTCCTCCTTGAGGAAGGCTGCAACCCTGTCGGTAAGCCCGCGTGTGTGCGCCTGCACCTCAATCATCCTTATCGCCTTCTCAGCCAGGCTTGCGTTCCCTTTGCCGGCTATCCAGACATATCCGTTCCTGCCTACGTAGATTTCGCATCCGGTCTGCTTGGAAAGCATCTCAAGCATGGAGTTTTTCTTGCCGATTATGCGGGGCACCTTCACTGACGAGACCTTGACGAGCCTGCCGGCAGGCAGCTTTCTTGCCTCGCCAAGCTCTATTGAGCGCACTTCGTCGATCATTGTTATCCGCGCAAATATCGTGTCGCCCATCTCAAAGCGCTCGCGCGTCTCCCGCGAGGAGAGAAAGGCAGGGTATGCGGTGTTTATATCCACGCTGTAGCCGGCAAACTTCACCTCTGTCACAAGCCCCACCACCAAATCGTCAACAAGAGGCTCGTAGGGTCCTTCAAGCGGCACAAGCTTGCCCTCGGAAAAAAGCCCCACCACCGTGGAGTAGGTCTTTCCGCCGTCTATGAAGGCATAGCTTATCCTCTCCGGCCTGTCAAAAAGAAGCTCGCCCGGCATGACTATTCTTGACTCCGGCTGGTGCGAGTGGCTATGGTGCGTTGGGCTGTGCGCCTTTTCCTCAGTCATCTAATCACTCTTCCTGCATCACTTTATCAGCCTGGTTTCCGCCTGCCCGGCTGTTGCCTTGTTGAGCCGGTCGTAGAATTCCCCTTGCAGGCCAGCAGGCATCTCTATTACGACAATCAGGCTCCCGTCAGAAGCCCACTCCTCCTTTTGTATGCCGTATCCTTTCAGCATTCCATAAATCCTCTGCGCAAACTGGGCGGGTATTTTTGCCGCCACCTTCACCCGCTCAAACTTCAGCGGTATTATGGGGCGGAGGGCGGCGATGACCTTGTCAAGCTGCGAGGCGGCATCCGCGAACGCATCAATATGCACGCGCGACTGCTCAAGAGCCTGCTCAAGCCTAAGCTGCGTGTGCGGCGCGCCTGTTCTCGGGTCAATCGCCTCCCGCAGAAGCATGGCTATTATCTGCCTCTTTTTTTCCTCAAGCATCTTGCGCTTCTGCTCGGTTGTGAGCTGGATTTCTCCGTTTTTGAGTATGCGGTCCGCAATCTGCCAAACGTCGGTTGTTCCGAACGCCTTCTGCAGCGCGGAGCTTGTGTGCCGCTCGCCTTTCCGGAAATTCTTGAAAACCTCCTCCACCGTCAGGACGTTGTTGAGCTCCTTTTTCTGCCCTCTCCTGTATGCTTGCGCAAGGTCCGGGTCAACCAGTATTTCAAAGCGCTCCCCGCCTATGTCAATATGCGCTGTTATTGAGCGCTCAAGAGAAGCCATGCAATTTCCTCTGAATCCCAAAAGGCAACAGCGCCCTCGCAGTGCGAATGCAAGCAAGCTGCGGCGCATCCTCAGCCTATTTGAGGTATCTTTCTATCTCCTTTTGCGAAAGTATGGCAAACTCCTTTTTCTTCATTGTTGCAATCGCGATTTCAAGGGTTTCGGCGCGTATTTGCACGTCGCCGGATTTTTTGAGTGCTTTTATCGCAAGGGCGACTGCCTCGTCCTGCGAAAGGTTTGGCTTGTATTCCTTCTCAAAGAATTCCTCCACTTCCTTCTTGCCCGCCCCCACAGCGTCGGCAAGGTAGCCGGTCAGCGCGCCAGAGGGCTCAGCCTCGTAAAGCCTCGGCTCGGTGTCTATCCCCGCCACCAAAAGCGAAACGCCAAACGGGCGTATTCCGCCATATTGGGTATAGACCTGCATAAGGTCGCAAAGCTCCTTGGAGATGGCTTCCACAGTTGCCGGCTCGGAGTAGGCAAGCCTGTGGCGCTGGGACTCAAGCCTTGCCAAATCCACAAGTCTGCGCGCATCTGCGATGAGCCCTGATGCCGTTGCCGCTATGTGCTTGTCTATCTCAAAGACCTTCCGCATTGATTCGGGCACGAGAAGCTTTGAGGGGGCGTTCTTGTATGCCATCAGAAGCACGCCGCCGTCAAATATCATCCCTATCGCAGTTGCCCCTCGCTTGACAGCCTCCTTTGCGTATTCCACCTGAAAGAGCCTGCCGTCTGGCGAGAAGACCGTGATTGCCCTGTCATATGCCTGCTGTTGCGGAGGGTACATAATCCTCACCCCTAATCAATTCTCAGAAGACCGCTATAAGTCGTCTTCCCCCTTTTCTGCTTACGCCTCTATTCATGAGTAGAGGGTTTAAAAGGATTGTCATTTGCGGCTGAATCGCCTTTTGCCTGCCAGCCTCTTCCTTTTTGCCGGTCTTGTGAGCCGACGGGGAGACATCAGCTCTTCGTATTCCGCCTCAGAAAGCAGCCCTTCGCGAAGCACCGCCTCTTTTATGCCCAAGCCGTCTTTTTGCGCCTTTTTGACCACTTCGCTCATTTTTGCGTAGCCAAAATAGGGGGCAAGGGCGGTGAGGGCGATAAGCGAGGAGTCAAGGTTCTTCTGGATGCGCGCCGGGTCAATCCGCAAGCCCTCTATGCATTTTTCTCGGAGCATCCTGCAGCAGTTTGCAAGAAGCCTGTTGGAAGAGGATAGGCAGTGCAGAATCAGCGGCGTTTGCACATTCAGCTGCAGCTGCCCTCCTGCCGCCGCAAGAAGAACTGACTGGTCATTGCCAAGCACGCGGTTTGCGACCATTTCCGCCGCCTCTGGGATGGATGGGTTGACCTTGCCCGGCATGATGGAGGAGCCCGGCTCAACTTCCGGCAGCAGATATTCTCCAACCATCGTGGCTGGACCTGAAGATAAGAGCTTGAGGTCGTTGGAGAGCTTGAGGATTGAGACTGCCAGCAAGCGCTGTGCCGAGGAGTAGGCAAGGAAATCATTTGCCGAGGACAGAAGGCGGAAGAGGTTTTTCCCCTGCCGCACCCTGATGCGGGTGTTGGCGGCTATGCGCTCAACTGCGATTCTGCGGTAATCTGGGTGGGTGTTTATTCCGCTTCCAAGGGCGGTTGCGCCAATCGGAAGCTCGCGCAGAAGCCCGGCTGCAAAGCGGATGGATGCCATGTCCTGCCTTATTGAGGCGAAGTGCGCGGAGAGCTCGTCTCCGACTGTAAGGGGGACTGCGTCCATCAGGTGCGTCCTGCCAGCCTTGATGACTGAGCGGAATTTCCTCGCCTTTGCCTCTATGGCATCCGCCAGCCTTCCAGCCTGCTCCAAAAGCTCACCGGACTCCTCCAGCAGGGTGAGGCGAATTGCGGTCGGTATGACGTCGTTTGAAGACTGCGACATATTGGCTGAATTGTTTGGGTGGACAAAGCGGTAGGAGCCAAGCGGCGCGCCCAGAATCTCATTTGCGCGGTTGGCGATGACCTCGTTCATGTTCATGTTGAAAGGGGTGCCTGCGCCTGCTGTGAAAGAATCAAGTATGAACTGCGAGTCAAATTTCCCCGCCGCCACTTCTGAGGCTGCCTGGATGATTGCCCTTCCCGCCTTGGCTTCAAGCTCGCCTGTCGCCATGTTTGCCTCTGCGCAGCTTTTTTTCACCAAAGCAAGCATGCGGATAAAGTTGCGGTCTGGCTTGGATTGCGAGAGCCGGAAGTTGGATGAGGCGCGCACCGTGAATATGCCGTAATAGGCGGAAGAAGGAACCCGCACTTTCCCAAGAAAGTCCGCTTCTGTCCTGAATCCCATGGAAAAACCTGGGCTGAAAAATGGGAAAAGGGAAAAATCAGGACGGACCTGGGCTTGCCGTGGTTGCCGCAACCACCTTGGTCACCACGTTTGCGCTTACGGTCCTGTAGGGGTAGGACGGCCCATCCTCTTCATTGCGGTAGAATACCCAGACCTTCCCTGAAAACTCGGAGCCGGCTGAGGGGCGAAGCCTGACTCCGTATGCATCAACGCACTGCAGGGGGTTGTTGCCGTCTGGGCTGACCTCGTATGTTTCCTGCCTTTCAAGCTTCTTGAGCAGCGTAAAAGAGGTCTGCTTTGGCGGATTTGGCGACTTGTCCGAGGTGCAGTGGATTTGGTAGATGTTTATTGCGTTGTTCTTGCCGTTTGTTATCTGCATGAAAATGCCGCCGTTGGTGCTGACCACCGGGTTGTTGCAGGTGAACGCCGCGTCATCAAAGCGGCATCCCTGAGGAGGGGAGAAGGGATTGATGATGAGAAGTATGGCTATCACTATGACTATCACCAGCAATGCCCAGCCGTAAGTCATCAAGTATTCCATGGCAGCTTGGCCGCGCAAGCCGCAGGCAGGGCGCAAGGCGCACCTTGCCGCAGCCTCACTCTTTTTCATACATAATCACCTCTATTTTTTTCCGTTCAGAAATAAATGTTTGACAGGAAGCCCCCCAGGAGATGGCTTGTGAGGAAATAAACCGCAAGCGAAACTGCCAGCAGGAAAGGCACATAGGGGACTCCGTCCCGCTTGGTTCCTTTTGAGATGACGCCGATTATGAGCGAGGAGAATATGGCAGTCATCACTGCGGTCAGTATGGTGAAAAGCCAGAAGTCCGAGCTTGAAACCGATGGCTTTGAGGGCATGATGAACGGTCCTTGGACCGAGGCGGCAAAGGAGGTGCTGGACTGCGTGGGAAGAGTGGTGAAGACCCCTTCAAGAAGGGAAACGAGCTTGCCTGAGATGGCGAAGAGGAATGGAGTGCCTATTGCGCCGGCAAAGACGATGAAAATCACATACATCAGAAGGGAGGTGGATATTTCCTTGCGAAGCGTCATCATTTCGCGCGAATCCTCCGCTGTCTTCTCAAGTATGTCTGCGAGCTTGCCGCCTGACGCTATCGCCTGCTTTATTAGGGCGACTGCGCGCCGCACAGGCTTTGAGTTGAAGCGCTCTGTCAGGTAGTCTATCGCCGTGTTGAAAGGCACGCCTCCGAAAGTCTTCTTTGCCACTATCGCAACCTCGTCTGAAAGTATGCCAAACTCTGGCTTTGCGGCATACCAAAGCGCCTGGTCTATGGTCATGCCCGCCCGCACGTTTGCCGCCGACAGCGAAAGGAAGTCGGGCAGAACCTCCTCCACGCGCCTCCTTCGCGCATCTGCCATCAGGAAAAGCATGACATAGACCGAAAGCAGGATTACTCCGGATGCCAAGATGATGCTGAAGAGGGCTGAAACCAAAATGAAAAAGTCAGGGGAGGAAAGCGTGGCATCAGGGGAAATGAAGAAGGAGAGCTTGAAAAGAAATCCGCGCAGCGGAGCGATTGAAGCGAATATGAGATAAGTCAGGAGGGAGGCGAGAAAGCAGACCACCACCACAAAGCCGGCAAATGCCTCTGGCACGAAATCCATGCCGGCGGACTCCAAAAGCAGCCCCAGCCTGCGCATCTGCTGGCGTGAAAAAAGGCGCCCGATTGTTTCGTAAAACATCTTTCCTTCCATCCCAACCACTCAAACGATGTCAAACTTTGGTCTTGACGACTCCACCATTGACAGGAAGATAAACTGTATCAGCCCCACTGCCACAAGGATGCCAAACAGCGCGGATGAGCCGAATGCGAATGAGGCTCCCCCAAGAAACGAGGAGAGGATGATGACGAATGCCACCCCCAGCGAAGGCAGGATTATGCCGAATATCATGAAGAACATCACTATTGGGTTAAGCTTCTGCCCGTAAGCTTTCAGCTCAATCACCTGCTCCTTTGAGATTTGGTCAAGGACCGCCTCAAGGGATGAGGTGACATCCGAGCCTGAGGCAAGCGAGTTTGCAATCTGCAAAACCACGCGCTTGAAGTAGGGCGAGGGGTTGGTTTCCGCAACATCATGGAGGGCAACGCCGAGGGGAACGCCAAGGGTGACTTTCTCAACCACCTTGTTGAACTCCGTTGAAACCTCTCCGTAGTCCCTGCTTATGCCGAGCATCGCGTCAAAAAGAGGCACGCCTCCTTTCAGCTCAATCAGCATGTGCCTGCCAGCAAAGACAAGCTCCTGCTCAATGCGCTTTGCGCGAATCCTTGCCTTGATGCGTGGGAACTGCATTGCATAGAAGAATGAGCCCGCATAGTAAAGAGGAAGAAGCAAAAGGAGGATGAGGAGCCAAAGCTCCTCTGAGCGGACGAGAAGGTAGGTTATCAAAAGCAGTGCGGAGGTTATGTAAAGCGCAGTCAGCAGCGAGTGGCGCACAAAGCCAGCCGGCGTGTAGCGCATGTCCGCCTCCACAAGCTGCCTTCGCAGTGAGGGAAAATGGGAAGCAATTGCGCTGTAGAAGCCCCGGAAGGACTGGGGCTCTGAGACAGGCTCTGCCTCTCTGAGAGGGTGGGCAATGAAAGGCTGCGGGGCTTTTGAACGGATCTTGCCCTCGGTTTTCAGAAGGGGCTTTTTCTCTTCAGCCATCGCACCACACTGCTAATTATACACCATATTAATTTTTATAACTCGTGATAGCCGGCATGGCTACTCCCATGGGAAGCGCTTTTTCATCTTTTTGCCTACCTCCTTTTCAAGAGACTCCAAAGCTGGATTTTGCGGGGCTTGCGGCTCCTTCCTCTCTTCAGCCGCGGCTTGCTGCGACTCTGCCATTTTTTCCTTGACTTTGGCAAGGAAGTCCTCGCGCGACATGCCGCCCATCTTGTAAATCTCATAAAGCCAGACGATGTTTTCCTTTGCATACTGCTCCAGCATCTCCTCGCTTTCCTGCCTTGCCTTCGTTTTTTTGTCTTCAAGCTGCATTTTCAGCTTAAACTCCTGCTTTTTTTCCTCATAAGCATCTGGCTTTGGCTCTTCTTCCTCCGGCGGAGGGGGCGGAGGTGCCTCAAGCTCTTCCTCTTCTTCCTTTTCTGGCATGGATGCCTCGCCTGCAATCTCGCGGGTTTTTTTCAGCTGCTCAAGCCGCGAATGCAACGCGGCATCTTCTGCTTGGGCAGCCTGCGGAAATGCGGGAGCCTGCGGCTTTTTTTCTTCTGCTTTTTCAGGCTGCGGTTTTTCCTGTTGCAACTCGTCTTTTTGCCTCTCCGCCTGCAGCTCCTGTTTTTTTGCCTGCATCTGCGGAACTTGTGGCTTTTGCCGTGCTGGAGGAATGTAGGTGATGGGTGCGGACGGTGCGGCGGCAGGCTGGCTTTGCTGGACTTTGCCTCCTGGCAAAATTCTCACCCTGCCTCCGGAAGAAGACTGTGCGGAGGCTTGGGGACTGGCTTGCTCTTTTGGAGGCTGTGAAGCTGCCCTTGGCAGCGGCTTGGGCTGCTGCTTTTGAGGCATCTTTGGAAGAATGCGCCTGCGGGGGGCTGGTTGGCTCTCCTGTTGCCCCAACGCCTTCTTTTGCGGCTTGCTTGCAGAGGGCTTTGGCAAGGCGGCTGCGCGCTTTTGAGGCTGCGCCTCCTCCACTGCCTTTGGGGCTTCTTGGCTGGCTTCAGATTCTGCTTGTGCTTTGGCGTTTCGCAAAGGCAGCTGGGCGGGTGGCGGCGCAGGAGGCGGGGTTTGGTTGTCCTGGGTGCTTTCTTGCCCTTGCCGCTGCGGTTGCCGCTTGCTTTTTTCCTCTGCCGCCTTTGCGCCCGAAGTTGAAGCCTGAGCCTCTTTTTTCCTCCCTGGCTTTTTCTGTTTGGCTTTTTGGCTTTCGGCTTTGCTGATTTGAGCTTCCTTGTCCTGCTTTGCCTCTTGCGCCTGCTTTTTGGAGGCAAGCACCTTTGATTTTTCCCTGTCTGCTGCAAGCTCCTCAATTATCCTCTGGATGCGGCTTGCGCGGCTCTCATCTGAAACCGGCTCTGCCTTCTGCTCATCGGAAAATATCGGCTTTATTGTTGGGGCTCCTGGCACAAAGGAGGGGGCTGGGATGGACAGCGGGCTTTCCGGCTCCTTTTGGGGCGAGGGCGCCTTTTTCTTTCCGAGATCAAGCACCGAGGGCGCGGCTTCTTCCTTGGGTTCTTCCTCAGGCTTTATCGGGACTATTTTTGGTGCGGCTGGCTCTTCCAAAGCTTTTTCCTGCAAGGCAGGCTCGCCCTCCTTTTGAATCTGCTTTGCCTCTTGCGGCGGCTCCTCCTGCTTTTGCCCAGCCTCTTTTTTGGCTTCCGCCCCTTTCTGCAGCTTTTTAAGCAGCCTTTCGCGTGCTGAAAGGACTATTTCCTCTTCCTCCTGCGCCTGCTCGGGCGAAGGGGGCGCCTGTGCCTGCTGTTGCTGCTTTTGCTGAAGCATCTTTGCCTCTGCCGCCGCCTTCTCCTCCTCCCGCCTTATTTTCTCCTCTATTATCGCGCGCAGGCGTGGGGAAATTCTCTGGGAGGAAAGGGGAGATTTTGCTTCTTGGGCGGAAGTCGGCTTTTCCTCGCTGGCGGCTTCTGCAGCTGCCTCCTGCTCCTGCTCAACCTCCGCCTGCGGAGGCTCCTTGACAGGCGGAATCGGCGGGTTTTCAGCATTAGCTTCCTGCTCAAAGCTTTCCTGCGGCTTTGGCTTGGGCGAAGGCACTTGAGGCGGCTTTATGCCTGCCTCTTGCCAGGCTCTTTCGCTTTCTTGCCTCTGCGGCGGCGCAGGCGCGGCTTGCTGCACTTGCGGGGTTTCCTGCAAGCCAGGCGAAAATGTGGCAGAAGGCTCTGCCTGCTGCGCGCTTTTTTCCTGCTGTTTTTTCGCACCAAACGGAAGGACGGAAGAAAGTATGTCAGGCGGCTTTATCCTCTCGGTTATCGGCGTGGGCTGCGCCTCTGGCTGGGCTTTTGGCTCTGTGGAGTAAAGCCTTGCCAGCTCCGCCTCTATTTTTTCCTCGCTTGGCGCCTTCTCCGCGGCGGAAGGCTGTTGCAAAGCGGACTGGTAGCTTGTAGCAAAAAGCCTGCGCTCAATCTTGTGCGCCTCGGACAAAAGGTAGGCATAGGTGAATTCTTGAAACTCCTTTGGGAATATCTCCGAGCCTGCTGGCGGAATATTGCCTGAGAGGTTTTCTCCTTTCGGCGCAAGCGCGCGCTTTTCCATCTCCCTTGCAAGCCGGCAGATATCCGAAAAACTGGGCAAGTCAGAGGAGGTCGCCATCGCAATACCACTTGCTCAGTCGGCGCCGTGCCACTCCTGGTTCTTGGCTGCAATCTGGACGATTTCATCTGGGTTTTTGTAGTATTCCGAAACTATGGTGCCGACCGTATTGACTGATTTGAGCCCTTTCTTCACCATCCAGGAGAATATTCTTGCCTTGTCGGCAACGTCTGCCTCTATCTCCTTTTGGGTAAGACCTGAGTAAAGCGAGAGGGTGGAGGAAAGCGAAACCATCTTGCCGACTTCGCCTATCCTGTCCGTCTTGATATCCCAGCGGTAAAGGACGTTTATGTCTCCGCCCTTCTGGACCTCTGCGAATTCAAGGGTGCGCCTCACATTCAGCCTCCGGTGGCGGAACTGGACCACTATGCCGGCAAGGGCTGAAAGCGTTTCTTTCGGCATGCTGATTGGCGGGGTGGTGAGGCGAGTGATTGTCTCAGACGCGTTGTCTGCGTGCAAGGTGGCATAGACGGAATGCCCTGTGTGCATCGCCTCAAAAAGAATCTCCGCTTCGCGCTGCTTTCTTACCTCACCCATGATTATCCTGTCGGGCCTCATGCGCAACGAATTGACAAGCAAATCAAGCATGGTCACCTCGCCTTTCCCCTCTGCGTTGGGCTCGCGGGTGACAAGCGGAATCCACTGCAGGAAGGACGGCAGGGTAAGCTCGCGCGTATCCTCTATGGAGATTATCCTCTGGTTTGCGGGTATGAGGCAGGAGATTGCGTTGAGAAATGAGGTTTTTCCTGATCCGGTCCCTCCTGAAACAAGGATGGAAAGCTCGTTTTGAATGCAAAGCCAAATCAAGCCCGCCACCTGCGGCGAGATGCAGTTGAGCTCAATAAGGTAGGGTATTGTCCAGGGGTTGCGGGAGAATTTGCGTATTGTTATCGTGTTGCCGAACGAGGAGACTGGAAAGAGGGTGGCATTCACCCGGTCGCCTGTGGAAAGGTGCGCATCCATCACCGGATTTAGGACGTTTATCTGCTTTCCAATCCGCCTTCCAATCATCGCGGCTATGTCGTAGATGGATTCCTCGGATTTGAGGGTGACGTTGGTTTTGCACCAGCCGTATTTTTTGTGATAGACCCAGACTGGCTCGGTGGAAGAGTTTATGGCGACTTCTTCAAGGTTCTCATCATGCATCAGCGGCTCAAGCTCGCCCAATCCAAGCGAGTTTTGCAGAAGGTAGGCAGTCAGCACCTTCTTGTCTGACTCGGAAAGGGTGGGGAAGTGCTTGCCGAGAAGGTAGTTGGCGCGGCTTTCAAACTTCCTTTTCACCTCGTCCCGCTTTTTTGGGTCCATTATCTCTGTTATGTCAAGCTTCACCGTGGTGATAAGCTCGCCGCGAAGCTGGTTTAGCACCAGCCGCGTGCCCTCTGAAAGCTCGCGCACATTCACCTCGTAGGATGGAACGTATTCGCCCGGCTTTGCCACTATCTTGGCAAGCACCTGTATTCCTTCGTTGTCATAAACATAGGAGTCAATCGTGCCCTCCTTATCTACTGGACGCCGCCTTGCTTCCGCCATATGAAAACCTCCTGACCGAAAGTTTTGGGCGGAAAACCGCCCAAGCAAACTCTTCGGCGGGATTATTTAAAATGCTACCCCCGCAAGCCCTTCATGGACCTTTTTGCGCTTGGCACGCCGGTCATTGACCGGTTCGCGAAAGCCTCTGATGCCGATTTGGAGAGACTTGGGCTGAAAAAGGGCGCCACCAACCATTTCGGGCTGCCAAGGCTCAGAAGGATTGAGGCTTTTGTTAAGAGGAGGCTGCTCCGAGAATACCCTGGCGACAATGCGCGCAACGTCTGCGAGGGCTTTGCGGCGCTTGGGGGCTCATGCTGTTTCCAGGGCGCAGTCGGAAAAGACAGGGACGGGCGGAGGTTTGAGAAGAATCTTGCCGACTGCGGAATAACCCCGCTGCTCCATAAGGTCAGCGGAAGGACCGGCAGGATAGTCGTGCTTATAACGGAAGACTCGCAGAGGACTTTTTGCGCTTATCTGGGCGCGGGGAAGAAGTGCGGCTTTTTTGATAAGAGGCATTTTGGAGCCGCAAGGATGCTTTTTCTTTCCTCAATAACCCTGTGCCTGCCCTGCCCAACCGCAGCACTTGCCAAAAGATACCTCTCAGAAGCCAAAAGGTCGGGCAAGAGGGTTGCAATTTCTCTTGAGTCCTATCCCCTCGTGGCAAGAAGGCGCAGGATGCTCCTGGAAATTCTGGAAAGGTATGCTGACGTGCTTTTCTTGAACCAGCAGGAGGCTTGCGCGCTTTTGGGGCGAGGTTTTGAGAAGGCTCTGCCTCAGCTCAAGCCCTCAGCCATCATCTGCCTCAAAAAAGGGCGGCTTGGCTCTGAGCTTTTTTACAAGGGAAAAAAATGGAAAATAAGGGCGATTGCGGCAAAGGCGGCTGACACCACAGGAGCAGGGGATGCCTACGCCGCAGGAGTGCTTTGCGGTTTGTCAAGAGGCTATCCGCCCCTGCGAAGCGCAAGACTTGGCAGCATGCTTGCTGGAATGGTCGTGCAGAGGGTTGGGGCAGGCTTGCCTTCTTTGCATGCGGAGCGAAGGGCGAAAATCAAGAAATGAGCCTCTGCGCTTCTTTTCGCGCCTGCTGGACTATCTTTTCCTCGTCAAGCACAAGGAGCCTTCCGTCCTCAACGACCTGCCTTCCATCCACGATTACATCAGTCACGTTGCCCGCATTGGCGGAATAGATGACGTTGGCAACAGGGGAATGATAGGGAGCCATGTTGGCTGCCTTCAAATCAAGAAGCACAATGTCGGCAAGGCTACCCTCCCTTATTTCGCCTGCAGCTATGCCAAGGGCGCGCGCGCCTCCTGCCGTGGCGGCGCTGAATATAGCGCTGTCCTTTGCCACAGCGGCGTTCCAGCGGGCGTTTTTTTGCACAAGCCCAAGCGTCTTTGCGGTTTCAAACATGGAGAGGGAGTTGTTGGAAGCCGCCCCGTCCGTTCCAAGCGAGACGTTCATGCCGAACTGCTCCATCTCGGGCATGGGGGCGCAGCCGCCGCCAGCAAGCTTCATGTTTGAAACTGGGCAAAGCGAAGCAGAGGCTTTGCGCAGGGCAAGGAGCCGCACCTCCTCTTTTGTCAGCCAGGTGCAGTGCGCCGCAACCGTCCGGCAGGAAAGCACTCCGAGGGAATCAAGATAATAAGCCGGCCGCTTCTTGTGCGCCAGCAGGCAGTCAAAAACCTCCTTTCTTGTCTCTGAAAGGTGGATATGATATGGCACGCCGTATTTTTCAGAAAGCCCGTTGGCTTGCGCAAGAAGCTCTGCTGAGCAAAGATAAATGGAGTGGGGGGCTATGCTGCAGCGTATCCTGCCATTCTCCCTGCCGTGCCAGGCCTTTACGAACTTTTCCCCGATGCGAAGCTCCTGCTTGCACCTCTTCTTTTCGCCCATGTCCGCCATCCCGTAGCCAAGGGTCGCCCTTATGCCGGACCGCGCAACCGCAGCCGCGACGCTGTCCATATGGAAGTACATGTCGCAAAAGCAAGTGGTGCCGCTTTTGAGCATCTCGGCGCAGGCGAGGAGAGCCCCTGCAAAAACCGCCGATGGCTTCATTTTCTTCTCTGCCTGTCTGACCTTGGCAAGCCAGTCGTAAAGCTGCATGTCCTCGGCAAAGCCGCGCAGAAGCGACATTGCCGCGTGCGTGTGCGTGTTGACAAAGCCGGGGACAAGCAGCTTGCCTGAGGCGTTGATGCGCTCTGCGCCGGAGGCGGAAACGAAGGGCCGGATTTTGGAGATGAGATTGCCTTCCACCAGAATGTCCGCCTTCCTGCCTGAAAGAAGCGTTGCACCTTTTATCAGAATCGCCATACGGTAGGGCTTATATTCTTGTGATTTTTAAGTGTAGCAGTGGGGAGCGGATGGGGCTTGACCAGCGGAGCATAGTGCTTGGGGCGGCGTCTTTGGCGGCAGCCGGCATAGCCCTGCTTTTTCTTATGGCTGAAACGCCGCGAAAGGCGACGGTTGCCGAGGCGATGATTGCGGAGGAAAACTCGCTTCTTGTCATCTACGGAACTGCGCAAAACGCAACATTTGGAAAGTTCATGCTTTGCGACAGGCTCTGCATCTTAGTAAGGGCTGGCAACATCCCGTCCTCACACTTGCTTTTCAGCGGAAGGAGCGCAGCTGTGACCGGAAGGGTGAGGCAATTCAGGGGCAGCCGCTATCTGGAAGCTGAAAAGATAGAGGTCGGATGAATTATGCATCCTTTGGCGGCTGTGCTTGCCGGCTTGCTTTTGGGGGCTTTTTCTGGGCTTGTTCCCGGAATACACTCCAACACCGTTGCTTCTGTGCTTGCCACCATGCCAATTGCGCCGGACGCCTTTGCGGTCGTTGTGGCGGCTGTGCTTGCTGCCCACATCGTCTTTTCATTTTTCCCAGCTATCTTTCTTTCCATACCTGATGAGACGGTAGTGGTAAGCGTGCTGCCGGGGCACCGGCTTGCCCTTGAAGGCAGGGGCAGGGAGGCATTGGCAGTATGCGCAAGCTCTGCTATGATTGCTTCTGGCGCATCCGCAGTTCTGCTTCCTGCCGCCCTTGCAATCCTTCCAGCAATCTACCCGGCCATAGAGCCGAATATGGCGCTTGTGCTTGCCTGCGCCTCGCTTTTCCTTCTTGCAAGCGAAAGGCAGGTGCGCAAAATAATGCTTGCTGGTTTTGTCTTTGCGCTTTCAGGCGCGCTTGGGCTGGCAAGCATGCGCGCCCCGATAAACGACCCGCTTTTCCCCGCCTTTTGCGGACTTTTTGCCGCCTCGGGCATATTGCTTTCCTTCGCCTCGGCACAGCCGCTTCCGAGCCAGAAAAGCCAGAAAACAAAACTGGATTTCCTTCCCTATGTGGCGGCAGGCGTGCTTTTCGGGATGCTCTCAGACCTTCTGCCCGGCATTGCCGCGCCGGCGCAGATTGCGGTTTTTGCCTCTCTGCTGCTTCCAACCGAAGAGCCGCGCAAGTTCCTTGCCCTTGTCGCCGCGATTGCCGCTTCGCACGCGGTATTTGCATTCGGAGCGCTTGTGTCAATCGGGAAGGCAAGGGAAGGGGCGCTTGCGATAATGAACGAAATCAAGCCCGTGCTTGCGCCGGATTTGCCTGTTCTGATTGGAGCGTTTCTTCTTTCCCTTGGCATCTCTGTCTTCTTGCTCATGAGGCTTGCCAAGCACGCAAACAGGCTGCAGTCGCTTGATATGAGGGTGCTGAACTTTGGGATACTTTCCTATCTTACCTGCGCGGTTGCGATTGTTTCTGGCGCGGGAGGGCTTCTTTTGTTTGCCACTTCAACGGCAGTTGGGCTGCTGCCGCCGCTTCTGGGGATAAGAAGAACCCATGTGATGGGGCTGATTATCGTGCCTGCAATTGCTCTTTCGCTTGCAGGCTGACTATTCCGCAGGTATGCCTGAGGGGTCGTTGGCGTTACCAATGCATTCGTGTGTTTGCCAGTCCTCCGAAGAGGCGGTGAAATTACCCACTGCCCAGCCTTCAATATTGCCCATTGCAATTATTCCTCCTTCTTTCCCTCCTGCGCTTGGGAAATTGAGCTGTTTTCCCCTATGAGCATTCCTCAGATACTCATAAGCGAGCCGTCAAGGACGTTCGGGAACGACTGCTCATAGCCGTCCTTGAAGCAGAAGACAGGCTCCTCCTGAACTTGGGGCCCTCTGTTGCTTGCGGTCCTGCTCTGCCTCATCTCCACCCTGGCTATGCTTTCATGAGGGAAGCTCTGGACGGATCTCCCAAAAAGCAAGGAGCGCGAAATGGCGGTAGAGCCCGACACGATGTCCAGCCGGACCTCGGATTTTTTGGCAAAGAAAAGAAGCGGGATGCGGAATATTAGGAAAAAGAGCGAGGCGAACCAGGGAAAACCCACTGGAACCGCAAGCTAATAGAGGCCAGCAATCGCGAGCAGCGCCCCAAGCAGCACTGCGACAAGAAAGCCTGTAGAATCGTCAAGGGCAAGAAGCTTTTCGGAAACCTTGCGCGTTCCAATGGTTTATCAACATCCATACGCCTTACAGAAGCCTGCCGTTGACTACTCCGTCTTGTCCCACGCGGTTTGTGACCTTCGCCTTGCCAAGCTCAGTGTCTATTATCGCGCCCTTGGTTATGATGTTCTGCCTTGCGTGGTGGCGGTTGTCAGGGGTTTCAAGCACCGTTCGGATTTCCACCTTCTTGACCTTGCCGTCTTTTGTGAGGATATTTGCAAACCTGGCGGACTTTAGCTTAACCTTGGCAGAGGTGCCGCGGCTGCGCTTGAGGAAGCGAACCTCGCTTTTGCCAACCTTTGTGGCGGTAAAAGGTCCTCCTGCGAAGCGAAGCTTTTTGTCGCTTCTTTTGCCGGACTTTGCACCGGTCCCTTTTATTGTGGAGCGCGATGCGCCGTGGTAGTTTTCCATCAGAATCCTCCGGAAGACAAAATGCAGGCAGTATATTCTGTGAGGTGTTTTTAAAGGTTTCACCAGCCCACCTAAGACCATGCAGATTCTCCGCTGCCGCTCATCGCTTGGCAGCATGCCCGAGCTTGTCAAGGCGGCATCGCGCATTGGCGGGCACTGCCTGCTTCTCTCACCAAAAGCGATCAAAACCGGTCTTGGGCTTGAAGCAGCCTTTGAGCTTGCGAAAAGAGCAGCAAGGCGCAGGCAGAATGCCTCTGAAAAACTTTCAAATGAGGCGATGCTTTTCCTTTCCTGCGGGATGAATTTTGGCTCTGCGCTCCGCAAGGTAGGGGCTGCGGACCCTTCGGACTTTGTCTTTGTAAGCCAAAGGAAGATTCCTCCAAAAAAGCTTGCTTGTCTGCTGAAACTGACGGCATGCAGAAGGCTTGCGCTTTCAAGGATGGGAAAAAAGCTGGGCGGATACTTTGAGGGGGAGCTTGAGATTGAAGGCATGGCTTTGGGCAGAATAAGAAACTAGCAGGCGGTCACTTTTTCAGCCCAAGCTGCCGGTATATGACGTTTCGGTCAATTGGGATGTCCAAGCCCAGCACCTTGTGGATGAACACGAATATGTCTATCGCCCTGTCTGGGTCAAGCTTGCTTTTGAGGATTATGTCCTTAAGCGAGGTTTCCTTGCCTATCATCTCATACAGGAGAATGCCGTCCCTGCCAGCTTTTTTGTAGATGGCAAAGCCGTCCTCTCCGTATTTCTTCTTTATCTCCTCGCGGGAAAGCTGGCGGAAGGTGATAAACCCTTTCTTGCCGAAATAAGCCATTATCGCGTCTATCTCAAAAAAAGAAAGGCCGGTCAGCAGGGCAAGCTCTACAAAATCTCGCTTGCCATCCACAAGGTCAATAAGCGCCCTGCCGCTTTTTCCGAACTTGGTTGCAAGCTCGGCGAACATCACCGCCTTCTGAACGAGGGTTAGATTGGACATGGAAGGCACATCCACAGGTATCAGGTCCTCAAACTCCTGCTTTTCCTCCGGCTTCTGCTCCTTTTTTTCCTCTTTTTTTGGAGGCGGTTTTGGCGGCGTGAATGGGGTTTCTTCAGGCTCTTCCTCAAGCATCGGCTTGAAGCGCGGCTCCCGCGCAGGCGGCTTTGACTCCCCTTCTTTTTCCTTCTCCTCCTCTTCCTCCTCTGTTTCTTCCTCTTCGCTTTCATCCTCTTCCTTTTCTTGCGGCTTTTCAAGCTTTATTATGCCCTGCTCATCCATGAATTCCAGGATTTCTACAAGCTTTGTTTCTGAGATGCCGGTTTCGCGCAATATCTCCTCAGCCGTCTTTTCGCCGTCTATCAGGTTGTATATTTGGACCCCCGTCGGACCGAACTTTTGATAAAGAAGCTTTTCAAGGGGGGAAAGAAGCTCCTCTGAAACCGGCTTTTTTGCAGGGGGTTCTGCCGTGCTTTCCTCGCCTTCTTTCTTTTCTGCGTCAGGTGGCTGTGCCGCGGCAGGCGTCTGAGCCTCCTGTTGCCCTGATGCCGGAACCACGCTGACTATGCCGTTGTTGTTCATGAATTCAAGTATTTCCATGAACTTCTTTTCATCCATGCCAAGCTCCGCCATTATCTCGGCGGCAGTCTTTTCGCTGTCAATCATGTCGTAGAGCCTGACTGCCTCCTCTCCGAACTTGCGGCGCAGCAGGGACTGGTCGCGGTAGAGCTGCAGGCCCGTCTTTGCTTCTTTTTGGAGCTTGATTTCAAAATCTGTAGTGCCCATTAGGACCACTTTTGGCGCAAAATTCCGTCGTTGCAGCCAGTAGCACTTCGGCACAAATCCTTATAAAGATTGGATTTGCACACAAAAGCATGGCTTTGGACGACCTCCTAATATCTACAGGGGTGGACCAGCTCATCAAATACCTCAAGGAGAAGGGGAGGGCTGAGATAGGCGCAGCAGCCTCGGATTTGAGGCTGCCCATCCGCACTGTTGAAGATTGGGCGCACGTGCTTGAGGAGGAGGGCCTGATCGCCATAGAGTACAAGCTGACGAAGATATATCTGGTGTGGCGCAAGCCCACTGCCGAGTATGTCGCGCAGAAAAAAAGCGAGCTTAAGGCAAAGGCGGATGACACCCAGGCGGAAATCACGGAGCTTCTTTCAAAGGTGAAGGAGGGGGGCAAGGAGCTTGAAAGCATGCAGGAGGAAGTTGCCCGCCTCGCAAGCGCGCAACCGCCAAGCGGGGCGGAAGCCCAGAAGATAAAGTCTGAGCTTGCAGTGCTGAAAAGGAAATACGACGTGGCTGTGGACTCCTCGCTTGCGAAGCTTGAAAAGCTGAAGAAAAAGGTGGATGCGCTCAAGAAGGAATTTGAGCCAAAGGAAGAGAAGGCGGGTGGAAAGAACATTGAGAAGGAGATTGCGGTTCTAAAAAAGTTTGAATCTACCCTGCAGGCGCAGCTTGATGATGTTGACGCCTTTTTTGGAGCATTCAAGGCGCGGCTGGACGAGATTGGGTCGGCGATTGAGGGAAGGAAAGAGGATGAGAATCTTGAGCAGATAAGGCAGGAGGCAGAGGAGCTGAAAAGGCTCAGGAACGAGCTTGCCGGTGCCATTGAAGCCATCGCAGAAGAATACAAGAGCATAAGCGGAAGGATTTCTGAACTTGACAGGAAAGTTTCTGAGGCGCAGTCCTCAAAAGAACTCTCCCTTTCGGAGGCTAAGAAGAAGCTTGCCGAACTTCGCAAGATGGAAGAGGAGGGCAGGAAGCAGAAGGAAAACATCACGGCACAGCTCCAATCAACCCTCCTGCAGGTCAAAAAGCAGCTTGCCAAGTTTGAGGGGATGGCGCGGTCCAAAAGCGAAATTGAAGCTGAGATGGAAAAGCTCAAGGAGGAGTATGTTGACATATCCGAGGAAGTCGCAAGGGCTGGGGAGGAGCTTTCTGCAAAGCAGAAGGAAGTGGCGCTTCGGCTGACTTCCCAGCTTGAGGCTCTTGACAGCGCAAGGGATGGCAAGGCAAAGATAGCCCGCGAGGAGATTGAGAAGGTTTCTTTCCTTCTGCGCGAGCTGAAGCGGGAGCAGATACTCCTTGAAGAGAAAGTGAAGCTCCTTTTGAAGGAGGCGGAGATATTCGGGGTTGAGGGGCAGGCGGCGGAAGGGGCCGCGGCTCCGCAGGTGGAGGAGGGAGGAGAGGCAGGCACTTTTGTAGAAAGGATAAAGCTTTCAGCAGAGGAGGAAGAGGAGTTTGAGCGCAAGCGCGATGAGCTTCGCGCTCTGATTCGCAGGATGTGGGAGGAGTCAAAGGGTCAGGGCTGAGGCAGGTGCGCTTTTAAGCCAGACTGGCTTGATGAGTGTCGTGGTGAATGCATGGCAAGCCCCTATCTGAAGGCTGCGCTGATAACAGTGGCTATAGCGGCTTTGGGTTTTTTCTTCATAAGCCAGCTTGACTATATGCGCGCAGACGAGCTTCGCGCGGACATTGACCGCCTTCTTTTTCAGGCGCAGTCTGAAAGGCTGATGCATTCTTATTTTCAGACTATGGAGAACTCCACTTCCGAATACTGCAAATACATCTACGGGGTTGGGCAGGAAAAGACAAGCAGGATATACGAGCTTGCCGACAAAATACGCTATTATGAAAAGAGCAACCTTGTCAACTCCAACTACCGCCGCATACGCGACCAGTATTATCTCTCAAACGCGGAGCTCTACCTAAATGCGAGGGCAGCTGCGAAATACTGCGGCTCAAGCCCTTACGCGACGGTGCTTTTCTTTTACAAGGTGAAGGAGGACTGCCCGCCATGCCGCGCGCAGGGAGAGCTTCTTGACTCCGTTGTTGCGCGCAACCCCAACGTTAGGGTGTTTGCATTCCCCATAGACACCGGCTATGAGTTCATAGATGTATTCGCAAGAAGGCACGGCATAACAGAGGTCCCTGCGGTAGTGATAAACGACAAGACTGTTCTGCGGGGGCTGCGTGACGAGGCGGAAATAGAGCGCTACCTTGATGATTCTGCGGGCGCATCTGGCTGAATGGCCGGTGGCGGCAAGATGATTGGCAAAAAAGAGTTTGCCCGAACTCGGCTTGAGCTTGAGGCAAGAAGGGACCTTGCCTTTGCCGGGCTTGTGGTGGTGGCATTCTGCGTTTTTCTTTTTCTCTCCATATCCTATCAGCTGGTCTTCACCATTTATGCGGTTCTTTCCATTTTCATCTTCTCGTCTTACCTTGTGATTTGGAGCGAGGGGGCTGGGGATGAAAAGCACCTTCCTGCCCCAAAGCGCTATCCTTCTGTAAGCATAGTAATCCCCTCCTACAACAGCAAGGCGACCATCTTCCGGTGCATAGATGCCTGCAAGAAGATGGAATACCCGAGCCCTTTTGAGATAATTGTCGTGGAGGACGGCTCAACCGATGGCTCGTATGAGCTTTTGAAAAAGGAGAAGGGGATACGGCTCCTCAAAAACCCGCGCAACATGGGAAAGTCCTGCGCCCTCAACTGCGGGATTGCCGCCGCAAAAGGCGAAGTGATAGGCTGCGTGGATTCGGACACCTACCCTGAGAAAGACACACTGCTGAAGGCAATGAAGCATTTTTATGAGAAGGAAAATGTGGGGGCGGTGGTGGTTTTCATCTGCGTCAATGAGCCCAAGACGATACTCCAGCGCATCCAGGAGATAGAATACTGGGTTTCGTTCGGCTTCTTTTTCAGGGTGATTGCGCACATAGACGGGATATACGTCACGCCGGGCCCCACTGCCTTCTACCGCAAGTCTGTGCTGGAGAAGCTTGGTGGATTTGACGAGAAGAACCTAAGCGAGGACCTGGAGATAGCCCTGCGCATGCAAAAGATGGGCTACCGCATAGCCGCCTGCCATGATGCGCGCGTGTGGACAGAGGTGCCCTCGGACCTCTACCGCCTTTACAGGCAGAGGCTTCGCTGGTATCGCGGCGGCATCATGAACATGCTGCGCTATTCAGACCTGTTTTTCAACCCGAAGCACGGCGACTTTGGCTTCTTTGTCCTTCCGACGATGCTCGGGAGCGGGTTTTTTGCCGCGCTTTTTACCGCCTGGACCCTCTTTTTCTGGGGCAGGAACTTGCTTGACTGGATTTCGCCTTTCTTTTTCAATCTCTCCGGCGGGCTTGCCGCAGGGGCGACCGGCATAGCATACGGGCTTTTGACTTTCCAGTCCGCATGGATACTGGGAATTTTCTCAATGGCGATATGGACCTACTTTTTGGTCAAAAGCTTTGAGATAGCCGATGAGAAGATAAGGGCGAGGCACCTGCTGCCGCTGCTCCTTCTTTTGTGGGTCTATCCGTTTTTCATCGGGTTTGTCTTTTTGGTCAGCTATCTTTACGAGCTTTTTGGGGTTAAATACACCTGGTAGATTGGATGGGCAGGCACTGCATAATCGGAGGCACTTTCACCTACGTGCACAGCGGGCATCTTAGGCTCCTTTCGGAGTGCGGGAAGTTCAGCAGGATAACAGTCGGCCTCACCTCAGACAGCTACGTCCGAAGCCACAAGCTTTATCCCTCGTTCCCTTACCGGCGCAGGCTCGCAGGGCTTCGCGCGGCTTTGAAAAAGCTCGGCATCCTTTCGCGCTGCAGGATAGTGCAGATAGAAGATGAGTTTGGGGGGGCTGATGAAAACATGGAGGCGGATGCCATAGTTGTAAGCGAGGAGACGGCGTCTGTTGCGGAGAGGATAAACGCCAGGCGAATCAAAAGGCGCCTCTTGCCCCTTGAAATAATCCGCCTGCCTCTTCTTTACGGAGAGGACTTGAAGAAGATATCCTGCGCCGCTATTTACGAGGGCAGGACAGACCTTTGCGGCCGCCTTCTCTTGCCGCTTCGCCTGCAGCTTGCGACCGACAACCCGACAAAGAGGCAGGGGGCTGAAAGGGCAATCAAAAGGATATTTGGCGGCAAGTTTGCAATTTTCCATCACTCTGAAAAGTCGGGCGTGCCTGCGCACCCCTTTGACGGCCAAACTTTCAGGGGGGCGGAGAATCGGGCGAAGGCGGCATGGAAGAGGGCGAAGGGAAAATGCGATTATGCCATCGGTATTGAATCGGGGCTGTTTTCAAGGCTCAAAAGGGGGCTTCACATTGACATAACGGTGGCTTGCGTATATGACGGAGAAGAAGCCACTTATGGAACGGGGATGGGTTTTGCAGTCCCAAACGCAATCGCAGAGAAGATAAAGCGAGATTCAAGCGACTTGTCGGAAGCCCTAAGGCAGCTTACGGGCATTGAAAAAATCGGCTGGAAGCAGGGGGCGCTTGGCTGGTTTTCGCACGGCAGGATGCACAGAAGCGAGCAGGTGGAGGCGGCGGTCTGCTGCGCCTTCGTGCCAAGAATCGCCAGGGCAAAGCTTGCGGTAAAATACTGAAAGCCGCGGGCACGGCTTATTTTTGCGAAAGGCAGTATTCTATCTTGTCGCGCAATTCTATGGCATCGGCATGCATTTTCTGCGCATCGCAGCTTACCTGGTGGCTTTCCGTGTCGGCATACTTGAAAACCACCTGCAGATACTCCAGTGCTCGCTGCGGCTTGCCGCGCTCCAGCTTGAGATTTGCAAGCTGCTTGGCATGCTCGTATATTTCGCGTTCCGAGATTCCGCCTATTCTCATAAGCTCGCGGACGTGGCTCGCGTCGCTGTTTCTTTCATTTGTGTCGGCAAGGAATTTCACGGTAATGTGCAGAAGGTAATCTTTCGGAAGGAGCCCCTTCTTGTGCATCTCCTCCAATGCTGCGTAGTTCCTCTCTTTCAGGTGCATAAACATGCGTCTTACCAGCTCTTGGTTTGCCTTGGTTTTCCCAAAATAAGCAGCGCTTTCCGCGCTTTGCCCTATTTTTTGGTTCAGAGCATTCATGCCACTCACCCCGCAAAATCCGGCAAATGGAGAGGCGGCTTTTGCTATTTAAAGCTCTGTTTCAGGTGAAACAAAAAACAGCGGAATTAGCCCATCTGCTGCAAAATCTTGCGCGCCTTGGGGAGCATCTGCCTCTTCTTTTCCTGGTGCGCCTTAAGCCAATTCAAGGCATAGGGAATCCACTTCTCCTTGTATTCCCCAGTCAGCATCCTGCCTGATGTCATGTCATCCGACATCTCCTGCAGAAGCCTGTCGTCCTGGATGAAGTGGAAGCGCATCACCTCGTAGAGCATGTCTTTTTCAATCTCCCCCCCAAGCCTTCTTTGCTCCTCTGCCGTGGCGCGCCCGCCTGAGAATGCGTTCATCAGCTTCTTTTTTGCCACTTCGGGCGAATCGGAAAGCATCAGGGTGGAATCCGGCTCGCGCTTGCTCATCTTGCTTTCGCCCCGAAGCGAGCGCATTATGCGGTGATAAGTCGCCCCCGGAAGAAGGAACTTCTCCTTGAATGCGATGTCGCGCGCAAAGCGTATGTGCGGGTCCTGGTCCACCCCGACGGGGACTATGGTCCGCTTCTGCCCCCCGAAATCCTCGTGCTGTGGAAGGAGGATGTCGCCCACCTGCGTGAGGGCGGCGAAATAAAGCGAGTAGTTGCGCTCCCCGTAGATTGCGCGGAGCATGGCGGGAGTCGCGCGCCTTGAGAAGATGTATGCCATCTGCATCACCCGCCTCTCCTGCGACTGCTTGTAGATGTATGCGTTCTTTTCGTCAAGCCCCAGAGCAAGCAGGTCGGCGACGTTTGAAACTGCGGTTTCGTGCGTCTGCTCAAGGGGCAGCCCGTTGTCCGCGTATGCCTCCAGGTCAGCCACGCAGAAGAAAACCTTGGCGCCGAACTTCTTCTGGAAGAAGACAAGCTCCTCTGCGGTCAGCTTGCTTCCGAGGTGGAATTCGGAGGATGGCTTTATGCCGGACATAACCGCAACCGGCTTTCCCTCCTCGGCATCCCTAAGCCACAAATCCAAGTCGCGGTGCGCAAAGAGTATGCCTCGGCGCGCCAGATAAAAGTCAAGCTTGCGGACAATCTCGGGAGTGAGCCTGGACATCCCAAACTCGTCAAAAAGCTTGGAGTAGTCAATTGACTGCTCGGCTGCCCAAGGGTCAATGCTGTTCATCCTGTTCCGCCCTCTTGCGCTTTTTTTCCGCATCCTCCGACACAGAGCCCACTGAGAAGCCCTTTGAGGTTATGTTCGCCTCGCGAAGCTCATGCTCGTGGCTGCTTCCGCGCATCTTGATTATCTCAATCATGCGCCTGCGCCTTCCGCCCTTTGAGGCGAAAAGTATGTGGATGAAGCCGTCGGAAAATGACTCCACCCCTGAAACCGTGTGAGGAAAGCCGCTTTCATATCCAGGCGCCACCTCTGCCGAAATCAGAGCAGTCACCCTCCACTTCTTCACGGCGCTGACAAGCTTGAGGGTGTTGAGCCTCCTTTCCTCCGGATTGGAAAAAAGAAGAGCATAGGGGGTTATTGAGTCAATGACCACGCGCCTGATTCCAAGCGAGTCTATTAGGTCCTGGATTGCGGACTCCTGGTCTGCAAACTCGGCAAGCTCGCTTTGCGGATACTCAATGAAGACAATCTTCTGTTCGCGCTCAAGCTTGTGCAGGTCCCAGCCAAACTGCATCAGGTTGGAAAACAGGGTTTCCTTCTGCTCGTCAAATGAAAGGAAAAGCCCTGGCTCGCCGAAATCAGTCGCGCCTTTCACAAGGAACTGGGAGACGAAGGTGGTCCTTCCGCAGCCCGTCCCGCCTGCGACGGCAACAACGCTGTTTCTTATGAAGCCGCCGGAAAGCATCCTGTCAAGCCCGTCTATGCCAGACTTCACCCTTTGGCTTTCCATGAAAGCACCTGCTATTTGCCCTTCCTTTCCAAAATCTTCCTTCCAAGCTCCGCCCTGCTTTGCATCTTTTTCCTGAACTGCTCTGCCTCCTCTTTTGACAGGACCCGCTCCATTATCAGCCGCGTGAAGTTCTGCGATGTCTGCGAGATGTCAAGCAGTATCCCCTGCGCCTCGCCGTTGCTCAGGCGCACCGCGTCGGGCCTGAGTATTTCAACGCCTATCGGCGAGTATTGGGCGGCAAGGCGCACCAGGGTGGAAAAATCCTCTGCCAGAAGCTTGACTTCCGCCCAAGTTGACCAAATTCCGTCCTTCTCCTGCGGCTGGTCAATCTCCCCCACCGCATAGACCACGCCCCGCTCTTTTGTGAGCTTGCCAATGAAGCCCACCATGAGCGCCTTTACCTCCTCTGCGGACTTGGAATGCAGGTCAAAGTAAAGATTGGCAAGGTAGCCGCCTGCCTTTATCGTCTCATCTGTAAGCTCATCAACGGACTTTGTTTTTTCCATGTCCATCTTCTCCGGAGGGCGGCTGGCTCTTCCGAGGGATATAGCCAGCAAGGTCTTTTTAATCTATTTTGGGGCGCAGGCTCACCAATAAAAAGGCAGGGAGGAAAATACGGTTCCATGGGCGGGCTTGGCGAAGAGGAGGGCGGGCTTTCAGCAGGCGGGGAGGAGGCGGAAAGCATAGGGGACTCCGAAGGCAGGGTAAGCCTGGACAGACTCAAAGACGAGGATTTGAAGCTTGAGAAGCTTGTGGAATTCCCCACCTGGCGCGAGATGCTTCTTGACCTTGTAGCCGCCAAGAGGCTTGACCCGTGGAACATTGACATAACCGAGATAGCGACAGGCTACTTGGAGAGGATACGCAGGATGGAGATGCTGGACTTGCGCATCCCTGCCAACCTCATCCTCGCCGCAGCCATACTCATCCGATTCAAGTCGGAGGCGCTGCGCTTTGAGGAGCAGGCGCAGGAGGTCGTGGAGGAGACCTATGTGGCGGAGGATGCGGCGCCCGAGGTAATACCTGTCTTGGAGCTAAAAACGCGCATACCGCCCAAAAGGATGGTGACTCTTGACGAGCTTCTGCTTGCCATGGAGAAGGTCTTTGAGGAGCAGAAAAAGCGCGAGGAGAGGGCGCAGAAAATAGAGATTCCCTCTGTTATGAACATACAGCTTCCGGAGGTCAGCATTGAAAAGAAGATGGCTGAGCTTTATCAGCGCGTGCTTGAAAAAAAGGATTCTGAGGGGCTTGTGCTTTTTTCTTCCCTCCTTTCCAGCCGCACCCCTGTGGAGATTATAGATGTCCTCCTTCCCCTGCTTCATCTTGCGCAGGACAGGAAGATTTCGCTGTTCCAGGAAAAGTTCTTCGGCGAAATATTCATAAGGGTGCGCGAGGAAACAAGTGGCGGAAAGAAGGAAGGGGATTGAGCTTTCAGCGACAGGTGCAGCCAGACCTTCGGGATGGGAGCATGGAAAACGAAGAGGCGGAGCGGATTATTGAGGCGGCGCTTTTCATGTCCAGCAGGCCGCTTTCGCTGCAGGAGCTTGGCAGGCTGATAGGGGTTGCCGCGCCTGGCTTTGTGCAGCAGAGAATCAGGGCAGTGCAGGACGCCTATGAGCGCGGGGGAAGCGCGATTGAGATTGTGGATGAGGACGGAAAGTACTACATGCGCGTTAGGCTACGCTATGTCCCTGCGGTGAAGGAATTTGCCTCAGCCGCGGAGATAAGCAGGCATGCGCTCCGCACTCTCGCCTACATCGCAAAGAATGAGGGCATAACAAAACGCCAGCTTTTTTTGAAGCTGGGCGGAGGGATATACGAGGATGTCGCCGAGCTTGTTGAAAAGGGCTTTGTCCAGCAGAAAAAGGCTGGCAGGACAAGCGCGCTTAGCACCACGGCGAAATTCAAGGAATACTTCGGGCAGCAGTAGGAGCGTTTATTATTCTTTATTTCACTTTGTTTGGGAGGTGTTTTGCATGCTGGCGCTCAGCGGAGAAAACTTTGACAAGGAAACAAGGTCCGGGGCGGTTCTTGTTGATTTCTGGGCGGAATGGTGCGGTCCATGCAGGATGCTTGCGCCTGTCTTTGAGTCCCTCTCAGGCGAGATAAAGGGGGTGAAGTTTGCCAAGGTCAACGTTGACCAGGAGCCCCAATTGGCTGAGCGCTTTGAGGTTTCATCCATACCGACTCTTGTTCTCCTCAAAGACGGAAGAGAGGTTGCGCGGCGGGTAGGGGCGGCGACGAAGGAGGCACTGCGCGAGTGGGTGAGCGCCAACGTGAAGTGAGGGGATAAGGATAAATAGGCTTTTTGGCATCAACCTCACATGGACTACCTGCCACCAAAAGGGATGCGCGACTTTCTGCCCGACGAGATGCGGCAGAGAGAAGAGGTAATTGAGGCGATCAAGGAGGTTTATCGCAGCTTCGGCTTTGTCCCCATGGAAACCCCTGCCCTTGAGAGCGTTGAGGTGCTTGAGAAAAAATGCGGCGAGGAGATTAGGGGCCAGCTTTTCAGGATTGATGACGGCAGGCTTGCCCTGCGCTTTGACCTGACGGTGCCACTTTCGCGCGTTGCTTCCTCAAACGCTTTCCCGAAGCCCTTCAAGCGCTACTGCATAGCGCCTGTCTGGAGGCGGGAGGAGCCGCAAAAGGGCAGGCTGCGCGAGTTTTTGCAGGCGGACATAGACATAATCGGCTGCCCGACCATGCGCGCTGAGGCTGAGCTTATAGCCTGTGCCACAAGCGCGATTGAAAGGCTTGGGTTTTCGGGGGCAACGGTCCGCCTCAACGACCGGCGCATAATTTCCGCAGTTGCCTCCAGGCTTTTGCCGGGAAAGGAAAGCCAGGTCCTCCGCATACTTGACAAGCGGGAGAAAATCGGAAATGACGCAGTGGTTTCCATGCTTGCCGAACTGGGGGCGAAAAAGGAGGATGCCCAAAGGCTCATCTTGGAGCTGACTGGCGGGGGCTCAAATGAGGAAAAGCTGAAAATTGCCGCATCTTATTCCAAGGAAGCGGCAGAGGACTTGAAAAAAATAATTGAGCTGGCGCGGGAATACAAGGTGAGCGGGATAGTGATTGACTTTTCTCTTGTGCGGGGGCTGGACTATTACACAGGCCCGATTTTTGAAATCCGGCTAAGCGACGAGATAGGCTCTGTCGGCGGCGGGGGGCGCTATGACGGGCTGCTTTCTCTTTACGGGCAGGGCGACTTTGCTGTGGGCATCTCCCTTGGGATTGAAAGGCTGATGGCGCTTTTGAAGGGGCGCAAGGCGGGCAAGAGAGGTGTTTTTGTCGCCGCAGTCAAGGATGAGCTTTACCCTTACGCATTGGAAGTCGCCGCTTTCCTGCGGAACAGGGGCATAGCCGCCCAGACCGACCTGAACATGCGGAATCTGAAAAAACAGGTGGAATACGCCTCTTTGGTCTGCAGGTGGCTTGCCGTGGTCGGTGAAAGGGAGAAAAAGGAGGGCAAGATAACCCTGCGCGACCTTGAGAGCGGAAAGGAGGAGCTGGTTTCCTTTGAGCAAGCGGCTGTGAAAATCAGGCAGTAGCTACTCCTTTATCCTGATTAGCCTTGTCCTGCCTTGGCGGAGCTGGAGCTCCTCTGTTGAGATTATGCCTGATTTCTCAAGCGCCTCAATCCTGTTGCGCAAGGCTCGCTCGCCTATTGTGCGCCTGAGTTTCTCATAAAGCTTGCCGCTTTCTATCCCGCTTTTTCCAGCCTCTTTTATCAGCGCCACTATCTTCTGGTCCACCTCGTCCATCTGAGGCAGCTTCCTTTCGGCTTTCACAGAGGATGCCTCAAGAGACTGGCTTTGAACCTGGCGGACGTGCTCCACGCAGACCCTGCTTGCGTTCTGGCGCTCAGCCTCCTTGCCGGCTGAAAGCAAAAGATGCAGCGCCACACGCGCATCCCCGCCGTTTTTGAATGCCACTGCCGCGCACAGGGGCACAACATCGGCTTCAAGCGCCCCCGGCATGAATGCAAGCTCTGACCTCTGCCGCAGTATTTCGCGAAGCTGCAAAGCGCTGTAGGGCGAAAAGGCAAGGCTGTTCTGGATGAACGAGGAGCGCACGCGTGGGTCCAGCCTGATGTGGAACTGCTCGTCGTTTGTTATTGCAATTGCCCCTATTTTCAGGGAATGCACCTCGCCTGCGCGGCACAGGTCATACAAAACCTGCAGCCCGTCCTGCGAAGCGCAGAGGCGGTCGGCTTCATCAAGCACCACCACCGGCACGCGCCCCTCTTTTTTGGCAATCTCAACTATGCGCCCGAATATCTCGTCAGCGGCTATCCCACGGCGGGGCATGAATTCGCCCAAGGCGTCGCAGATTGCACTGAAAACCGAAAAGCGGCTTGAGCGCTCCCAGCAGTTTACATAGACAGGGAGGGGGTGCTGGGAATATTCCGAAAGCTCCTTTAGGACAAAGCGCGCCACAGTGGTCTTGCCTGTGCCGGATGGTCCGAATAAAAGCGCGTGCTGCGGCTGCTTTCCTTCTGCGGCGGGCTTGAGGCAGAAGACAAGCTCCTGTATTTCGCGCTCGCGCCCAGGCAGCTGCTGCGGCAGAAAGTCAGGAAGCAGCGCCTCCTCATTTTTGAATATCTGGTTTTCTGGGGATGCCGAGCGGCGGAATATGTTTTGCGCCATATGTAAAATGTTGGAGGGGGTATTTTTAATCATGAAGGGGAAATGCTTGGGGGGGTTTGGTTTGTGGCAAAGATAGTTGCAGACCTGCACATCCATTCCAAATCCTCTCGCGCCACTTCAAGCGGCATGGAGCTTGAAACGCTTTCCAGGTGGGCGAGGATAAAGGGCATAGACCTGCTTGGCACGGGCGACTTTTCGCATCCGCGGTGGTTTTCCGAGCTTCAGGAAAAGGCGATTGAGTCCGACTCCGGCTTTTTGCAGTATGGTGGCGTGAATTTTGTCCTATCCTGCGAGGTGTCCTGCGTTTATCCGCAGGGCGGCAGGCTGAGGCGAATCCACCTTCTGCTGCTTTCGCCTTCGCTTGAAATTGCCCAGCAGATAAACGAGAGGCTGGCAAGGAAAGGAAGCCTTTTGGCTGACGGCAGGCCGACTTTCGGCATCTCAGCCATTGAGCTGTGCGAGCTTGTGCTTGGAGTGTCTGAAAAGAACCTCATCATCCCGGCGCACGCCTGGACTCCTTGGTTTTCGCTTTTCGGCTCGCAAAGCGGGTTTGACTCGCTCAAAGAGGCGTTCGGCGAATATGAGAAAGATATTTATGCGATTGAAACCGGGCTTTCTTCCGACCCTGCGATGAACTGGCGGCTTTCGCAACTTGACAGGCTGCAGCTTGTTTCCAACTCTGACTCGCACTCGCCTGAAAAGATTGGCAGGGAAGCAAACGTCTTTGAGCTTGACAGGCTGACTTACGGCGAGCTTTATGAGGCAATACGCTATAAGGAGAAGGGCAGGCTGAAATGCACCTATGAGTTTTATCCTGAGGAAGGCAAATACCACTTTGACGGGCACCGCGCCTGCAAAGTCAGCATGTCGCCCCAGCAGAGAAAAAGCTGCGGCGGAATCTGCCCTGTGTGCAAAAAGCCCCTCACTGTCGGCGTTCTCTCGCGGGTGGAGGAGCTTGCAGACAGGCCCGAGGGCTTTGTGCCGAAAAACGCCGTTCCCTACGAGAGCCTTGTTCCCCTCAAGGAAGTCCTTTCGGAGGCGATGGGCTCGCAGGCGGGCTCAAAGAAGGTTGAGGCGGAATACTTCAGGCTTGTGAAGGCATTCGGAAACGAATTTGCCGTCCTTCACGCCCCTTATGAGAAGCTGAAACAAACCGGCGGGGAGCGCCTTGCGGAAGCCATAAGGCGTGTGGAAAGGGGGAAGGTGAAAAAGGTGGCGGGATACGACGGGGAGTATGGCAGGATCATCATATTTGATGAGGGGGAGAAAGGGCGGGCGGTCGGGCAGAGCACGCTTGGCGAATTTTGAGCTTGGCTTGTCAGCCGACCTGCCAGGCAAGAAGCTTTCTTACAAGCTCTCTGACTTGCTGGTTTGTGGCATCAAGCCCGCTGGCAACGGCTTCAATGAGGGCTTGCCTTGCGCCATGGAAGGATGCGGGCGGCTGCGGTTTTGGCTTTTGCGCGGGAAGAACGAAAAGCCCCGCGGTATTCTTGGCAATCTGGGCTGAAAGCCGGTAAAGCGAATAGTGGTTTGAGCCAAACACAGCCACAAGCCTTATTTCGCCAAGCCTTTGCAGGTGCGGGTAAAACTTTGCTGCCTCGTCGGCATAGGAAAGCAGGTTTGAAACTATCATAAGCTCGCGAATCTGGCGGGCTTTGGTGTAGAGCCGGTAAGCCTCAACCATCTTTTCCACATAGCCCTCCTGGCAAAAAAAGCCCATCTTGATAGCTTCGTTCTCAAGGGCTACTGCATTGAGGTAGATTTTGTCATAGGAAGAAGACGAGCCTGCTTCAAGAGGGAAGATTGGGACCTTGTATCTTATTGCAAGCCGCCGCAGCTCCCTGCCGTACTCATCCACCGGCTTGCCAAAGGAGGTTTTGTAAAATTCATTCATCAGCTTCTCTTTGCTCTTTCCAAGGGAGTCCAGCCCCCCGCCAAGAATGGCGTTGAATATGGGCGCCTCAACAGAGCCTATTCTCTTTGCTCTCCTTCTTTTTGTCATGCCGTAGGCTTCCGGGGCAAGAAGGTGCGGCTTGAACTTTTCTATCGCCTTTTTTACAGGAACCGCATCCTTTTTTGAGGCGTGCATGTTGAAGACAAAGCAAACAGACAGCTTTTTGGTTGGCGCCATGCCAGCCTTCTGTGGCAAACGTTTTTTATACCTAACCGCAGCCGCCTTGGGGGGAGGAGGCGGGTTGCGCCTGCTTTTTAAAGCTTTGAGGCACTTTTAGAGAAGGGAGAAGGCGGGGAGGCGGCAGGAGGGCGGCTTTGCTGCAAGTTGCCGCCTTTTTCATCGGTGATGGTTATGCCTAAGGGAATTGAGCTTAAGGTTGCAGAGGCGCTCCAAAATGACGTGGGGCGCGGGCTTGTCAGGATAGACTCCAAGGCGCGAAAGGCGCTTGATGTCTCCACAGGAGACATAGTGGAGCTGAAGGGCAAGAGAAGCACTGCGGCTCTTGTCTGGCAGGCTCACCCGCAAGACGAGGGGCTGAACATAATAAGGATGGATGGCTATCTGCGCCAGAATACGGGAGTTGGGCTTGGCGACAAAATCCTGGTGATGAAGGCCGAGCTTAAGGAGGCAAAAAAGGTGGTGCTTGCGCCCACCCAGCCCATGAAATACTCCCCCGGCTTTGACCAGTTTGTAAAGAAAAAGATGATTGGCAGGGCGATAAACAGGGGGGACACCATATTCATAGGGGTTTTCGGAACGAGCTTTCCCCTCATTGCGATTCAGGTCCAGCCTTCAGGAATCGTGCTTATCAACGAGAACACCGAGCTTATCCTGAAAGAGGCTCCTGAGAAGGAAAGCCTGCAGGCGCAGGCAATCTCCTATGAGGACATCGGCGGGCTGAAGGAAGAGGTGCAAAAAATACGCGAGATGGTGGAGTTGCCCATGCGCCACCCGGAGCTTTTCGAGAGGCTGGGCATTGAGGCGCCCAAAGGAGTCCTCATCTACGGGCCGCCCGGCACCGGCAAGACGCTGCTTGCGCGCGCGGTTGCATCTGAAAGCGAGGCAAACTTCATTCACATAGGCGGCCCCGAGCTTGTCAGCAAGTTTGTCGGCGAATCAGAGGAGAGGCTGAGGCAGATTTTCAAGGAGGCGCAGGAGAACGCCCCGTCAATCATCTTCATGGACGAAATAGACGCCATTGCCCCCAACAGGGAGGAGGTTACGGGAGAGGTTGAAAGGAGGATGGTCAGCCAGCTTCTCACGCTTATGGACGGGCTGAAGGCGCGCGGCCAAGTGATAGTCATCGGCGCCACCAACAGGCCCAACTCCATTGACCCAGCCCTGCGCAGACCCGGCAGGTTTGACAGGGAAGTGGAGCTTGGCGTGCCTGACAGGCAGGGAAGAAAGGAAATCCTCCAGATACACACCAGGAGCATGCCACTTGCCGAGGACGTGAATATTGACGAGCTTGCCAGCATAACGCACGGCTACACGGGGGCTGACATCTCGTCGCTTACCAAGGAGGCGGCGATGAAGGTCCTGAGGCGCATTCTCCCAAGCATAGACCTGGAGCAGGAGTTCATACCGCAGGAGATACTTGACAACCTCAAAGTGACGAGGGAGGACTTCTTCAATGCGCTGCGCGAGGTTCGCCCCTCTGCGTTGCGCGAGGTGTTTTTGGAGAAGCCAAACGTGCGATGGAGCGACATCGGCGGGCTGGAAAGTGTGAAAAAGGAGCTCAAAGAAGCGGTTGAGCTTCCGCTCAAAAACCCGGAGGTGTTCGCCAAGTTCGGAATACGCCCTGTGAAAGGAATATTGCTTGTTGGGCTGCCCGGCACCGGCAAGACGATGTTTGCGAAGGCGGTGGCAACGGAAACGGAGGCGAACTTCATCTCCATCAAGGGGCCTGAGGTGCTATCCAAGTGGGTTGGGGAGAGCGAGAAGGCTGTGCGCGAAACTTTCCGAAAGGCGCGCATGGCAACACCCTGCGTCATTTTCATAGACGAGATAGACGCGATTGCGCCTTACAGGGTGATGGAGGATGGCAACTCGCGCGTGACGGAGAGGGTGGTGGACACCCTGCTTACTGAGATGGACGGCCTGGTCGCCCTGAAAAACGTGGTGGTGATTGCCGCAACCAACAGGCCCGAGCTTCTTGACCCTGCGCTGATGCGCGGAGGCAGGTTTGACAGGATAATTGAGATACCAGTGCCCGACGAGAAGACGCGCCTTGAGATATTCAAGGTCCACACAAGGTCCATGCCTCTTGACAAGAAGATTGACTTGGCTGAGCTTGCCAAAAAGACGGAAGGCTACACTGGGGCGGACATAGAAAACGTCTGCAGGGAGGCGGGCATGGCAGCCATCAGGCGCGGACCGGATGCCGACAAGGTTGAGGAGCAGGACTTTGAGGCTGCGTTGTCCGTTGTCAAGCCCTCTGTCACAAAATCCTATGTTGAGCGGATAAGGAAATTCGCAAAAGGCGAGCCAAACAGCATGTACAGATGAGGGGGGATTGGCTTGGTGGAAATGCATGTGGACAAGGACGAGGCATTTGAGATGGCAGTTTCCATCCTGGCGATTGCCCTTGTCTTCACCTTTTACGACCGGGGACTTTCTGTTGAGCCGTCGGCATTCATCTTCTATATGGCAGCAGGAGTGATAACCCTCGGAAGCGGCTTTGTGATGCACGAGCTTGCGCACAAGTATTTCGCAATCCGCTATGGTGCGCGCGCAAGGTTCAAGGCTTGGCCTGCCGGGCTTGCGCTTGCCCTTGCCCTTGTTGTTGTCCCCCAGATAATCTGGGGACCTGCCGCTGCGATATTCTTCATAGCCCCTGGCGCAGTCTACATATATGCGCTTCGGGGGATTTCAATAAGGCAAAACGGCATAATCTCCCTTGCGGGACCTGCGATGAACTGGGCTGTTGCCGCGGTTTTTCTTGCCCTTGCCGTTATTTTCAGCCAAAGCATCCTTCTTTCCACCGTGCTTCTGTTCGGCTTTCGCGTAAACCTTATGCTTGCGCTTTTCAATCTCATACCCATCCCGCCCCTTGACGGAAGCAAGGTGGTGGCGTGGGACTGGAGGGTTTGGCTTGGCGCAGTCCTGGTTTCCTTCTTTGGGATGGGCATCCCTGGGATTTTTGGGCTTTGAGTCAGGCTTATGAAGGGGGGAGCATGCTTTTTGCCATCCGCAAGGAAAACCCGCTTTCAGGAAAGCGTGGGGGTTTTGGCAATAAAAAGAATAGGTTGGCGTACGGAGGATTGAGCCAAAACCCGCTTTCAGGAAAGCGTGGGGGTTTTGGCAGGGGAGCGGAGGCGGTCCTTTTCAGGACCTCCTTCCTTGGAATGCCTGCGGTGGAAAAATTCAGAGTGGAAAAAAAATACCGCGCAAGGGCGCTTGACAGGGAAATCCGGCAGGGCAGGACAAGGCGAGAGGCGCGTCTTTTGTCAGCTGCCAAAAAAGCAGGGGTGCTCTGCCCAGTGGTCTACGAGGTTGCCGGCTTTTCAATCCTGATGAAGTTTCTGAGGGGAAAGATGCTTCACGAGGAGCTCCAAAGGCGGAAGATAACGGGGGAAGAAATCTCGGCGGCAGCATCAATCCTTGCCAGGCTGCATTCCGTAGGTGTGATACACGGGGATTTCACGCCTGCGAACCTCATGCTCACGAAAGACGGGATGGCGGTCATTGACTTTGGCTTGGGGTTTTTTTCTTGCGATGATGAAGACAGGGGCGTGGATGTGCTGACCATGAAAAAGGCGCTTGGCAAGGAAGGGGGGCGTTTTGTTGCGGAATATCTAAAATTTGGCGGGAAAAAAAAGGTTGCCGAAATGGTTTCCAAGATTGAGGCGAGGGCAAGGTATATGGAAAGGGGCTAAGGCATGGCAGGGATAAAAAAGTCAGAAGCGCAAAGGCAGCGCATAATCTCGGATATAAAGCAGTTTTACGAAAACGTAAAGCAGGTGCAGAAGGCTGGCGAAAATGCCGATGTTGTGGATATTGCCTGCCGCTACTGCGAGGATGCGCGCTACTTCTGCGAAAAAGGCGACTACATGACTGCATTTGGCTGCATAAACTACGCGCACGGGCTCATTGACGCCCTGAGGAAAAAATGGCGCCAGTGAGGATTAAGGCTTGGATTTTTATAGCTATACGCGATAAAAAAGGCAAGGTGACTTGTTTGAGTTCAAGGCCAAGGAAGTGGAAGAAAAAAGGGAGAATGCGCTGGAAATGGCTGAAAAAGCGCCGCAAGCGCCTCAAGCGCAAGCTCAAGCGCAGAGTAGGCGAGCTTTGAGAAGGCAGAAGAAGGCAAGCCTGCTGAGGCGAAGCAGCGCCAAATTTCATCTGACAAGCGCTCCCAGTGAGGCGAGGTCTGAAAAAAAGGCCGGGTAGGTTTTCTCAACGCATTCTGCACCCATTATGCGCGTCTGGCCCTGGCAGGCAATCGCCGCAACCGAGCAAGCCATCGCCACCATTGGGTCGCCTTTTGGCTCTATCTGCGCACCTGAAAGCTTTCCGCCCTCTATTGAAAGACCGGATGGCGTGTTTTCTATCCTTGCGCCCATTTTTGAAAGCTCCTGCACCAGGTTCCACATGCGCCTTTTCGCCCTCGGCAAAAGCATGTTTGTGCCTTCTATGTTAGTGCGCCCCTCGGCAAGGCAGGCAAGCACAATCGCGTGCGGAAGGAGACTTCCAACCTGCTGGGCGGAGATGTCTCTGCCTTTGAGAAAAAGCGCGGATGCTTCAATTGAGCCCTCGGACTCCTTTGCCTCCGCGCCGAAGGAGGAGAGGAGTTTTACAAGGCGCGCGTAGCTGCCCTTCCCCTCTATCCTCGCGCTGCCGCCTATCGCCCCTGCCAGTGCGAGGAACCCTGCATGAGACTCGCTTGAAGGAAGCTCGTATCTGAACGGAATGAACTCCTGCCCGCCTTGCAGAAGGACAATCTCCTCTGAGGGGTGTTGGTAGACTATCTGGCACAAATCAAGGATTCTGAAGGTTTCTTCAATGTGCTCCTGCGAATAGAAACTTCCGTCTATTGCGATGCTGGAATCGTCTTCCAGAAGGGGGAGGGCAAAAAGAAAGCCGGAAAAGAAGGGCGTGCCCAAGCTTGCGCGAAAGACAAGCTCTCTCTCCGAAATTGGACCCCGAACGGTGAGAGGCGGCTGCTCCGATTCTGCTTCCACAGAAGCGCCAAGCCGCTCAAGATAGGCGACGTGCGGGATGATGCATTCCGGCTCAATGCCATCCAAGCCTGAGAACTTGACCTCGCCTTCAAAAATGGCGGCAAGCGGCATGAAGAGCTTGAAGGTTGCATTTGAGCCTGCGCAGTCAAGCGAAACTCGGGCTGGGATGAAAAATGTGCCGAATACGTCGGCAGTGCCGTTTTCCACCACGATGTCTGCCCCAAGGGCTCTGCAGGCGGCGATGGTCGCGGAGATTGCCGGGTGAGAGGGCAGATTCCCTATCACAGACTGGCCTCTTGAAAGCAGGGCGGCGACAAGAGCGCGGTGGGCAGCTGGGATTGAAGGTGGCGCCCTGGCAGAGCCTGCGATTATGGAACGGCGGATTACTTTCTCCATATGATAAGTGAGGCTCAGCTATGCTTTTTATTAGCTTGGGGAAAAGATGCTTTCATGCGTTTTGCTGAGGAGGGCGGATTGAAATTCCGCACGGAAAGGGGCGTTTTTTACAATCCCCAGATGGAGCTTTGCAGGGACCTGTGCAGCCTCGCAGTTGGGGCTATCGAGGCAGAGGGGCTTTCAGCCCTTGATGCCATGTGCGCAACCGGAGTGCGCGGCATACGCTACCTAAAAGAGAACGGCAATGTAAAAGAAGTGGTGCTGGCAGACAGGAGCAAAAAGGCGATACTCTGCGCGCGGAAAAACGCAGCCCTGAACGGCTGCGGCAGGGCATGCAAGGCTATGCGGGCGGACGCCTGCGAGCTTTTGCGCGAAACAGAGTTTGACTTTGTGGAGCTTGACCCTTTCGGCTCGCCCGTTCCTTTCCTGTGCGACGCAGTGCGGTGCTTTGAAAGAAAAAAGAGGGGCTGGCTTTCCATAACCGCGACCGATACCGCTGTGCTTTGCGGGGCGGAGAGGGATGCCTGCATAAGGAATTACGGCGCAGTCCCGCTGAACAACGAGTTTTGCCATGAGAACGCCGTTAGGATACTTGCGGGCAAGGCGATTTTGGCATCAGCCCCATCCAGCCTCGCCGCAATCCCGATTTTTTCCCTCTCCCGACGGCACTATGTCAAAATCATATTTGAGATGAAGAAAGGCGCGGCGGATGCTGTGAAAACAGCAAAGTCCATCGGCTTTGTCTCTTACTGCCGAAACTGCTGCTGGCGCAGATTCGCAAGAGTGGCGCTTGAGGGCGGCTGTCCGCACTGCGCAAGCCGCATTGAGTGGGGAGGACCGCTTTATCTCGGAAAGCTGTGGGACGAGAGGCTGCTTGGAAGGATGGCAAAGCTGAACGCCGCAAGGAACTACCGGCTTAAGAAGGAAATTGAAAAGGTGCTTTCGCTTATGCTTGCGGAAAGCGGGGTTGGCGCGCAAGGCTATTACGACCTGCACGAGATTGCAAAGAGGCGGAAGGTGCCTGTCAGCAGCATTGATGAGGCGCTGGCAAAGCTGCGCCAGTCTGGCTTTTGCGCAAGCCGGACGCACTTCTGCCCAACTGCGGTAAGGACGGATGCGCCCCACGAAACGGTATTGGAGGTGCTTGGATGAACGAGCCTGAAACCATCGCGAGGATACTTGCGATGAAAAGAATTGCGATTGTTGGGCTTTCGGACAAGCAGGACAGGCCCTCTTTCCTCGTGGCTTCCTACCTTAGCGGACAGGGCTATGAAATCGTGCCGGTAAATCCGATGATTTCCGAGTGGATGGGCAGAAAATCCTACCCGCGGCTTGAGGACATCCCGTTTCCTGTGGAGGTTGTTGGCATCTTCCGAAAAGGCGAGGAGGCGCTGCCTGCCGTCAAATCGGCTATTGCAATCGGGGCGAAGGCGGTGTGGATGCAGGAGGGTGTTGTGAATGAGGAGGCGGCAGGGGTGGCAAGAAAGGCGGGGCTGCTTGTTGTGATGGACAGATGCCTTATGAAGGAGCACAAAAAGAGGAAGGCATAGGGGGCATTTATTAACATTTTTTCGCAGAACTCATCGCAGCGCCACAGTAGCTCAACCTGGGAGAGCAATCGGCTGAAGCACCGCTGCGGAAAAGCCGCGGAGGTTTTGGCACCGATGTGTTGCTGGTTCAAATCCGGCCTGTGGCACCTTGGGGCATAAGCCAAGTCCGCATGCCTCGGTAGCTCAGTTGGTAGAGCGGTGGACTGTTAATCCACAGGTCGCAGGTTCGAGCCCTGCCCGGGGCGCTCGGCAGGAGCACAGGGCAGCAGTGGAAACGCAATTCCACTCAATGCCCAACGAGCTTTGTGTGGCTTGCGCTGGGGTTAGGAAAAACAAAAAAGAAGAAAGGTAAAACGGAGTGGGCTTAGGACTTCAGCGGCGTCTTGCCAGGCAGGTTGCTTAGGATCTTGTTGGCTGTCTCAGGGCTGATTCCCTTCGGAAGTTTCTTGCCGTTCTGGAAGTATTCTTTCAGGAATTCCTGCATGTGGACTTTGGTGAATTTGATGTCTGTCTGGTGCCCGTCAAACTTGTCATAGAGGTTGAGCCATGGCTTGCCCGGCCCGTTGTAGGGGTGGAGCTCGCCGGGGGTTATGTCATGGCCTGCCATGTCTGCCTGCAGGTGCTTTGACAGCGCATTTATCATCGCGTTCTTCTCAGCAGTCGGCAGCTTGTCAAAATGCTCGCCAAGCTTGTCATGGAGTATCTCCTTGCTCATTGACCAGAAGCTTCCGCCCGGCTTGACGGTGTATATGTCGCTTCCCTCAATCTGGGGAACCTGCTCCGGCGGCTTTGGCTCTGGCTCAACAGGCTTTGGCTGGACTGTCTGCGGCTTTGTAGAGTCAGGGGCAGCAGTCTCCTTGCCCGGTGCTGCAAAGTATTTGTAGACGAATGGCGCTGCGATTGCGGCAAGCCCTGCAAGCCTCTTCCAGAAGCGGTTGCGGCCTATCCTGTTTGCGTATTTCATGAATGAGCCGTCTATTTCCTCTGCCACTTCGTCGGCATTCTTTTGCTCTATGCCCGAAAAGACCTTGTGCACCTTTTCAGACATCTTTCTGTCTGAGGCGTTGTAGAAAACGTTGCCTGCCATGCCATAGGCGCCTTTCTTTTCGCGCGTGGATATTTTGCTGTGCAGAAAGTCCCATATGCCGTCCACTGCAACGAACCTTCCAACAGCGCCAAGCACGCCAGCGGCGCCAAGCATTATTGCGCCCGGCAGCCCGCCTGTGAGAAATGCGCCTACCGCCAAGGCTGCGCCAGCCAGGAACCTGGCAAACGCAACTGCGGGCTTGCGAAGCTTTCTTAGGAAGCGCGCAAATCCGCTCTCCCTGCCCTCTGCGTTAAGCCCGTCGCGAATCTTGCGGTAAACCAAGTCAAGGTCGTGGGAGCGGTTTGCGGACTGATTAAGAAACTGCGAAACTGTTGATTTGAAATTCTCGCGTATCTCCGCCTCGCGCGCAAGAATGTCATTGTCATGGCGGACTCCGAACAAAAAGCGCATTGCCTTCTTGATTTTGCCCTGTTTTTCGGAATAGCGCGAAAGGACGGAAAGATTGCGCCATTTCTCCTTTGCGCGCAGAAGCTCTGCATATTCCCCTATTGCCGCATTAAGCTCTTCTTCTGCAATCGGCTTTTTCTTCTGCATAGCCGCCCTGTCCTCCTCTTTTTGTTCAGGGCTTGGCTGCGCTGATTCCTTTTTAACTTCTATGGGTACGGGCTCTTCTTTTTCAGGGGCTTTCTGCCCGTATTCAACCCCCTCTTTTTCTTGCTTTTGCTTGGAGCCGCCTCCGATTGCTTTCTGCTTTGCCTCAAGGTGCTGCAAAAGTAGCTTTTGGTATGTCCCCTCACGCCTTTCAAGCTGGTGGCGCCAGAGGGAAAGCTGGCTTTCGGTCTGCTCTATGAAAACCATGCCTTGCTCTATTTCTTCTTTGCTCATCCCCTTGGTGAGCTGCATTATCTCCTTGTTCGTATTTGAAGCCACTACCTCGAGCTGGTATTCTGAAAGATTGTACGGGTTGAGCTTGGCGTATTCCAAAAACCCGGCCTGAAGAAGATATGCCTGGTGAAGGCGCGCCATTTTTGGCTCTGAAAGCTTCTCCTCGGCAGCTGCTATCTTTTCCCTGAGAGCAGAAATCTTCTTTTCATTCTCCGCAATCTTCGCCTGTAGCTCCTCTATTTGGCGCTGGAGTGTTGCGGCAAGGACGCGACCGCCTGAGGCAGGCTTGGTGGGTGAAACTGCCTCGCGCGCCTCCTCTGCCTCGCGCTCGGAGAGAAGCTCCCGCTGAGTAAGATAGTCATAGACGCTCCTTCCGCCTACCGACGGCTGATTTTCAGGATCTACCACGCATATCACCTCTAAACAACACACTTTCGCATTAGTTCTTATGCGAAGTGTTTAAAAACATATGCACTTTCATTTACAAAATACCACAGACTTCCAACCCGCCGGTATTTTATCTCTTTTATGCGGCAAGCAAAGAGGGGGTTTTCATGGCTGAGGATAAGGGGGCGGAAAATGCAGCGGTGAATCAGAAATACCGTGAAAGGGTGGAAAAGGACGAGAAGAAGATAAACGAGCTTGTCGCAAAAATACACGGCGAGATTGACGAGGCGATGGATGGGCGCCCCTATCTATTCGTCCTTGCCTGCCTGCATGAGATAGACAGAGTGGGGGCGGAAAGCAGGCTTGCCGCGCAGCTGAACTGGCGCTGCAATATAGACCCCCGAACAAGCGGAAGACATCCTGCCGAGGTGGAGGCAAGCAGGAGACTTGCCAAGTTCCTGGCAGACCAGCTTGAAAGGGCAGCTGGCGACCCTGAAAGCGGAAGCAAGAAAAAATATGGAATACAATAGCTATCTGCCAGCATAAAATTCGGCTGTTTTTGCGGCTATTTTCACCGAAGTAATGATGAAGCCTGCCGCCACCACCACGAGCACCCGCTCGGAAAAGCCGTAGCCGAAATAGAGAAAAAGCGCGATCGTGGCTGGAAAAAGATAGGACGCGACTGCGAATGAAAGGAGGCTGGAGAGGGCTTCGGACGGGGAGGAAAAAGCGGCTGGCGGCTGGCGCCGCAAGAGCATGTATTCATTGGCAACCATTAGCAGAAGCCCCAGCGAAAAAAGAATCACACCCAGCAAGAAGTTTGCAAATGCCATAAGCAGTGTGCCTATGGCAAAAAGGGAAGCAAAGGAAAGCGTATACAGGATGGATATTGCCGATGCCTTTTGCGCCTCAGTTTCCCCAAAAAGCCCCAAGCCAGCACCTCACCTTGCCAGCCCGCAGTCGCGAGCAAAAGAGCCGCAAGGAAGCTCTTCCTCAATCTGCAGCAGGCGGTTGTATTTTACAGTCCTCTCGCCCCGCGCAGGCGCCCCGGCCTTTATCTGCCCGCAGCCTATCCCCACCGCGATGTCTGCAATTGCGCTGTCCTCAGTTTCGCCCGAGCGGTGCGAAACTACCACCCCAAGCCTGCTTTTGCGGCAGAGGGCGGCTGCCAAAAGCGCCTCTGAAAGAGTGCCGACCTGATTGACTTTGAGAAGGAGGGCTGAGACGGATTCGCGCCTGATTGCCTCTTGGATGCGGAAGGTGTTTGTTACAAGCAGGTCGTCGCCCACAATCTGCACTCTGCCGGAAAGCCTGCGGCGAAGCTCCGAAAACTGCTCAAAAGAGTCCTCCTCAAACGGGTCTTCCAATGACACGATTGGATAGGATTTGCAAAGGGAACAGTAGAAATCGGAAAGCTGCTGCGCTGAAAGGCTCTTTTTGTCAAGCAGGTACCTGCCCGATTTGCCGTAAAAGGAGGAGGCGGCGGCATCAACGGCGAGCCTTACCCTCTTTTGATAGCCGCAGTTTTCTATTGCCTTCTCAAGCAGGTCAAGGGCTTCGGCTGTTGACTGGCAGGGTGGTGCAAAGCCGCCTTCGTCCCCTATTAGCGTTGCGCTCTTGCCGTATTTTTTGGAAATGAGCCTTCCAAGCTCGTGATATATCTCTACGCCGGCTCGCAGGGCGTCGGAGAAAGTGCGGAAGTAAAGCGGGAAAATCATAAGCTCCTGGATGGCAAGGGCGCCCTGCGCGTGCTTGCCCCCATTCAGCACGTTCATCATGGGCGCAGGCAGGAGAGGCTTTTGCCCCAGAAGCTCATAAAGCCCGCAGCCCTTTTCCGAGGCGGCGCACTGCGCAGCTGCGATTGAAACTGCGGTGGTGGCATTTGCCCCAAGCCCGGCTTTGTTTCGGCTGGAGTCAAGCAGGCAAAGAAGGGAATCTATCTCGGACTGCCTGCATACTTCTTTCCCCACAAGCGCTTTTGCTATCTTTCCGTTGACATTTGCAACTGCTTTCTGCACTCCCTTGCCGCCGTATTTTTTGCCCCCGTCGCGAAGCTCAAGCGCCTCGTGCCTGCCGGTGGATGCACCCGAGGGAGAGGATGCCCTGCCAAAGCCGTGCTCAGAAAGCACCTCTGCCTGCACGGTCGGGTTGCCCCGCGAGTCAAGGACCTGGCGGGCTTTCACCCCTACAATCTTGCCCAAGAAAAGCACCAAATCCCAAAAGGAAGAGGAAGGTTAAAAACCAGATGGGGAGCGGTTAGAGCGCCTTGAAGTCCGCGCGGTGCTTGAGGTTGCCCCAGCAGTCCTTGCAGATGACGTAGCGGTCCACCTTTTTTACTCGCTTGGCGGATTTTTTGCATGCTTCGCAGACATGCTTTTCGCAGTAGTTGCACTTTTCCAGGGCATAAACCTGATTTGAGCACCTGTCGCAAATCAACCCATCACCGACACTAAACCATTCTGCGACGGATATATGACAAAAGAAATAAAAGGGTGCCGTGCCTGCGGGGGCTATCTTTTCTCAATTGACAAGAGCACCTTTGAGTCGCCTATCTCCCACTCTTTCGCAAATGAGGCGCGGTGCGGTGTGAATGCTACGGCGGAGGCATTCACCTGGGAGGCAAGGGACTGCTGGTGCCTTTTTAGAATCCCAGAAAGCTCCTTGTCGGATGTTTCTATATGTAGAGCTATTTTGTCGGACTCAACAAGCCGCTTCTCCTTTCTCATGAGCTGGACCCTCCGCGCCACCTCGCGGACCATTGCCTCCTCGTAAAGCTCGCGCTTTATCTCTGTTTTTAGGTAGACTTTTCCGCCTTCAAATCTTTCCACCGCAAAACCCTCTGCCTTCTCCTCAACAGAGACCATCTCTTGCCGTATGAGGTATTTTCCGCCTGCAAGGAAATCCGCCTTTTTGCCTGAAAGCCATTTTTCTATCTCCTCGGCTGGCACTGCTTCAATTGCGGCTATGGCTTGCGGCGAGTCGCCCTTGAAGGCTGCACCAACCTTTGACTTGTTGATGGAGACCTTGATTGAGCTTCTTGGCAGGTTGCCTATCCTCACCTTGCGCACATTTGAGAGCTCTTCCACTATAGAGGAGAGGTGCTCAAGTGCGGAAAGCACTTCTGTGGAGTCCGAGCCTACGCGCGCTTCCTCAAGAGGCCAGCGGAGGGGGATGGCGGCTTTCTGGCGGCAGGAGGCAATTGCGGCGACTGTGCTTCGGGCAATCGCAAAGCGCGATTCAAGGAGGGTGTCGCGGGCTTTCTTATCAGCAGAGGGCCAGGGGAAAAGCGAGATGGACTGCCTGCCCTCGTATTTGCGGTAAAATGATTGGTAGATGTACTCGGATATGAATGGCGCAACAGGCGTGAGGAGGCGGAGCGCTTCAAAGATGGCGTGATAAAGCACCGCCATGGCGCTGCATGAGGCGCCCTGCTCATCTATTCTTTTCTTGGCAAGCTTCATATAAAAGCGGCTTATGTCTTCTATGAGGAACTCCCGCACAGCCTTTGCGGCAATATGCGGCTTGTAGCCCTCATAGCCCTCGGTGCAGGTTTCAATGGTGGCGCAAAGGCGGGAAAGAATCCAGCGGTCCTCAACTGCAAGTTCGGCGCCTTCAAGGGTCGGCTTTCTTGCTTCTGGATAGAAGCGGGAGAGGAAAACTCCCAGGTTGTAGATGGTGCCGACGGCGCGGTGCGCCTCCTTCAATTCGCTCCAGTTGAAGCGGAGGTCGTCCCACACGGGGTTTGAAAGCGACCAGAGGCGGAAGGAGTCTGCGCCGTATTTTTCAACCGTCTCCTCAAGAGGCACGAAATTGCCAAGCGACTTTGACATCTTCTCGCCTTTCTCATCCACGAAAAAGCCGTGCATCAAAAGCGCCTTGTAGGGAATCTCCCCGTTGAGCACCACTCCCGAGCCGAGGAGAGAGTAGAACCAGCCGCGCGTCTGGTCCTTGCCCTCCACTATGAAATCCGCGGCGGAAAGCCTCTTGCGCTCATCATCAGAAAGCGAAGCCCACACTGCATTGCCGGAGTCAAACCACACGTCAAGTATGTCCGGGATGCGATGCGCAGTAGAGCCGCATTTTTCGCACTTGAACTTCACCGCGTCTATGAAGGGCCTGTGCAGCTCCGGGATTTTGGGTAGCTCGGAGCGGGAAGAGACTACCTTTATGTGCCCGCAGTGCCCGCATCTCCAGATTGGAAGGGGGATTCCCCAGTAGCGCTGGCGGCTGATGCACCAGTCCGGGGCGGACTGCACGAAGTCGGAAAAGTATTTCTTGGCAAAATCCGGGTGCCAGTCGCACTTTTCTATCTCGGAGAGCATCTGCTGCTTGAGCTTGGAGACTGAAATGAACCACTGGTTGGTCGCAATGAATATGAGCGGGGTCTTGCAGCGCCAGCAGTGCGGATAGCGGTGCGTCAGGCTGCCCTTGTGCACAAGCGCGCCGCAGGCTTCCAAATCCCCAATAACCTTCTGCGAAGCCTCGCGGACAGGAAGGAGTCGGTATTCCCCTGCCTCTTTGGTGAAACGCCCGCTTGAGTCCACAGGTGGGAAGATGGCAAGGGAAAAGCGCTTTCCGTTTATGAAGTCCTCTGGCCCGTGGCCCGGCGCGCAGTGCACAAGCCCGCTCCCATCCTCAAGCGTCACGAATTCGTCTGAGAGCACCACCCTGCGCTCAATCTTCTTTCCAATCTTGTCAGCAAGCGGATGGACGTATTGGATTTTTTCAAGCTTCTTTCCAGAAAGCTCGCCGAGAATGGTGGCGGACTGCCCCACCAAGCCCATCAGGCTATCCAGCCTCTCCTTTGCCACTATCCAGGTCTCGCTTCCCACCCGCGCCTTCACATAGGAATAAATCGGGTGCGCCATTATCGCGACGTTGGAGACAAGCGTCCAAGGGGTTGTCGTCCAGACTACAAAATACTCGTCGGGCAGGTCCTTCAGCCTGAACTTCACATATATTGACGGGTCTGTCTCCTCCCCATACTCAAGCTCGTAGTTTGCAAGCGTGGTCTCGCATCGGCTGCAGTAAGGCACAACATACACGCCTTCGTGCAAAAGCCCCTTCTCTTTTGCGGCAGCAATCGTCCCCCAGGAAGCCTCTATGTAAGAGTCCCTGTAAGTTATGTATGGGCTGTCCCAGTCCATCCACACTCCGCAGCGCTTGAACTGCTCGGTGTTTATTCCGATATACTGCGTCGCGAATGCCTTGCATTTTTCCACGAACTTATCAACACCGTATTTTTCTATGTCCCGCTTGCTTGAGAATTTGAGCTCCTGCTCCACCTTCACCTCTATCGGCAGACCGTGGGTGTCAAAGCCCGGCTGGCTTCGCACGTTGTAGCCGCAGGCGCGCTTGTAGCGGCAGATGCTGTCTTTTATGCATTTGTTCCAGGCGGTGCCGGGGTGAATCGCGCCTGTCGCATACGGCGGGCCGTCGCAGAAGTAGAAGAGCTTGCCGCCGGCAGTTGCCGCCTTCACCTTTTCGTAGATGCCTTCCTTTTCCCAAAGCTTGGCTATCTGCCGCTCAATCTCCACCTGGTCATGCATTCCGCATCACGCTCCGAAAAGCAATGGCTTGATTAGGCAGGCAGCTGCTGGGGCGCAAAGCAGTGCCGGGAGGAAAAGAAAGGAAGAAAGCGGATTGAGCGAGCCTGAGAAGAGCATGGCTGCGAAAAAGGAGAGGAGGCAGGATGCGGCATACAGGTAGGCGGCTTTTTTCCCGCTTGTTCCTGACTTTTGGAGCTCTGAGAGGAAGAGGTAGCCCACCCCGCAGGCGGCAAAGAGGGAAGCGAAAAAAAGCGCGCCTGCGCCCGGGGCGGCGCCGCCAAAAAACGCCGCAAGCACCGCCAGAAATGAGAATGCGGCTGAAAACTGGAAATCGTCCAAATTCATGCAATCAGCTTTGCTAATTTGGCAGGACGAAACTATTTAAGTATTTGGAGCAAAAGGAGAGCAAGGCGGTGGGAGGCGATGGACTACATCCCTTGGACTGAAAAATACAGGCCAAAAAAGCTTTCCGAGGTTGTCGGGCAGAAGGAGATAGTTTCAATACTGAAAGCCTATGTGCGGGAAAAGAACATGCCCAACCTGCTTTTCGCAGGACCGCCCGGCATAGGCAAGACCACTGCCGCCCTTGCGCTTGCCCGCGACTTGTACGGGGAGAAATTCCGCGAGTGCATACTGGAGCTGAACGCTTCTGACGAGCGCGGCATAGACGTTGTGAGGGGCAAGATAAAGGACTTTGCGCGGACAGTCAGCCTTGAGGACGTCCCTTTCAAGATAATATTTCTTGACGAGGCGGACTCGCTGACTGCGGATGCGCAAAATGCGCTGCGCAGGACGATGGAGCTTTATGTGAATGTCACGCGCTTCATCCTCTCCGCAAACTACTCCTCAAAGATAATAGAGCCACTGCAAAGCCGATGCTCGGTCTTCCGCTTCCGCCCCCTCTCGGCAGAGGAGTGCAAGGAGATGATAGAGAGGGTGGCGCATGGGGAGGGGCTGAAGATTGACAAGGAAGGGATGGAGGCGATTTTGTATGTTTGCGAGGGGGACATGCGCCGCGCGATAAACGCCCTGCAGGGCGCTGCGCTGCACTCCTCTCACATAGGCGCAGAGGCAGTCTACAGAAGCGCTGGCAGGGCTGAGCCCGAGGAGGTCCGCCAGATGATGGAGCTTGCCCTCAATAGGAAGTTTTCCGAGGCGCGAAAGAAGCTTCATCAGCTCATGATAGAATACGGGATGAGTGGGGAGGACGTCCTTTTGCAGATGTACCGCACTATTGACAAGCTGGATGTCTCGGAGCGGGAGAAAGTGATGATAATGGACAAGATTGGGGAGTACAATTTCCGCCTTGTTGAGGGCGCAAACGAGATGCTCCAGGTTGAGGCTCTGCTGGCGCAGCTTTTGCTGATAAAGTAGCTACCTTATCCTGAAGCGAAGGAGAGCCGCAAATCCGCCGTAGCCGGCAAGCTCTCGGCCGCCGTCGGAGGCGTGCGAAAAAACCACAAGCTTCACTTTGCGCTTTTCCGCTTCCTCCACAACCGCTTCCACTTCCTTGTTCGTCCTGAGCAGTTCGTCAAGAACAAGAAGCTGCTCCACTGCAGAGGCAAGAACCGCGTTTTTCACCTCTTCCATCCCATAGGCGGCAAGCCCGGACTCCCTTGCCAGCTCTGCTTTGAATTTTTCCATAAGCACAAGCTCGTTTTCTGCCCGCTCCTGCTGGGCAGCCTTGGAGACAGCCCCGCGCTTGAGGAGCTCGTTTATCCCCGCCCTCTCCGCGTATGAGCAGTGCTCCAGTATGATGCGCGAGGCAAGGTTGGCGTCCTTGTGCCTTATGAATTTCAGCAGGTTCTCCTTGGCAAAGCCAGGCCCTGCCACGATTATCTTCCCTGCCGGCATGCCCTGCAGCTTTTTTAGAATCTGGCTGAAGAATTCCTGGGTCTTTTCCTCAAAGCCAGAGTCCCGCTTTGACGCCCGGTTTTCCAGCTCAAGCTCATATTGCACGCCGTAGCCGCGCAGAGTGGCAAACAGCGCCTTTGATTCGTCAAGAACCAGCATGGCAAGCCGGGGGCGCCTTGTCTCCTCAATCGCCTGCCTTATCCGAGCCAGGTGGTGGGACAGCCAGCGGTCCTTGAATATTGAAACTGGAAACCCCTCCTCTACGTCAATGGTGTGGTATGCCCCAATCTGCACAAACTCCGCGGGCGTGCCTTCAATTATCTTGCCGGTAACGCGCAGCCTGTTGGCAAACGGAGAAAATTCTGCCTTTTCCACCAGCAGCTTGAGATTGACTGGCTTTTTTTCTCCTGCGTCGCCCTCTGCCGCCTTGAAGCGCCGCCAGCTTTTTGCGGCTATGCGGTCGCCTGGCTCCAAAATCCTCTCAATGTGCCACAGGTCCTCTGTGTTTTCAGGCGTGAGCCGGATTTCGCCCTCCTTCACATCCTGCTTTCCCAGCTTCATGGGCTAAAAAAGGAAGAAAAGAAGTTTAATCCATTCATCCGGCAAGCACGTATTCAAAGTGCTGGCAGAGCCGAGCATGCGCCTTTTTTATGCTCTCCGTGACCTTCGCCTCGGCTTGCGAAAAGCCAGCCTCCACCTCCTCCCGCCGCTTCTCAAGCCTCTCTTGCACCTCCTCTTTTTGAAGCCTTCTTTGCCGCATGATGCACTCCAGCCTCTTTGCCTCCCTGCGCGGGATGTGGGTCCTGACAACCGAAAGATGCCACTTGAGCGCCTTGAGGCTTATGCCCACCGCGGCGGCTATCGCTCCGATTGCTTCGGGCGAAGCCCCTGCCAAAAAAGCCGCAGTCCCGCCAAGAAGAGGGGCGAGGTATTCTGCGTATCTTGCCAGGCATTTCACCACCTTCACAAGAGAGTCCGCCCCTTCAAATTCCCTGCTTAAAAAGCCGGCAAGCATCGCGTCTTTCTTGCGGTAGAATTTTTTTGCCGCTTCTTTCTCAAGCTCCTCTGCCTTGCAAATCTCCGCAATCTCCTCTTGCGCCTGCTTTTCAAGAATGCTGATTTGCTTGTCTGCCCTTTTTCGCTCCGCAATCAAGACCTCCCCCATCCGCCTTGCGAAGCGCTTTGCCTCCTTAAGAAACATCAGGGCGCGCTCGGCTTCCAGCCCGCCTTGCTGGCGAATCAGCCTCATGCGAGGGGCATATATCTCCTTGCATCCTTCAAGCCTAATCTTCACTTCCTCGTCATCAGGCTTGCGCTTTGCAAGCCACTTCAGGTAGTGCGCCTTTGCCATGTCGGCAAGCTCATACCACTGAAGCGGGGCTTTTATGTTCAGGTCAAGAAGCTCTTCGGAGAAATCCGAGCAGCTGTTGCTGTTTTGTCGGTTGCCTTTTTTCTTCGCAGCCCCAAACGCCTTGGAGAAGAATCCTTTTTTGTCTGGGGCGGCATGGGGCATTGAGACATTCGCGGCTGAGAATGCTTTTTCAGCCAGCTCCCTTCCGCGCAGCAGGCGGACTGGGCTTGTGGAAACCCCCTTTGCGCCTGTGCGTCCCGCATCATTGCCTTGCTTTGCAGTGTGCGGAACGCGAGCCTCCCACCACATACTGCCCGCCCCACTCCGCGCTACTGCATTCCCGGCTTTTGATTCTCTGGAATGCAATAAATAGCTAGCGATTTGACCTTTAACGGAAGTCCAACTGCTGTTGGACAGCTGTCCAAAGGAATGTTTATAACCCGCAAAAAAGGCAGATGGAATATAAAGCAAGCGCTCAAGAACCTCAAAACTATGGCTGGAAAAAAATTCGGGCAGACGCGTGTTGCGATAATAGACAGGGAAAGGTGCATAAGGGAAAGGTGCGGCTATCAGTGCGCGAAGGTCTGCCCTGGCGTGAGGATGGGCGAGGAAACCGTGGTGGTGGATGGCGAAGGCTATCCGGTAATCTCCGAAGAGCTCTGCACCGGCTGCGGAATCTGCCCGAAAAAATGCCCTGCGGAATGCATAGTCATAATCAACCTTGCCTCAGAGATGCAAAACCCGATTTACCAGTATGGCGAGAACGCCTTCCGCCTCTACGGCTTGCCCCTGCCGCAGGACGGGGTTGTCGGGCTGATTGGGAAAAACGGCATAGGAAAAAGCACGGCGGTAAGGCTGCTGGCAAACCAGCTTCAGCCCAACTTCGCCATCTTCGGCAGGCGCCTTTCGCACGAGGAGATTGTTGCCAGGCTGGCGCCGGAAATGCAGAACTACTACCGGCTTTTGGGGGAAAGGAAGCTCTCCGTTTCCTTCAAGCCGCAGAACGTCAACAGGATTGCGGAGATTTTTTCCGGCAAAGCCAGGCAGCTTCTTGAAAAAAGCGACCAGAGGGGGGCGATGGGCGAGGCGGTCATGGAGTTTTCCCTTGAAAGCCTTCTTGAAAAAAACGTCCAGTCGCTTTCTGGCGGCGAGTTGCAGCGGCTTGCCATCGCCGCCGCCTACTGCAGGGATGCCGACATATACTGCTTTGATGAGCCGGGTGCCTATCTTGACATAAAGCAGAGGCTTTCCGTTGCGCGCGCGCTAAAGAGGCTGGCGGAGAAAAAGAGGGTGCTTGTCATTGAGCACGACCTGGCGGTTTTTGACTACCTGTCGGACTATGTCCATGTATTCTACGGGCAGGAAAACGCATACGGGGTGGTTTCCAAAGTGAAGTCTGCGCGAAGCGGGATAAATGAATACCTTGACGGCTTTCTCAAAGACGAGAATGTGCGCTTCCGCGACCACTCCATAAGCTTTTCTGTCGCATCCTGCCAGGAAAGCAAGGCGAAAAAGGAGAAGTTCTCCTACCCGGAGCTCAGGAAGCGCTTTGAGCTTTTTGAATTCTCATCCGAGGCAGGCAACATAATGGAAGGCGAGGTTGTCGGGCTTCTTGGGGAAAATGCCATAGGAAAGACCGTTTTCATAAAGATGATTGCTGGGGTGGAAAAGCCCGATGAGGGGCAGGTGGGCTCATCGCTTCGAATCTCCTACAAGCCGCAGTACGTGAAGGCTGAGGGCGATACAGAGGTGCGGGAGCTCTTTGCGCAATCGCAGGCTGATTCGCAAACCGCGCTTGCCGCCTGCCGCAGGCTTTCGCTGAATCACCTTATGGAAAAAAGCGTCCAATCCCTCTCGGGCGGGGAGCTGCAGAGGGTTGCGATTGCCCTTGCCCTCTCAAAAGAGGCGGACCTTTACCTTTTTGACGAGCCTTCCGCATTTTTGGACATAGAGCAGAGGCTTGAATTCGCCTCGCTTCTGCAGCAGACCATATCCGGCTCAAACAAGGCGGCGTTCGTGATTGACCACGACCTTGTGCTTCTTGACGCGATTTCCTCCAGAATGGTGATATTTGACGGGGAATCCGGCAGGCGCGGCCATGCGTCTGCGCCGATGGGGAAGAGGGAGGGCATGAACCGCTTCCTCAAAAAGATGGGCATAACCCTCAGGCGCGACAAGGACTCCATGCGCCCCAGGATAAACAAGCCCGATTCCGCCCTTGACAGGGAGCAAAAAGAGGCAGGCGAGTACTACTATTACGAAAGCTGACAAGGCTTGCGCTCTCCTTCAGGATTTCTCTACCGAAAGCACCCTGTTTTCGGATTTTGAAATCCGGACGTTGTAGCCAAAGCCAGCGGAGGCAGACTGCCACCTGACAAGCCAATTCCCGCTTGTTGCATCAAAAGAAACCGATGCGGCGGCATCGGAGTTGCTTTTGACAAACTGCGCCACCGCCTCTGTGCCCGGATAGGTGTGGGACGCTATTGTCGCCTCCTCAGGAAATGCGATTATGCAGGTGGGCTCGTTTATGCAGATTTTGCACCCTTTTGTTATGTATTCTGGCGGTTGCGCCACGAAGTTCTTCGGCGGATATTCGTAATAGACGTGCAGCCTCTCCGGACAGGGTGTTGACATGCCGAAGGTCACCCGCGCCTTTAGCTGGTAGTAGGGGGTGCCGTCGCTTGAAGAGAGCGCCAGGATTTCCATTATTTCGCGCACATCTGCGTTCGGATACTTCTCCTTCAAGTCCTCAAGGAAGTATTTCCTTGCGTCCTCCTCGGACAGCGGGTAGTGCGGTTTGGAAAATATGAGATAGGCGATTGCAACTGCGAGCATGCCGAGGGCAACCAGGAGAACTGCAGTCCTCATGAGACGCTTTTCGCAGGTGAGGTTTAATTTAGTTTGTATTTATAGTCTTCAGGAGCTTTGGCCACGGTGGTGTAGTCCGGTAGCACGGGAGACTGTGGATCTCTTAGCCCGAGTTCAAATCTCGGCTGTGGCCCTTCCCACCGGCAAAGCCGGCAATCTGCCTTCGGAGGATTGGGGGCTTCTGGAGGAAGGATTGGCTTTGGCGGCTATTGCCGCCCCTTCCCGCCTTTCTGGCGGCTCCTGAAAAACTTGAAGCACGCGATTGCCCACACCTTTTTGGCGGTTGCCTCGTCCTCAAAAAACTGCCGGACCATGTAGTCAATTGCGCCTTCGCCCGTCTTCATCTTTTTGCCCTCAGTGGTGATGAACCGGCTCCGGTCAAACCCATGACCGCTTTCCGGGTTGAGGCAGAATGAGGCAAAATCTCGGCTGGTGTTGTAGTCAAGGAGGGCGCTTGCGTCCCCCCTCTCCCCATAGCGCTCTTTCAAGACGGAAACGAGAACCTTGACGCCCTGCCTTACAAGCTCCTCAAAGTTTACCCTCACAAGCCGCTCAATATGGTCGGTTCTAGCGCGCCTGTATGTCCTGATGAACTTTTCCCCCATGACAGTCTTTTTGAGCGGGGCAAGCTCGGTCCTTTTCAGCCTTACCCTAATGGCGCGGCTGGCAGGGTCCTTGCTGAGAGACACTCTCTTTGCCTTCGGCTGAACCCTGCCTTCTTTTCCATATTCGGCAAGGCTTCGGTCCTCGTTGAGCCGCTTTTCAAACTCCCTCAGGCACAGCCGCTGCTGGTTTTTTCCTTGCTCTGCTTGGGGCTTTTGGGATGTCTTGTGCACTCCAACCAGCCTTATGTCTTGGTGTATATCAGGACGTTTGCGGGCTTGCGAAAGACGTTGCCAAGCTTGACTGCGACAAGCATGCTGACGTGCTTTGCCTCCGCCAGGTCGGCAAGCCTCTGGGTTATTATCCCGTCAAACACTATTGCGTGGACTTCGTTTGGCTCGTCAAGGGACTTTATCATGTCCCTCACAGGCATCTCCTTGAGCAGCGCAAGCTCGGAATTGTAAAAGCGCGCCCGAAGGGTATTTTCAAGCTCATCAAGGGAGGACAGGAGGGCTGGCGGGATTTCGGATGGCTTTTGCGGCTGAGGCTGCTCCTCTTTTGGCGGCAGAGGAACCTCCTGCAAAGCAGGCTCCTGGAAAGAGGCAGGCTGGGCTTCTGCTTCCTCGCGTCTTCTCTCCCTCTGCCGCTCCTCAAAGCGCTCGCGCCTTGCCCTCTCCCTTCTTTCGTCCCTTTCTCCGTTTTGGCTTCCCTGCTCAAAGGGCACTTTGGCGCGCAGGCACTTGATAAGCTCCTTTCTGGAAAGCTCCTCCACCTCCTTGCCGGGCGGCGCGCGCGCCACAAAATCAATGTCAGCAACCCGCGCCAGCTCATTCAGGATGATGTCCCCTCCCCTGTCGCCGTCAAGGAAGACGGTCACCTCCTTTTCGCGCGCCAGCTTTGCTATTGCGCCGGTGACGTTTGCCCCGCCGACTGCAATCACGTTGTTGATGTCATTTTTCAGCAGGTTGAGCACGTCCGCCCTGCCCTCCACGATTATTATGGAGTCCGCCTTTTCAATGCCAGGTCCGCAGGGCAGCTTTTCCGGTCCGTATTCCTCTATCTCGGCTATCTTGACTTCCTGCCGGACCATCTCAGATATCTCCTTGCTTTCGGGTATCTCGTTTGTCAGCAGGCTTTTGAGGAGGGACTTTGCCCTCTCCACAAGCACCTTGCGCTTGGCGTTTCGGGTGTCCTCAACCTTCTCAATCGCTATTTTCGCCTCGCATGGACCGACCCTGTCCACCGTTTCAAGCGCCGCCGCAAGTATGCAAGTTTCCACCATGTCAAGCGAGGAGGGTAGCTTTATTTTTCCGACTGAGCGGCCGCCGCGGGGCTGCAAGTCAACCTCTATCCTGCCTATCCTGCCGTTCTTTTGAAGCTCGCGCAGGTCAAGCTCGTCGCCAAGCAGCCCTTCGGTCTGCCCAAAAACCGCGCCTACGACGTCGGGCTTTTCCACAAGCCCGTCTATCTCCACGTTCGCATAGACAAGGTATTTTACAGTGTCAATGTAAGTCTTTCCCATTGCTTTCACCCTTGGTTTTTTCCTATTGTGGCTTTTGCCTTGTTTTCAAGACACGAAAAAAGCATCTTGCCGGCTTTGCCTCGCAAAGAGGCTTCGCCGCATTCTCGCCGCACCTCAAGGCAGGCTGCATGGCGGGAATGAAAAAATCCCTCTCCAGCCGCCTACTTCAGAGGGCAACTGCTTTTGCCTTGACGGCTCATTTGAGATTTTGCGCTCGCCGCGGCATCCAAGCCGGGCTTTTCAGCAACCTCGGGTTGCCCCGCCCTTTCAGGAAGGGCGGAAATGAGCGTGAAAATCTTTCTGTGAACTGCCTTTCGCCTTCTTTTGTGATTCTTTGATGCTTTCTTCGCGTTTGAAATATATTCTTGCCATAATGCGCGGTGCTCCGGACCTGCCGACCCCACCACGCAAAATGTTTCGCATTTGTGCGGTGCGCTGTTGACAGGGGACTCATTGCCTGAAGGCTCCTGCTGCCATCCGCGCACAGCTTTCTTTGTTAGGGAGGCAAGTGGTATATAAACCTGCGCTTGCGCACTGCGCTTGGCTTAAAATAGCTTCTGCACAGAAACAAGGACGGGTGGGAAAGTGGCAACTTCTGCGATAAGCGTCCTTGGGAAAGGCGGGACTGTAAATGAGAGGATAGAAACCTTAAGCCGCGGAAGGCTGGTGAAGGTGGATGAAAAAACCGTCAGGTTCGCAGGCAGGTCAAAGCGCGATGCGCTGCTAAACTATGTAAGCAGGGGAGGGCCTGCCCTCGCAGTTCTTGTCTGCGAGAATGAAAAGGAAAAAAGGATACGCATCGGCAAGCCGGCAAGCCCTCCGCAGAAGATAGGAGAGGATGCGCTTCAGCTTGGGAAAAACGAGTTTTTCCTCCTCCACAAGCAAGCCGACTACTGCATTGTGGTGCGGCAAGGATAGCGGCTCTTTGCGCATCTTTGCGAACTTAGTTTGTCTTGAAAAGATAGTAGGAAAGCAGTATTGCCACGAAGGCAAGGACAATCTGGGAAAACGGCGCGTAGGGCAGCACCACTTCTATCTTCACCCCCACAAAGGGAAGAAGCATCTGCAGTCCTGTCAAAAAGAGCATGCCTGAGATGAAGCTTTTGAATTCCATAAGACCATCCTGATAAGTATTTGCCGCCTCATTTTAAAAAGTTTGAGCGAGAAGCCTGCATTCGGGGGTGATTGCGATGGGCATGAACATCAAGGTCGGGGAGTGCATGACGGCAGGCGTGTTCACCCTTCCGGCAGACAAGACTGTTTATGACGCCGCAAGGCTTTTGCGAAAGACGAATGTGGGCTCTGTGATAGTCACCCAGAAAGGCAAGGCGCGCGGCATAATAACCGAGAGGGACATAGTGCACAAGGTCATCGCGCAGGGAAAGGATGCCAAAAAAGTGAAGCTCCGCTCAATAATGAGCCGGCCTCTAAAAGTGATAAGGGCAAGCGACACTGTGGAGGACGCGGCAGTCGCCCTGCGAAGCAACAGGATAAAGAGGCTTCCCGTGGTTGACAAGACAGGCAGGCTTGTGGGGATAATAACCGAGGGCGACTTGCTGCGCGTTTATCCGGGCATTGTTGATGTCATATTAGAGATGCAGGAGATACGCAAAGGCAAGCCGAACGAGTATTTCACCGGCGTTTGCGAGGTTTGCGGCACCTACTCCGAAGGTCTCAAGCGCGACGAGGGCAAGCTCAAGTGCGAGGAGTGCATAGAGGAGGAGGAAGTATAGGGCTTGCCAGCACTTCTTACAAGGCAAAAATTGCTGCGAGGAAAACGGAGGCGAGGATGCCGCAGGCAAGCCAAAAGGCAGCAGCTTTCTTTTCCCCTGCGGAGAAAGCCTCGGGCAAAAGCTCAGATGCTACGACAAACCCCATCGCCCCTGCGGAGAAGGAAAGCGCTGCTGAAGCCAGGGAGGATGCCAGGGACAGGAAAACAAAACCTGCAAGCGCAGCCGCCGCCTCAACCGCACCTGAGAAAATGCCCCAGAAAAGCGAGTTTTTTCTACTTATCCCGTATGCCACAAGAGGCGCGGAAACTATGAGCCCTTCGGGGATATCCTGGACTGCTATGGATGAGGCGACAAGCCAGCCAAGTGATGGCGAGGAGGCGAAGGCAGAGGCAACCGCAAACCCTTCCGGTATGTTGTGCAGGGTTATCGCCCCGGCAATCATCGCAGCCTTCCTCTGCCTTTGGGACAATCCCCCTGCTTTCCTGCCTCTGACGGCTGCGTGGGCATGGGGGATGATGCGCTCAAGCGCAAGCATGCAAGCTGCGCCCGCCGAAAAGCCGATGGCGGCTGCCTGGGCTGAGGTGGCAAGCGAGCGCGCAAGCATTTCATAGGAGGCGTAAAGCATCACCCCAGAGGAGAACGAGACTATTGCGCGGTGCTGGCTGTTGCTTATCTTTTTCAGGGCAAGCAGGCAAAGCGAGCCTGCCGCAGTTGCCGCAAGGATGGCAAGAGCTCCAAGCAGGACGTCAGGCAAACCAGCCATGCGCACAATAGCAGTCGCAGCCATTATTATTCCTTGCCTGCCATCTTTTAGTATGGCATTTCGGACCTACGCAAAGGGGGCAAAGGCAGAACGCGAGCTTATCGCCTACTTCTCAAAGAACGGATTTGCGGTCATACGCGCGGCTGGCTCAGGGGTAAATTCGCTTTCGCCAGACATCCTTGCTTTCAGGCGCGGGGTGCAGTATGCCATAGAGTGCAAATCTTGGGACAAGGCTTCGCTTTCTTTTGAGAAGCGGCGGGTTGAGGCGATGAAAAGATGGGAGGAACTGACGGGCATAACCTACCTTGTCGGCTGGCGCATTTCTCGTGAGGGCTGGCTTTTTTTCCCAATCCACCTTCTTGAAGAGCAGGAAAGGAGCTTCACAATCACCCTGGGCAAGGCGCGGCTTGCAGGAAGAAAGCTTGAAGAGCTTGTGCGGCAATAAGCAATGCCGGCGGATGATGAGGTACGACTCCTGAAACCATGAGGAGAAGACTTGACTCTGACGCCGGCGATGCTCTTTGTGGCTTACGCTATCAAAAAGACAGTGCCGGCTGGCAGAGCATGCCCGCCTTATGCGTGGGGCGCAAGCCCCATCTTTACAAGAAGCTCCTGGCGCTCCTTCTTTGAAAGCTTCGGGTGGTTGGCAATGCCCTTGCGGAACATCTTCAGCGTTTCCTCGTGCTGGGCAGTGGACCACTCGTTTTTCGCCTGGCGCTGGCGCTGGGTGGAAAGGTAGCGATTCCACGCCATGATGATTTCGTTTTTCACCTCATCGCTCATCTTTTCACCTTAAGCAATACAGCCTCTGTGCTGAGCTTTTGGCTCCAAAAAGGCGCAGTTTTGTGTTATGGACAAATATGTTTATAAGGATTGATGGCTTTTGGGGCGCGTTTTGGCGGAGGAAAGGCGCAACGCCCAAGCCGCATAGACGGCAAGCGTCAGGGCGCAAAAGGCGAAGGCAGGGGCAAAGCCGGCAAGCTCCACGGCAAATCCCCCAGCCCAGCTTGCTATGGCGATGCCGAGGGTGGAGGGGACATGCAAAAGTGCAACGTCTGTGGCGATTTTCCGGCTTGAGCTTACTTCCAGGTATATTATCTGCTCCCAAAGCAGGGCAAGCTGGGCGTCCCCAACCGCCATGATGATGAAGAGGAAGGGGGCGAATTTTACCGGGGCAAAGCCAAGCCCAAAGAGGCAGAATACAAACAGCGCCGTTCCGAAGAATGCCGCGTTTGCGCTTTTATAGCCAAGATGCGAAATCACATGCATCGTTGCCCCGAACACGAAGAAATAGGCGGCGTAAAGCAGCCCGATTTGCATAAGAGAAAAGCCCGCAAGCCCGAAGTAGAGGGGAAGAAGGACATAGAGCACCACGGAGTAAGGCGAGCCTCCGACTGCCATTGCAGCGGCAGTTTCCCAGAAGCTTTTGCTTCTCTCAAATTTTATGAGGTCTGAAAGCCGCATTCTCGCCTGCCGGACTATGTCGGCTGTCCTGATGCTTTCGGCAAGCATGGCGATGGAGAGGATGGCGGCAAGCAGAAAAACCAGCTCAAAGCCGCCTGCAGGATAAAGCAGGGCGACTGCCGCGCAGCCAAAAGAGGCATAAAGGAGCCTGCCGCCGACCATGTTTCCGAGGGCATAGTGCCCGCTTTTTGGGTTGGTGGCTATTATGCTGCTTCTATTGACCGCCCATATGAAAGATTCCTTTGCGCCTTCTGCCGCCTTCCCCACGCTGAAAGCGGCGGCATTCTGCGAAAGCGAATACGCGACCGCCTGCGCGAGATTTGAAAGCGAGGCGAGGGCGTAAAAGATTCTCTCCCCGACCGCATCAGCCGCAAAGGCAGAGAGAGTCCTTATGGCAAGCTTTGCAAAAGGCGCGAGGGAGAAGACGATTCCTATTTCGGCTATGTCTATGCCCCTCTCAAGCATCAAAAGAGGGACTGCGACAATCATTATGCCTGCGATGAAGGCATCAAAGAAGTTGATTGCGAAAAGCCTTCTTATCATGCTTAGGGCTAAGAAAGCTATCCCTTAAAAGAGCCTATCGTCCCCTGCTGCGAAAGCAGACTGCCGCTTTTGAACCCTCACAGCAGGAGGGAAGTTGCTTCCTCGTCGCAGATGTTGCGCAGGCAATCAGCCAGAAGCTCAAGCGCATCAAGGGCAGCAGTGGTTGCCTTGCTTTTCTTTTCCCCCAATTTTTTGGCATTCTTTTTTACGAGCTCTTCCGCCTCTTCTATGCTGAGCGGCAAGGCGCGCTTGCCCACCCCGCCAAGCGATTCGTGGATGAACTCAACAAGCTTCGGGCGCACGCTCTCAATCTTCTTGATAAGCTGGCTTGCGTCTTTCTTGTGCACGCCTGCCTCGTATGCCCCGAACTCAAAGGCATAATAGGCGGCGCAAAGGGCCTCGTAGATTGCTTCGCAGCCCTCCGCAGTTGCTTTGTCGCCTTTCTCCAGGCTGTAGAGCGCCTCGCCTACTTTCTTTGCAAGCTTGCGGTCAATCCTAACGCGTTCTTTTGAAAGCGCTATGTCAGAGAGCCCCTCAATAAGCGCAGAGAGGCGCTTTTCGTCGTAGATTACGTTTTTGGTCTCTATCCGCATGATTTCGTTTGCCTTCTCAAGCATTCTTTCAAACTCTTTTCCGCTAAGACCGCGGCTGTCAAATGCCCCGCCCCGCCCTATTCTGCGCAGCGGGTCTTTTTTGTCTTCATTGCTCCTTTCCCTCAGAACCATGGCAGCACCTCTCATATTGTTGTGTGTTTTTTGTGTATAATAGTGTATTTAAATGTATGCTATGCGTATGCCAAAAACTTCATTTGCAAGTGGGCCCACGAGGAATCGAACCCCGAGTCTTCTGCACGTCAAGCAGACGTCTTAACCATTGTCGGCTCTGCCTGCGTTTGGGGACGCGCAGGGCAGAGGCATTCGACTATGGGCCCACCTTGCACAGCATTTCTGAAAATCAATCTTTTTATGGGTTAGCAAAGCAATTTCCCCCATGGCGGTATGCGCGCAGTGCCCTGCCTACATAACAGGCATCTTCACAATAGGGGAAAACGACGCGGCCGGGGCGGGCTTTGCCATAGACAAGATGCTCAAAACGACGCTTGTCCGGCTCAGGCAGGGGAGAAGCAGGATACTCATAAACGGCACGGAGTCGCCTGCGCCTGTTTCCCGCGCAGTGCTGAGGCGCTACACATCCGTCTGCGGAGGCATAGGGCTTGTTGAAATCCGCCATGAGACGCAGATACCGATAGGATACGGGCTTGGGCAGTCCGCGGCAGGCGCGCTTTCGCTTTCCCTTGCCCTCAACGAATACCTCGGGTGCGGCTTTTCGCACAGCAGGTGCGTGAAGATTGCGCATGATGCGGAAGTGGAATGCGGCACGGGCCTTTCCGGCGTGGATGCCGCGGCAGTGGGAGGATTTTTGGCAAAGAAAAAAATAGGACAAAAGCCCCTAAGGCTTGAGCTTGAAGAGAGGGAAATCCATGTTGCTTTCTTCTCGCCCATCCGCACGGCAAGCATAGTCCACTCTGAGGAGTGGAAAGAGAAGGTCAATGAGGCAGGCGAGCGGGCGCTTGCGATGTTTTTTGCCAAAAAAAGCTGGGATGGCTTTTTGGAGGCAAGCCGCTACTTCACCGTTGAATCCGGCTTGGGGAACTGGGCGGCGCAGGAGCTTGAGGCAAACCCCAAGGGAAGCATGGCGATGCTTGGGCAGACGATATTTTCGCCACAGCCCCTCCGGCTTTCGCGCACGCCGGTTGCTCTTGTAAAGGCAAGGACTTATGGGAAGGGGGCGGAGGTCTTGTGATGAGAGGCAGAGGCGCAAGAAAGCCGGAAGTTTCTGTCATAATACCCGCCCTCAACGAGGAGAAATACATCGGGGCGGCGCTGGCATCGCTTGAAAGGCAGCGCTTTGAAGGAAAGTATGAGATAATAGTGGGGGACGGGAACTCCACCGACCGCACGCGCGAGATTGCCAAAAGCTACGGGGCAAGAGTAGTTGTGGAAAACTACGGCACGCCGGCTGGCGGAAGGCATGCCGCCGCCATGGTTGCGCGGGGCAAGTACCTGCTTTTCACAGGGGCGGATGTGGAGGTGTCGCCTGACTGGATGCGGCTCATGGTGGACGCCCTCAAAAAGAGGGGCGTTTCAGGGGCGCTTGGAAGCGTCGCCCCGCTTGAAGGGACGCTTCTTGAGGAATTCCTTGTCTGGTGGCTTCGCCCCTTGGCAGTAATAATGAACGGGATTGGGCTTGTCTATGCCTACGGGGAGAGCATGGCATGCACTGCGGAAACATACCGAAAAACCGGAGGCTTCAACCCCAAGCTCGTCACGGGAGAGGACACGGACTTTGCCATGAGGCTTGCCAAGGCAGGCAAATTCGTCTTTGTGTGGAATGCGACTGTCAAAGTTTCCATGAGAAGACCAAGAAGCTGGGGCTACGTTCGCTACGCCCTCTTTCACATCGGAAATTTCATCCGCTCGCACTTTTTTGACGCGCCTTCAAGAAGATATGAGCCGGTCAGGTAATCAGCTTCGCGCATAGAAGCTTCCTGCCTTCCGGCGCATATTCACGCAGAAGTCTTCCCCTACGGGCGAGCGGAAGAACAGAAGCTCGCCTTTCGCCCCAAGCAGCCTGCCTGCTATGTCAGAAGCCTGGCGCGGGTTGCGCACTTGCGGGTAGAAGCCTGAGAAGTCAGCCACCTGCGGCTTGAAGTCCGGCAGGATGCCTGATGCGCGCACTGTCTCCACCAAGGAAGAGAAGTTCTCTCTTGCCGCTGATTTGTCAAATGCGAGGTTCTGCATCTTCTGCACCATCCAGACGGCATTTGCAAAGCCAAAGCGCGCCTGGAGCATCTTTTCAGCCTGATATACTTCGTCCGGACCAAGAAAGACCGCCACTATGCAGCCGAAGTCCGCGCCCTGCTCCCGCATGCGCTCCTCAAACCTCTCCTTTCTTGTCACGCCGCACTTTGTGATGCTCTGCCCAAACTGCGCCAGGTAAAGGCAGTATTCCTCTTTTTTCGCCTCCTCGTAAAGCTGCGGATAGGCGGAGAAGTCCCCTTCTGTGTATACCTTGGAAACGTCTCGGGATAGGCAGGCGTGGCACTGGCGCACGTTTGCCGCCTTGGTGGGGCAGGGGAAGTAGCCATCAGGTGTGCGGTAGCCGATGCAGGCGGTCCTCTCCCCGAAGGTTATGCTCTCGCTGCTTTGCTTGCAAAGCTTAATCTCCTGGACAGACCCGTCAGTCAGCCTGCTGAGGAAAGTCAGGCTCCCGTCCCCTGAATAAAAGCGCAGAAGGTGCGAAAATTGCATGGGGTAGATTACGGAGGCGGCTCTTTAAATATGTTGATTGAGATAGGTACCGCTGGTGCGAAGATGGAAGGGGATGAAAAGGCTGAAAAGAAAGTCAAGGTTTTGCTGATTGGGCACTCTTGGGGAAACGGAATCACAGACTATGGAAAATACAAGTTCGGCAAGCACAAGATAGATATGGATTCTGACTGCAAAGACGGGCGGAAACTAAGCGATGGGCTTTCTGCCTTGAAAAAAAAGGGAGAAGGCTATGATGCTGTTGTCATACTGCTTGGCATAAACGACTACGAATCTGACCTTAAAACGCTGAAAGACAAGTTCAGCAAGATAATAGATGAGGCAAAAAAGCACGGCAGGCATGTCTATATCTGCAATGTCCCGCAATATGACAAGGCGACAAAAGAGCAAAATCAGAAGCTTGCGGACTTGAACAGGTGGCTGAAAAAGCAGGAAACTGGCACAGTGCACATAATAGACATCGCAGCGGAATATTCCGGCCCTCTTCACCCCGAAAGCTATTCCGGCGTCCGCAAAAAGATACTCAAGGAGATTAAGAAGCAGTTCAGCAGCGTGGTTGCCAGCTTGCTGAAAACCATCCCGACAAAAATGGGGCCGGAATTGGCGCAAAAGCAGCTTTCTTACTCCTGAATTTGGCGCCGTTTTTTAATTGTTGCTTTTGAAAGCCAAAAAAAGGTGGGCATATGGCACTTGATGAATTCCTCAAGGCAGAGGTGGATGCGCTTAGGGAGAAGGGGCTCAACTGGCAGCTTCGCAGGCTTGAGGGTGGAAGCAAACCCCGCTGCAAGGTGGATGGCAAAGATGTGATAATGCTTTGCTCAAACAACTACCTTGGGCTGTCCGAGCACAAGGCGCTGAAAAGGGCGGCAATAGCAGCGGTCAAGTCCCATGGAGCAGGCTCAGGCTCAGTAAGAACCATAGCAGGCACCATGGATTTGCATCTGGAGCTTGAAAAGGCGATTGCCAGATTCAAGCACACGCAGGCGGCGCTTTACTTCCAGACCGGCTTTGCGGCAAACCAGGGTTCAATCCCCCAATTGTCCGGCGAGGGGGATTTGCTTGTTTCAGACGAACTGAACCACGGCAGCATAATAGACGGCGTGCGGCTTTCAAAGGCAGAGAGGGCGATTTTCAAGCACAAAAACATGGAAGAGCTTGAGCGCATTCTCCGCGAGGCAAAAGCAAAAGGCACATACAAGAAGATATGGGTGATAACCGACGGGGTCTTCTCAATGGACGGGGACATCGCCCCCCTGAAAAGGATATGCGAGCTTGCAAACCAGTACGGAGCGTATGTCTATGTGGATGATGCGCACGGGGACGGCGTGCTTGGCGAGCATGGGCGCGGGATTGTGTCGCACTTCGGGCTTGAAGGCAAGGTAGAAGTGGAGATGGGAACATTCTCAAAGGGGTTTGGAGTGGTTGGCGGCTATGTCGCAGGCTCGCAGGCGCTTTATGACTTTCTGCAAAACAAGGCGCGCTCGTTTTTGCTTTCCGGCTCTGCTCCGCCGGCAACCGTGGCTGCGTGCAAAGCCGCCATTGAGCTTCTGGAAAAGGACGACCGGCTTGTCAGGAAGCTTTGGAGAAACACACGTTACTGGAAGAAGAGCCTGCGCTGCTTGGGCTTTGACATAGGGGAGTCTGAAACCCCCATAACGCCGGTCATGCTTGGGGATTCAAAGCTTGCGCAGCAGTTCGCCGCTGAGCTTTTTGAGGAGGGGGTCTTCACGATTCCGATCGTGTATCCGATGGTTGCGCAGGGCAAAGCCCGCATCCGAACCATGGTAACCGCGGCGCACAGGAAAGAGGACTTGAACGAAGCCCTTGCCGCATTTGAGAAAGTCGGCAAAAAGCTTGGGCTTGGAAAGAAATAAACCCGGGCGCGCTTGGGGCTAAAGGAAATGGGGGCATTTTGCTTAGCCTTTCTTCCTTTCCATCTCCTCAAGCTTCCTGTCTGTTTTTTTCTCAGCCTCAAGCCTCTCAAGCTCGTAGCTTTCATAATCCACGAACTTCATCCCTGCCGCCAAGGACGGATGGACTGATGAGATGCGCCTGTGGATTTCCTGCGCGACCTTGCGGTAGTCAGGATGTCCCTGCCGCATGGAGCGAAGCTCGCAGAAGTGATAGCACTGGCGCAGGTTCATCCTTACATACCAGCGCATGCGGCAGCCAAGGGGCACGACATACTGCGCCTCGTAGGGCATTGAGGCGGACAGCCGCCCGAACAGCTCGTCCGCAGCGGCAACGGCTTCGCGCACCTTCCCGTCCAAGCCCGCCTCAACCAGCTCTTTTGGCATGTCAAAGCCGTGTCTGGTGGTGAGAAGCTGGCGCTCCTGCGTCAGGATGCGATGGCGGTGCAAGTCGCGGTAAATGCCGAAGTTGGCGGTTATGCAGAATGTGTAGTAGGGCATCTCAAATGCCCTGCCTGGCTTTTGGCGCCTGTTCTGCCTGTTTCCTATATAGGCGGAAAGAAGCTGCTGCCGCTCCTGCGGCAGGAGGGCTGCTGCCTGCTTTTTTGCCTCTTCCATTGAGGCATGGGAATTGGCAAAGAGGATGGCGGCAAGGATTTTTTCCTCTGCCTCGCTGTCATAATCAACAAGAACGACGCTTGGCGGCTCTTCCTTTGCCTCTTGCAGCTTGCCGTATTTTGCGGCAAGGCGCGAAACCGCCTCCCTGTTTTCGCGGATGTATTGCTGGAGCTGTCTGCCATATCTGTCGTCCGCCCTCTTCACAAATGATGGGATTGTCTTTGAAAGCTCCTGCTGCGCCAGCCGTGCAAGCGACTGCGCCTCTGAAAGCGGGGAGGCGTAAAGCTTGGCAAGCAGGTATTCAAAAGCCCTGCCGTTGCCAAAAAAGCCGGCGTTGGTAAGCGTTGAGGCTGGCAGTATCCCGCGCAGGATGTCACAGACTTTTGCGCGTATGGTAGCCAGATACGCCCTCTCAGAAAGCCCATCCGGGCGCGGGAATTTCTCCTGCTGCATCTTGGCAACCTGCGGAATGAGCGAGGAATAGGTTTCAAAAAGAAAGTCGCAGACCCTCAAGTATTCGTCTGAAAACCTGGACTGCATTATTTTCTGCTCGCGGAGGTAGCGGTATTGCCCTTTTTCGTCCTTCTGGTCAAAATAAACGTAGCGGGTGGATTTTTCAAGGGGGGAAATCCCTATCCGCGAGTCCTGCATGAGCTTTGTAAGGAGGTTGGAGATGTTTTCGCAGGCAAGGTGCGCCCCGCCCAATTCTGCGACCGAGTCATCGCCGTAGCCCACAAGGACGCGCTCGTAGAACTCCTCTGCCTTCTGTGTGGCGGCGGCTAGGCTTTGCCCGCTTGGCTCTCCACCCACCATGTCGGCAAAGCCCGACTCCGGGTTGAGTATGAATTCGTCAAGCAGAAGCCTGCGGAGAGACTTTGGCGAGCGGCTGTAGCGAGAAAAGAGTGCGCCTTTCACCACTTCGGGCAGGTTGATAAGGACAAAGCAGTCGCTTTCTGTGCTGGTGCAAAACCGCGACAGGACGGCTTTTTCCTTCTCGGTGAAGCTCTCCATTTTGCTTCCTCCATCGCCGCTTGGCGTGAGGGTGAGGAAGGGACGATTCAAAATTCTTCTGCTACCAGCCAAGCACGTAGGCGAAAATGAGCGGGGCGACTATGGTGGCATCGGACTCAATTATGAAGCGCGGCGTTTCCTTGGACAGCTTGCCCCATGTGATTTTCTCGTTTGGCACCGCGCCGGAGTAGCTCCCATAGCTTGTTGTGGAGTCGGAAATCTGGCAGAAATAGGACCAGAAGGGCGCCTTTTCCTTCAGGTCTTGGTTGATGAGCGGAACGACGCATATCGGGAAGTCGCCTGCTATACCACCGCCTATCTGGAAAAAGCCTATCTTGCTGTTTTTTGACTCTTTGCGGTACCACTTAATCAGCTCTTCCATGTAGTGCAGGCCGGACTTTACGGTGTTTAGGTCCTTGAGGTTTCCCTTAAAGTGCTGGGAGACAAACATGTTGCCGAGGGTTGAGTCCTCCCAGCCTGGAACGAACATCGGCAGGTTTTTTTCTGCGGCAGCCACAAGCCAGCTGTCAGCAGGGTCTATCTCATAGTGCTGCCTGAGCCTTCCTGAATTCAGAAGCTCGTACATGTCCTCGTGCGGAAGCCGCCTTGTGCCCTTCTTCTCGTGCGACTTCCATATTTCAAGCACCTCGCGCTCAACGCGGCGCATCGCCTCCTCCTCGGGAATGCAGGTGTCCGTGACCCGGTTGAACCCCTGCCTGCAAAGCTCCTCTTCCTCATCTGGCGTCAGATGCCTGTAGTGCGGTATGCGCTTGTAGTGCTTGTTTGCGACGAGGTTGAATATGTCCTCCTCCAGATTGGCTCCTGTGCAAGTTATCGCGTGGACCTTGTCCTGCCTTATCATCTCTGCAAGGGAAATCCCAAGCTCGGCAGTGCTCATCGCCCCCGCAAGCGTAACCATCATCTTTCCGCCGCTTTCAACCAGCTTTTTGTATTCTTCTGCCGCATCCCTCAGGGTAGCGGCGTTGAAGTGCCTGAAATGCCTCTTTATGAACTGTGTTATAGGTCCTGCGCCAGCCAAAACTTCACCCAGAACATCCGGATAAGACCAAGCCATAAACGATGAGAAAATTTAAAATAACGGCGTGATTTGGAAAAAATGGACTCGGGGGGATTGCCGGAAACGCGTGTTTCTTTCGAACCCCCAGCCTCCTGCATTCCGTAACCCCTCTTTTTCCGTGAGGGGTTGTGCCATGCAGGCGCGCTACCGTTGCGCCACAAGCCCAACCAGCCACGCTTCAGGACGGGGAGATATAAACGACGGAGTCTCCTCGCACAAGCACGGTGCCAAGCCCGCGCTTCACTTCGCCGTTTTCAAGATGCTCTGCCTTCTCAAGCACGATGTTCATGTGCACGTCATAGGAAACCATCGTGCCGCGAAGTTCCCTGCCACCTTTGAGCCCAACGACCACTGTGTTGTTCAGCGCTCCGTTGAGTATGTCAAAGGGCCTTTTTTCTGCCATACAAAAACCCCGCCCAAAAAAATACGGGCGGAGATTAACAGCGGCGAAACGTTTTAAACCAGACGCCTCATGCGCCTTCCTTCTTATGTATTTTTAATTCTTGGAGCAGAATCTGTCCTCATGGCATCGGATAAGACGCGCGCCCTTATAGCGTTTGCGAAGATAGCAGTTTCGCTTGCCGCAGGCTATGGGATTGCCTATGTTTGGGCGGAGGCAAGGGAAGGGATAGATGAGTGGTTCGTCCCCTATCTTGCAGGGCTTGTGGCGGCATTGATGGTGTTTGTGCTGCTTTCCAAGCTCAACAAGGGGGCGGATTAGCCGTCCTGCGAAAGCTCAAACATCCGCTCAAGGCAAAGCCGAGCGCGGCGTGCCACATCGGCATCAATTGAGATTTCATTCTTCGCAGGTTCGTCTTCCAGCAGGCGCAGAATCAGCGGGAGGGAATTCCTCTTCATATATGGGCAGAGGGAGCAGGAGCCGACAAAGCGCTTGGAGGGAAATTCTGCTCTCAGCCTGTCTGAAAGCCCGCATTCAGTAAGAAGAAGGAAGGATTCTGAGTTGGAGGAGGAGACGTATTTTTCCATATCGGCGGTTCCCCCCACCATATCCGCCTCCTGCGCAACTTCCGGCGGGCATTCGGAGTGCGCAAGCACAGCCAGGCTCGGAAAGAAGCGGCGCAGCTGCTGGATTTTCCTCCTGTCAAATCCGCTGTGGACGATGCAGGTGGCGTTCCACGAGATGAGCCTTTTGCCCGTCTTAGCCTCCAGATTCTTAGCCATGAAGGCGTCAGGAACGAATATGATTTCCCTTTCAGGCAGGGCTCGTATTATCCTTTCCGCGTTGGCGCTTGTGCAGCAAACGTCGCATTCCGCCTTCACCTCTGCGCTTGTGTTTATGTAGCAGACAGTCGGAACGCCGGGGTGCTTTCTTTTGAGCATCCGCACGTCATCTGCAGTTATTCCGTCTGCAAGCGAGCAGCCGGCGTCAAGAGAGGGCAGGAACACCCTTTTGTGCGGGTTGAGAATCTTGGCGGTCTGAGCCATGAACCTTACCCCTGCAAAGATTATTGTGTCTGCGGATGTCTTTGACGCCTGCAAGGAAAGCGCGTAGGAGTCGCCTGTGAAGTCGGCAACCCCGTATATTATGTCCGGCGTTTGGTAGGAGTGGGCAAGGATGATTGCGTTCTTTTCTTTCTTGAGAAGGTTTATTTGGAGGGTAAGCGGGGCTATCATGAGGCACGCTTCCCTGCTCCAGCCCAGGGCGGAAAGCTTCAGCTGCAGCCTGTCTGTCTCGGCTTCCAGCTTGGCTTTTGAAAAATCCATCTGACCACGGCGATTCGTATCGGAGCGGCGGGTGGTAGTCTGCCTTCTGTTTGGGGGCGCTTGCGCGCCCTTAGACGGCATTGGACTAAACCGGGGTTGCCCCGGCTGCCCGTCCTTGCGGAGTGGGCAAAGCGGCCGTAAGGCCTTGCACCTTCAACTGCCTGCGCACGGGCCGTTTCAGCTTCTCAGTGCGCATCTCCTTTCGTCATATTCATCTGCGCAAAGGAGTTGTCGTTTCTGTTCCCGATGCCGCCTTAAGCGGCTCAGGCATTCATTCCGGTGGGCAGAACTTCCTCCCCGCCTATGTCAGGCGCGGTGAGCCGTCCTCCCGCCGCTCCGCTGAAAATAGACTGACAGCACAATAAAAACCTTTCTTTTATAACATGAAATCGTGCCAAGGTAACTCAGCCTGGTTAGAGTGCCAGACTCATATGTCGCCACAAGGCATTGCCGAGGCGAAGGATGTGAGTGATGAGTTCCGCCGCTGCGGAACTATGATATGCGAGGCATTCGGAAGCGGATTGCCGCTTCAAAAGCCAGAGAAATCTGGAAGCCGCGAGTTCAAACCCAAAAAACAGAAGGGATGGGGGGCAAATCTCGCCCTTGGCACTTTCTTTTTTTTGAAAGCGTTGCCTGCTTTATGCGCAATGGATAAAAAATGAAGCAAGCCAAAAAAAAGCGGGTGGGGCTATGCTTGGGGCAAGAAAAAAAGCTCAAAGGCTTCTTTCTGAGCAACAGGATGGCAAGGTCCTTGTCCGCCAGGCAATAGAGGTGAAGCTTGGGAGGATGGGCAGCTTTTACGTGGGAAGAACCCGGGTTGATGAGAGGGTGGCGGAGTGGCTAATACGGCTGGGCGCGCGGGAGGTTTTGCGGAAGGAGCAAAACCCGCACTACCGGCGCTATCTTGCAGAAGACTTGGAAAAGGCAGGGGTGAAGGGCTTTCCGCAGGGCTTCGCGCAGAAATGCAAGGAGGAGGGAATATTCCATTAAGAATATAATTTGAGCTTCCAAAATCCTGCTTATGGAAGACCTTGGGCAGATAAGAAAACTCAGGAGGCGCCTTGGGATTACCCAGCAGCAGCTTGCCCGGATGTCAGGAACCAGCCAGTCCCTAATTGCGAAAATTGAAAGTGGGAGGGTGGATGCATCCTATTCAAAGGTCATGGCGATAATAGGGGCGCTTGAAAAGGCGCAGATGAGAAATGAGAAGAAGGCGGGTGAAATAATGCACCGCGGGGTGGAGACTGCCTCCGCCTCAGAAACACTGCACTCGGCGGCGGCGAAGATGAGAAGGTTGGGCATATCCCAGTTGCCCGTTGAGCAGAACGGCAAGCTTGTCGGCTCTATCTGCGAGGAGCAGATTGTCGGGCTTTATTCCTCCAACCCAAGGAAGATGTCCTCCCTGCGCGTTTCGGAGGTCATGGGAGACTGCTTGCCAGCCGCCAGCCCCTCAACCCCGCTGCCCGCAGTGGTTTCCCTCCTTCGCTATCATCCGGCTGTTCTTGTGATGGAAAAGGGCAGGCTTGCCGGGATAATAACCAAGGCGGACCTGCTGAAAACCATCTGAATTTTAACGTTGCGCTTGGAGAGAAAGGCATGGACGCATCAAAGCTTGCGGCTGCGAAAAAAGCCCTTGAGTTTGTAAAGCCCGGCATGAATGTGGGGCTGGGCACAGGAAGCACATCCGAGATATTCATTGAGCTGCTTGGGCAAAAAAACAGGCGCCAGCGGCTCAACCTCACCTGCATAGCGACATCAAACGCCTCGGCATACAAGGCAAAGCGGCTTGGCCTGCGGCTTTCGGATTTTTCCCGCATCAGCAGGCTGGATATTGCCTTTGACGGCGCTGACCAGGTTGACTCGGACCTAAATCTGCTCAAGGGGCTTGGCGGCGCACTCGTGCGGGAGAAGATAGTGGACTACCGCGCCGACAGATTCGTTGTCATGGTTGGGCAAAACAAGCTTGTCAGGAGGCTTTACGGGGTTGTCCCTGTTGAAGTGATACCGATGGCTGAGGATGCGGTAAAGCAGGATTTGGTGAGGCTGGGGGCGCGGGGATTTGAAACGAGGATGGACGGCAGGCGCAAGTTCGTCTCGGACAACTCCAACCTCATCCTCCATGCGGAGTTTGGACAGATAGCAAACCCAAGAAGGCTTGAGGACAGGCTCAACGGCATAGCCGGGGTTGTGGACAACGGCATATTCAGCAAAAAAAAGCCGATAGTGGTGGTCGGGCATCCTGACGGCACCGCGCGGATAATCCGATGAGGGAGAAGCATGCTTGTCTTGCCCCAAAACCTCCGAGAAAAGGTGCGCAAGCCCTTTGGCAGGATATTTACAGGTAGGCTGCTTATTGAAGAGTGCAGGAAGGCAAGCCGCCCGCTTATAACAGTAGGGGACCAGTGCTCCTATGACCTGATAACCGGCGGGGTTGAGCCTGACGTGATTGTTTTTGACTTCAAGATAAAGCGGGTTGAGATAAGCGGGGAGATGAAAAAGGCGCTTGCGCCCCATGCGAAGAATGCGTATGTGGTGCTCTCTCCGCCTGGCGCAATAACGGAGGAGCTGGAGGAGGCGGTTGCGAAGGTGCTTGCGGAAGGCAAGGGGGCGATTTTTGTGGTGGGGGAGGATGACTTGTCAGCCCTTTTGTTCATGGCTCGCGCGGCAGGCGGCACGCTTGTCTATGGCCAGCCGGACGAGGGGGCGGTAATTGTCCCCCTCGGGAAGAAAACCAGCCGGAAGGCAAGCGCCCTGCTTGCAAAGATGGAGAGGAAGGGCTAAACTTCGCATATGGGGGGCGCAAGCCTCTTGTGCGCGTTTTGCCGGATTCTTTTGAGGACCGCCAGGACGGTTTTCCTGCCGAATTTTTTCTCAAGCCAGCTGCGGCTTTTCTTCTTCTCAACCCCTTCAAGTATGGCGTCGGCTACCTCGTAGGAGAATCCCATTTCCCCCTCCGCCGTCTGCCCTTTCCACAAGGCGGGGGAAGGCGGCTTTGCGATTATCTGCTTGGGTATGCCAAGATGCTGCGCAAGCTCTCTTAGCTGCGTTTTGTAGATTCCCCCTATCGGGAAGAGGTCTGCGCCCCCGTCGCCGTATTTTGTGAAGTAGCCAAGCAAAATCTCGGATTTGTCCCCTGTGCCGACCACAAGCCCGCGCTCTTCGTGCGCAATAGAATATAGGATTGCCATCCTGATTCTGGCTGCGGCATTCGCCCTGCTTAATCTGCTTTTCAGCCTGCCTTTAAGAGCCCTTAAAGCCGGCTCAATGCCGAAAAATATGCGCCTTCCGCAAAAAAGCGAGACGACTTGCTGCGCGTCAGCCAAGTCCCTTTTGGGCGTGTCGGCAGAAGGGAGCAGCGCGCCAACCACGTTCCCCTTCCCCACTGCCTTAGCGCAAAGCGCGGCTGTGACTGCGGAGTCAAGCCCTCCTGAAACCCCAACTACTGCCTTTCTTTTCCCTGCTTTCTTGAAGTAGGAGCGGATGAACGAAACGATGCGCCTTTCCGCCTCTTTTGCGTCCATAGGAAGACCCCGACCTTTAGTAAGCGGTGGTGTGCTTGAAGAAGCGCTTTTTCATCTCCTCAAAAACGATTATGAGAAAGCCTGCCGCGGCTATTGCCGCCAAATCCTCTGCGCCAAGCGGCACGGTTTTGAAGATTGACTGGAGGGGCTCGTAGTATATTATGAGCATCTGAAGACCAAGGGATACTGCTATTGCCGCAAAAAGCGGGATGTTGGCGGCAAAACGGGTGAAAACCGATTCTGAAGCCGAGCGGCAGTTGAGGGCGTTGAAGAGCTGCAGGAAGACAAAGAGCGTGAATACGGCGGTGAAAGCCTTCTGCGGATTAAAAGCAAGGTAATAGGAGAAAACCGCAAGCGCGATTGACGCCATCACCAAGCCAAGCAGGATGATGGAAAAGACCATGTTGCGCGAAAGAAATGAGGCTTTCGGGTTGCGCGGCGGCTTTTTCATCTCAAGCTGCCAGGATGGCTCCATCCCAAGCGCAAGGGCAGGCGGTCCATCTATCATTATGTTTATCCAGAGAAGCTGAAGCGGTAGGAGGGGCAGCGGAAGCCCCATGGCAGGGGCAGAAAACATCAGGCTTAAGGCTGCGACGTTTGTGGAAATCTGGTAGCGCACGAAAGACTTTATGTTGTTGAATATCGTCCGCCCGTATTTGACGGCTTTGACTATTGAGGAGAAATTGTCATCCGTGAGCACTATGTCAGCCACTTCCTTGGTCACGTCCGTGCCTGCAACCCCCATCGCCACCCCGATTGCGGCTTTTTTCATGGCAGGGGCATCATTCACGCCGTCGCCGGTCACAGCCACCACCTCCCCCTTGCGGGCGAAAGCGGAGACTATGCGGTATTTCTGCTCAGGGGTCACCCGCGCAAAAACAGAAACTTGGTCAAGCACCTTTTCAAGCTCGGAATCCGGCATGTCCTCAAGCTCGGCGCCATCCATGATTTTTTTGCCTCTCTCCAAAAGCCCGACCTTTGCGGCTATCGCTTTTGCAGTAGCAGGCGAATCGCCGGTTATCATCACCACCCTTATGCCTGCCGAGCGGCAGGTGGCGATTGCCTCGGCGACCTCTGGGCGCGGCGGGTCTTCCATCGCCACGAGCCCAACAAAGACAAGCCTTGCCTCCGTGTTTGCAGAGGTGTATTTTGAAAGGGCGGGGACTTCCCTGTAGGCGAGGGCAAGAAGCCGCATGCCTTCTTCGCCGAGCGCGTGCGCCTCCGAAAGCATCCTGCGCCGCAAATCAGGCGGCAGCCTCCTCTCCCCGTTGCGCAGCAGCACCCTGTTGCAGCGCGACAGCACCCTTTCCGGAGCCCCCTTGACATAGGCAATCCTCCTTTTGCCTTCAAGGCGGATTGAGCTCATCATCTTGCGCTCTGAGTCAAAGGGAACCTCGCCGACCTGCCGCCTGCTTTCGCGTATTCTCCGGGCGTCCGCCCCGCAGGATGCCACTGCGGCAAGAAGGGCGGTTTCAGTAGGGTCGCCGCTTAATGTCTCACCCTCCTCGGAAGAAAGAAGCATGGCGTTGTTGCAAAGCGCCATCACCTCAACCGCCTTTCGCAGCACAGGGTCCTTGGAAAGAAAGGCAGGGTCAAGCCTGCCCTGCCCTATCGCATACGAGGCTTCGGCGAACACGAGCTCCTGGACCGTCATCCTGTTTTGGGTTATGGTGCCTGTCTTGTCGGTGCAGATCACGGTTGCCGAGCCAAGCGTCTCAACAGCGGGCATCTTGCGCACTATGGCGTTCTTTTTTGCCATTTTCTGAACTCCCAGGGCAAGGGTTATGGCAAGCACTGTGGGCAAGCCCTCGGGTATGACTGCGACTGCCAGGGTGACTGCAACTACGAACATGGAGGTGGCGCTTTCTCCGCGCGCGATGCCTATGGCAAAAAACAGCGCGGCGAGGGCTATGCCTGCATAGCCAAGCTTTTTGGCAAGGTCTGAGATGTCCTGCTGGAGGCGGGTTTCGCCTTCCTCCTCTTCCACGACAAAGCCGACTATCTTGCCGAACTCGGTCTTCATCCCTGTTGCAACCACCACGCCCTTGCCGTGCCCGCGAACCACCGAAGTGCCGGCAAAAAGCATGTTGCGGCGCTCGGGAAGAGGAGTCTTTTCCTTGCAGACGCAGACCTCTTTTGAGGATGGGCGGGACTCGCCTGTGAGCGCTGACTGCTCTGCCGCAAGGTTGACCGCCTCAATCAGCCTGATGTCCGCAGGCACTCTGCCGCCCTCGGAAAGAACCACGATGTCGCCTGGGACAAGGCTGGCAGAATCAATCTCCATCTCCTTGCCGTTGCGGATGACTATTGAGCGCAGCACCACCATCTTTTTTAGAGCCTCAAGCGCCGCCTCCGCCTTGTATTCCTGCCAAAAGGAAAACAGAACCGCTATAAGCACCGCAACCAGGATTGCGGCGGCGTCAATGAGCTTGTCGTGGTCCACTGTGAGCCCGAGGGCAAGGGAGATGGCGGCAGCGGCAAGGAGAAGAAGTATTGGGAGGGACCTAAACTGGGAAAGCAGCTTGAAATACCATGGGTCCTTTTTTATCTGCGCAAGCTCGTTTTTCCCGAAAGCCTCAAGCCTTGCTTGCGCTTCCTTCTCCGAAAGCCCCTGCTCGGAAGTGCGAAGGTGCGAAAAAAGCGCCTTGTAAGAAAGCGAATGCCACTTTTGCTCCATCCTCTTCCCGAAAAAGATGGGGGAATACTATTATAAAGTCAGAAGTCGGTGAGCCTGGACTGCGAAAAGGAGCCCTTTTTCCTGCCCGGATGCTGCGGCTTTTGCGGCTTGGAAGGCTGCTGGCTTTCCCCTGCCTGCGAGGCTTTGGAGTCTGGCTTTGCCGCCGCCGTGCCCGAGAATTGCTGCTTCATCCTGCCGACTATGCGCCTCATGTTCTCCTCTTTTTTGCGTGAAGAGTAAAACGATGCCTCATCGCGCGTGCCGGCAGTTATCAGTATCACCACGCTTCCTGCCTTCAGCCTTCCTGCCCTTCCGCGCCTTTGTATTGAGCGGATTTCCGAGGGGATTGGCTCAAAGAAAACAACCGTGTCAACAGAGGGTATGTCAAGCCCCTCCTCTCCTATTGAGGTTGCAACCATGACGTCAAACTCGCCGTTTTTGAAGCGGTCTATCGTATGGCGCTGCTCCTCTGCGGTCACCCCCTCCTTTTTCCCGAGGAAGCGCTCTGCCTTCCACCCGTTTTTGCGGAGCGCCTCCACGATTGTTTCCACCTGCTTTCTGTATTGCGAGAATACAAGCAGCTTCTGCCCGCGCCTTTGCGCAAGCACTTCCAGCAGCTTTTCAAGCTTTGGGTGCTCTGCCGCCGACTCGCACAGCTCAAGTGCGATTTTGAACCTCTCGTCGTTGAATATGCGCCGCTTTGCCTTGGTGTCCTTCCTTGCGCGCAACTTCTCAACATAGGAAAGGAAGGTTGCAAGCCCCTGCGTTTCAATAAGCTCAAGCATGTGCACAAGGTTGAAGATGGTGGTGTAGTAGGAGAGGGCAGGATACTTTATGCGCTCTGACGCCCGCAGGATTTTGGCGCGCAGCTCAACAAGCCCTTTCTTGCTTTTTGTCGGCGCGTGGAAACCGAGGCTGGAGAGCCATCTGACATTGTCCGAAAGCATCAGGGAAAGCTGGCGGCGCACCTCCAAAAAGCGCTGCCCCAGAGGCACGCGCACGTAGGAAATCTCAAGAGGCTTTATGTAAGGGGCAACATCGGAATCCTCTGCCGTCCTTATCTCTATGTTCTGTATCCCCAGTGCGTCTACTATCTGCTGTATTCTCTGCCTGTTCCCGCCTGGCGAGGCAGTAAGCCCAACTATCAGGGCGCCTGCCTGGAAGCAGCGCTGGGCGACGAATGTGTAGGCATACTTGCCGACCGCCCTGTGCGCCTCGTCTATGATGCAAAGCGAGGATGAGGCGTCTGTCCTTCCGGCAAGGATGTCGTTTTGGAGGGTCTGTGGGGTTGAGAAGCAAACCTGCCTCTGCCAAAGCTCAACCCTCTTTTTTGGGGAAATCTCCCCGGTTATCAGCGCGGTTTTTTCCGCTGGAAAGTCTGTTTGGGAAAGAAAGGTTTGCTGGTGCTGGCGCACGAGGGGCTTGGTGGGCGCAAGGAAAAAAATCCTGCCGCGCTTGGCGCATTGCTGCATCACCAGAAAGGCAATGAGGGTCTTACCAAGGCCTGTTGGGAGAACCACCAGAGTGTTGCCGTTTCTGAGGGCGGAGTTTGCTATGGCAAGCTGGTAGGCGCGCGGCGCTATTGCGCTTGTTAGGGAAAAGCCTTCCATAATGCTGGATTTGGGAGAGTAATTTAATTAAATTGCCAAGCCAATCTTCCAGTGGTGGTAGGATGATACTTCCGAAGGCGCCTGTTGAAAAGATAATACGCGAAGCCGGGGCTGGCAGAGTCTCAAAAAGCGCGGCGGCGGAACTTGCCGAGGTGCTTGAGGCAGTTGGCATTGAGATTTCCAAAAAGGCGATAAAATTCGCAAAGCACGCAGGCAGGAAAACCGTGACTGCCGCTGACATAAAGCTCGCGAGAAAGGATTAGCCTTCCTAACAAAAACCGAACGATTTATAACGCCTGTCTGACCAAAGTGAGACCATGAGGATTTGCTTTGCCATCGCGCTTGCTGCGCTCATTTCTCTTGCAGGGGCAGCCTATGTTGCGCATTTTGCCCCATCTTCCGGAAAGCTGAATTCAACATCGGAAAGCGAGTTTTTGAAGGGCGCAATCGGGGATTACGGCGTGCTTGCTTACACCGAGGGAGGCAGGCTTTCAGTTTTGGTGGAGGGCGAGGAGGAATCCCAGGGAGCGCTTGCCCACGAGATATTCCGCTTGCAGAAGGCAGGAGTCATAGAAAGCGGCTGCGAGCCTGCGGCTCTTCTTGGAATAAGGGATGGGGCTGAGTATTACTGCAATGAGAAGGGGGCTTGGGTTTCATGCAACTACACGAACGGCTGCACTCCGCTTCTTTCTGAAAGCGCATTGCCAGCCGCAGCCCCGCCTGCGCCGCCGGCAAGCGGTGCCTTTGGCACGGAGGACAAGGCTGCGAAAGCCGGCACAGAGAAAGCAGGCGCGCAAAGCCAGCAGACGCTTGCCCAAGAAAGCAAAGCCCAGCAGGAATGGCAAGATGGGGCGCAAGCCCAGGGAGGAAAGGCTGACTTTTGGCAGCCTGCCGCCCTTTTTGCCGCAGTAATTGCGGCAATAATACTGTCCTTTTTGATTTTGCAGCAAAGGCAGGCGCAGGAGGAGATTGCCCCGCAGGAAATCGGGCTTCTTTCAAATGAAACGCGGGCAGGCATACTAAGCGAGCTTGAGGGCGCTGACAGGATACCTACCGACCTGTCAAACAAGCTTGGCAAAAGCAAAGCCACCATAGTGGAGCACCTTGAAACGCTAAGGCAGGCTGGCTTTGTGGAGAAGCTTGAAACCCCTGGCAGGAAGTTTGTCTACTACCGCCTGACCCAGAAGGGAAAGAAGGCGCTTTTGAGGAGAGATTCATAAGCTTGCGCCAAAGGGCGAGGGACGAAACGTTTTTAACCTTTTTAACATAAAAATACCACATAAACCGGACTAAGACTAATGAAAGAGGTGACTTGGATATGGAAAAACTTGTCAAGCCTCAAAATATGCAGGCAGGTGTGGAAATCCGACGCAACCCGGGCATATTCATGAGGATGAAAAAATACGGGCTTGGAAAAATTGCCACGCTGGTTGCCTGCGGGGCAATTGCCGTTTCAGTTGCGACGGGCAACACGTCCAAGGCAGGATGGAAATGGACGGACAAGCTCCCCGTGGTGCTTGATACGTCGCGAAACGGCCCGAATGGCAGGGGCTTTAACTGCAAAAAGCCATTCAGGTTTGAATTGATGATTACGGGAGGCAACGTCAATATACTCTTCGCGGTGCGAAAAACCACGTATGATCACGGCACGAAAACCAAGTATGAGTACGGCAACATATATATAAACACGAAAGAACTGGATGTTAGGGATTGGCACATGACCGACACCATTGTAGAGGACCCGCAGAATGGCTGGATGCATTATATAACCGGTGAGTGCTGGAAGGGCATCCTCCGCGTAAGCGACCCAGTAATAACTTATTCCGGGAGTACTGGGACCTATGAGGTTAAATATGACAGAGTAGTTCTGCCGCAAGAGCCGAAAGGCAACTCTATGTATTATCCGTTCATAAGGCTCTTTGACAGGAACGGTCACTCCGTACACCTTACTACAAAGGGGCTCCTTTACTTGGAGCCCGACGGTACCTACAGATTCTTGGACTTGACCAGATTCGGGATAGATGAAGTAAGGGATGCGACTTTCAGCAAGAAATCCGACGACAGATACGTTATTGAAATGAAGAATGTCAAGAAGGCAGTGGAGATACTTATGAAGAACGGAATTTTTGATGAGATAAACGTCATAGAAAACTGATTGGGCAGAAGGGGAAAAGCAACACGGAGGCTGGCTTTGAAGCATTTCAGCTCAGGAAGTAAGCCGCCCTCTGGACGAAGGTTATGAAGCTTAGGGCGGCTGCGGCGAAGAGAACCACGGCAGACAGCAGCGGGCTGTAGATGAGCAGGAAGAACGCGGCAAACAAAATAAAGAGCCTCTCAGCCCGCGGAAGAACCCCTGGCTGCGCACCTATCTTCTTTTTGTCGGCAACGCCCCGGTGCTCCGCATAGGCGGTTGCAAACGACGTCATGCAAGTCCCGAAAAAGAGTATTGCCAGCAGGCACGTTCCAGCAAAAGCCAAAAGCTGGGCTGGAATAAAGAAAAAGAATGAGAGGATGAATAGGAACTCCACCAGCCTGTCAATAATCCCGTCCATGTAAGCCCCTCTCGCAGTAGCCTGGTTGCGCAAGCGGGCAATTGCGCCGTCTATTGCATCGGCAAGCCCGGCGAGAATGAAAAGAGCAAGCGAATGGAGCGGCAGCAGAAGGTAAGCCGCAAGCAAGCCTGCAAGGGCAAAAAAAAGCGCGAGAAACGATATTTGATTGGGGGAAAGAGGGATGGAGGAAAGCAGACTGCCTGCTTTTTTTTGGAAAGCAACGCCCAGTTGGGTTTTCTTCAGGCTCATAGACGCACCTGCCAGCCTGCGCTACTTTTTGCCTTTGCCCCAGTAATCGTAATACTCAATCCCAAGATGGGTGATAAGCCTTTCGCCCATCAGGTAGCGCAGGGTGTTTTTCAGCTTCATGTGCTGGATGGACAGGTCGTGCTCAGGGTAGAGCCCTTCGGCGTGCATGGGTGACTTGAAGTAAAAGGAGAGCCACTCCTGTATGCCGCGCATCCCAGCCCGCTGCGCCAGGTCCAAAAAGAGCGCCAGGTCAAGGACAACAGGCGCGGCGAGGATGCTGTCTTTGCATAGGAAGTTGATTTTTATCTGCATGGGGTAGCCGAGCCAGCCGAAGATGTCTATGTTGTCCCAGCCCTCCTTGTCGTCGTTTTTTGGCGGGTAGTATTCAATGCGCACCTTGTGGAAGAGGTTCTTGTAAAGAAGGGGGTATTCATCGGGTTGCAGGATGTAGTCAAGAACCCCTTTTTTGCTTTTCTCCTTGCTGCGAAAAGAGCCCGGATCGTCAAGCACAAGCCCGTCTCGGTTTCCCAGTATGTTGGTGGAAAACCATCCCCTGCAGCCAAGCATCCTCATCTTGAGCATTGGCGCGACCGCGGTTTTCACAAGCGTCTGGCCGGTCTTGAAGTCCTTGCCTGCCACCGGCACTCCTTTCTTGCGGGCAAGCTCCACGAGGGCTGGAATCTCATGGGTGAGCTGGGGTGAGCCGTTGGCGAACGGGACGCCCTCCATTAGCGCCGCATAGGCGTAAATCATGGATGGCGAGATGGACGGGTGGCTTTCCGCAAGCCCCTTCTCAAAAGCAGCAAGGGACATGTGCACCGGCTGCTCGTCTTGGTATCTTTCTGTGCTTGCGCACCAAATCATGACAAGCCTGCTGCACCTTTTCTCTCTTCTGAAATTGCGGATGTCCTGCCTGAGCTGGCTGGCAAGCTCCAGCTTGCTTTTGGCTTTTTTTATATTCGGGCCGGATATGTTTTTCACAAACGAGGGGTCAAAGACCGCCCTCATCGGCTTTATCCCCTCAAGCTCCCTTCTGACGAGGGAAAGGTGCTCCTGCGAAAGGACGCCTGCTTTCATCGCCGCCTCGTATGCATTGTCGGGGAAGATGTCCCAGGCGCCAAACTCCAGCTGGGAAAGGGAGGCAAGAGGGACGAATTCTCTTATGAGCGGGTTGCGCCCTTCGCTTCTTTTTCCCAGGCGTATCTTTTGGAGCTGGGTTATGCTCCCGATTGGCGCAAAGCCGTGCTTTCTTGCCAGCATCACGCCTGCAATAAATGTGGTGGAAACCGCGCCCAAGCCGGGCGTTAGCACCCCCAGCCTGCCTTTTGCGGGCTTTATCGCAACCTTTGCCATGTTGGCACCCCCGCCAAAATATTATAATAAAATTATAATAGTATAAAAAAATAAAAATATTAGCCTAAGGGCTTTTCTTCCTCCTCAAAAAGAAGGCGTAAAAGATGAGCGCCAGACCGGCAAAAAGCACGGAGAGCGTCACTGCTGCCAGGGGCAGAAGCGCCTGGGAAAGATAAGCCTCTTTTTCCTCTTCAAGCTTTTTCTGCCTCTCAGACGCGTCCTGCTTTGCATGGCTTTGGTTTGATGATTTGCTGGCGCCAGGCTGCTGCCTTGAAAGCTCGGCTTGCCGCTTTCTTTGGATGCCCGCCTCGGTGCGCTTTTTCACCGCATCGGCAAGAGAGGGCAGGATGTAGAATGGCGAGGCGTTGTTGTATTGGTTGCGGGCGGCAAAATGAAGCTGTTCTATTGCCGCGATGGAGTAGTCCGGCAGGGCGCAGATTTGGTATTGCCAGTAAAAAGGGCTTGCGTATGCGCGGTAAGACGCGTTTTTTATCCCCTCAATGGCGGAAATATAGGCGAGGACGTTCTGCCTGCTTGAGTTCGCTGTTAGATTGGAATACGCCTCTTGCTCAACCGCATAGGAGAGGTTAAGCGCGGAGCTTGCGTTCTCAAATTCGCTTATGTAGCCTATGAAGTTTCTTCCTGAGCCAAGCGCAAGCGGGAGGCAGAACGAGGTGACTGAATAGCATGCTTTTTGGCAAGAATCAAAGTCAAAGCACGGATGGCGGTCCGTTCCCAGCAGAATGCGGCACTTGTCCTCGCCGGCATCATAAGAGGCGCTTATGCCCCTTATTTTGGCGTGAATTTGGGAGAAGCCCTCTATTGCGCGGGGGGAGCGACCCTTTGAGATGTAATAGGAATAGAGGGCGGACTCTATCTCCTCCCTTTGCGTCAGCGGCTCGGGCATGAAGAGAGGAAATTTCGGAACAAGGATGGCATATACCTCGCCTGCAGAAACGATTGCGTATGCCTGCCCCTGCCCGTAGGTGAAGTTCTCAATTGAGAAGCCGAGCCCTTCTGGGACCATGTAATAGCCGTAAAGCTTAACCCCTGCAGGGTAATTGGCAGCAAAGGGCATAGTGAAAAGCAGAAGCGCAAGAAACAGAAGCCTAAGCCCCATAGAAGCTCACGCTAAGGACAGGAAAAAGAAAAAAATAAAAGGATAGGAATCACTTCCTGCGCATCTTGATGAAGAGATAAAGCGCAGCCGCCAGTCCGCCAACAACTGCGAACATCAGAAGCACTCCCCACTGGCCTGCATCAAGGCCAAACAGCGCACCGGCTAGCGGAGGAGACTGCGGCTTTTCTTCTGTTGGCGCAGTTATCTGCGGCTTGCTTGCCTGCTGCTGCTTAGCCGCAGTAGGCTGAGTTGAAGGCTGTTGGGGCTGGGTTTGCTGGGTGGGAGCAGGCACTTCCGTCAGTGGCGCGGCGATTTCCTCTATCTGCGGCTGGGGCTGTGGCGCCGCGGGTGTTGCTGGGGAGGCAGGAGGTATATAAACCGCTCCTCCGCCCGTGTTGCTGCTTGACCGGTAGCTTGGTGTGGTTGTTGCTGGCGGGGGAGCAACATAAATCTGCTTCACTCCACTGTGCTTCAAGCCGGTTATTGTCAGCTGTGAGTCGGATTTGGTGCACTTGTAGCCATCCGCAGTAGCAACGCCATCGCAAGCGACTTTGTATTCGCCTGCGCCATCGCACCCAGCGCTTATCTGCTCAACACTGACTATGCCTGCAACATCCTTTATGCAGACATAGTTGAATGAAGCGGAGGTGTTGTTCAGATACAAAGTCTTGGTGCCGGAAAGCGCGCTTGAATCTATTCCATCAACAGTCACATATGCCGCCCCGTCTTGGCTTGTGCCTTGCGTTATCGTAACCTTGGAGAAGTCTATGCCCGCCTTGCTAAAGTCATAGTCAAAGCTTGAAAGCAGAGCATCCTCCACATAGACTTTCACTGGCAGCACACCTGTGTAAAATCCGCCTTCCACTGCATCCTTTCCGTCAATTGTTACTCTCACAGGGCGCTCAATCCCGCCGATGTCGCCTGCGTCGCCCATTGTTGAGACCACCTTCACCGTCCTTGTAGCCTGCGGCGCTGGATTGCCCGCACGGTCGCTCACATCGTAAGTCAGGACATACTCCCCGACGCTTTCCGTGTTGACGGAGCCGCCGTAAACTATGCTTTGTGTCAGGTCGCCATCATGCGTATCTGATGCTGTTGCGCCAGCTTCCGTGTAGGTGCCACGCAGCATCACTTTGACAGGATTGTCCCCTTGCAAAGTTATTGTCGGGGCTTGAGTGTCCTTAAGGGCGTTGATTGACTCTGATTTGCTATTGCCTGCATTGTCAGTCTGGGTCGCCCTGATAGAAAGCTCTCCATCTGACAGCAAGGAGACGTCTGCTGACGCGCCCCATTTGCCCATCTCGTTATCAGATAAGCAATTTGTGGTAAGCTGCACATCCTCTGTTTCCGGATCCTCGTCTGAGATGGTGATGGAAACGTCCTTGTTGTATTCAGTGCATGTGCCGGAGAGGTAAAGCGCGTTGGCATTGGCGATGTTCACAAACCCCACGCCATTCAATGAAACGGAAGGCGCTATTGTGTCAACGCTAATTTTGTGGGTGGAGTCATCAGGCATGTTGTTGCCTGCGACATCCTCCGCTTGAGAGATTGTGATTGTGTATGTTCCCTCAACTGGGGAAGGCACTTGGTAGTCAAAGCAGAATGTTTTCTGATCCTCGTCATTGCAGTCGGTTACCGTCTGCTGCGATGAATCAACCCGGATGGAGGGCATCACGGAGATATCCTCACTGAATGTGACTGTTATGGTCTGCGGAGAGGAAGTGGCTTTGTTGTAGGTTTTGCCGTCGGAGCTGACAGAAACCACCGCTGGGGCTGTCTTGTCAATATTGATGCCGCTGATGGTGGTGGTTTGCCTATTGCCTGCATTGTCAATGGCAATTCCTGTCACAGAAAAGCCTATTCCGTCATTGGAGAGCGTTTGCGGCTCTGTGCAGGAAAGGATGCCGCTTTGCGAATCCTGGCATGTGAATTCCACGACAACGTCCGAAACGTAATAGCCGTTTTTGCCAAGGGTGCCAGAGGTTATACTGCCGGATATCTCAGGCGCAATGCCATCCACCATTATGTTCTTGCTGTAGCCAAGCGAGCCCTCCCCGCCTGGATTTGGCAGTGTCAGGACTGCCGCATTGCCTGCCGCATCCCTTATTGTAACAAAGTTTGGTTCCTGTCTATTGTAGACAAGCGAGGATGCGTTGTAGTAGTCAAGGTCTTCAGAGAAATCTCCTGTTTGAACTGTGTAGGGGAAAATGAGAGTGTCTGTTTGCGAGCCGGAGGAGTAGACTGCATATCTTCCGCCAGGAACAACCGCAAGCTTGATTTCTGGGTGTGCCCAGTGGTCGCGGCAGCGCCCCCAGTAGCCACAGGTATACCAGTAGTAGGGCGTGACAATCACTGGCTCGCTGAACTTGACCTCAATGGATGCCTGACTTCCTATGCCATATATGCCGTCTGGGTTGGTAGAAGTCACCTGCAAGACATACGGGGCAGTAGTGTCAATTCCTGAAATCGGATCGGATAGCTTGTATGCCACATTGCCTGCGTTGTCCTCTGCCTTGTAGCAGATTGTCTTGCCGTTGTCCTCTTCAGATGTGAAGGTTGTTTCGGCATAGGGCTCAAATGAGAGGGACTCGTCGCAGACTTGCCCGGCGTCAACTTTCATGTAAAGCGTTCCTGCCTCATTCATCACAGCGCTTATAGTCTTGCTTGTCGCTGGCGCTGTGCCTGGGTTGTTGACCACTATGGAAGGCGCTGTGTTGTCAATCGTGATTGTAACCGTTTCGCTTAATGCCTTGTTGGCTTCGTTGTCATACGCCTCAGCCCATACGTTGTAGGTGCCATCTTCAACGTTGGTGGTGTCCCATTCAACTTCATATGGCTCCTCTTCTACACTTCCTATCGGGTAGCCGATAGTCCCGAAGAGGAAATCAACTCTGTCAATTCCGGATTCGCTGTCAGACGCTTCTGCTCTGAGAGTGACAGTGCCCTTGAGGTAAGCCCCGTTAGTGGGGTAAGTCAATTCCAGCTGGGGCGGCTGGGTGTCTTGGGTTGGACCGCTGCAAAATGCATTGCAGTGTCCGTATATCCCGTTGTTTTCGCCATCGTCGCACTGCTCGCCCTGCTCAACTACTCCATTGCCGCAGACAGAGGGGGTCATGCCTGTGCATTCAGAGTTGCAGTGGTTGGGCATGCCGTTGTTTTCGCCATCGTCGCAGTTTTCCAAACCGTTTGTTATTCCGTCGCCGCAGTACTCTTCGCTGATGCATGCGCCGTAGCCGGAGCAGTCTGAGTTGCAATCCATCTCGCCGGCATAGCCCTCTTGGGTGGTGCACTCCTCTGAACTGCCATCGCACACCTCAGGCCCGTTTTTTATATTATCCCCGCAGAACTCAGTTGTAACGCACTCTCCCCACAGGCAACCTGAGTTGCAGCTTTCAATTCCGCCATATCCGTCTTGGGTGGTGCACGATTGCGTATCGCCCTCCTCGCATACTGCGTTGCAGATTGCAATGCTGCAGGTGTGGGTTATTGTCTCATCTCCACTGGTGCAATAGCCGCTGTCAGGCCCATCATTTACGCAGGCAGATGTGAATGCTTGTCGGAAATCATAGGTCATCGGGTTGTTGTCAGGGTCATTAAAGCAGGTTCCTATCTCGCCGATGTTGTTTGCTGAGCAGTCAACAGCAGTCCCCCCAACACAGTTGCCGTTGCCATCGCATGTTTCAGCTCCGTTGCAGTAAAGCCCGTCGCTGCAGGAGAAGCCTTCTGGCTGGAATGAATCTTGTGGGCAGGTTTCAGAGGTGCCTGTGCAGTATTCTGCAACATCGCATGTGCCTGCGGCTTGCCTGCAGACCTGCGCCGCGGTCTTGAACTGGCAGCTTTCCTGGTCGCAGCACGCCTCATTGCTGTCGCACTGCTCGCCTTCCTCAACCACGCCATTGCCGCACAGGGCATAATATACAGTCATATTGATATAATCAACATACAGGTTCCTGGATCCTCCTGGTGTGCGGTTTACGGAAAGCACAACCCCAGTCTTTATGCTGTTTATGTCTGCGGCAGTCCAGCTTGCTCCCCACAAATCAGAAGGCCCTCCGTAAATCGCAGTGGAATCGGTTGTCGGCCATGCAGTAGCCTTTGCCTTGTTGTTCCCGACCAGTGCCCCGTTTTTCTGAAGCCTGACTTCTACATCAGTGACGTTGGAGGTGCAACTGCCGGAAGCGCAAGCCTGGCGCCTTTCAATTGCCACCTCAATTCCGGTTATGACGGCGTTTGAGGGGAGGTTGAAGCTGAAATTGGTTGCGTTAAGATAGTAAGAAACACCAGACGATTGGGAAAGCGTGGTGGTCGCATATTGATTATCTGAAGCTTGGGCTCTTGAAGGATTGGACCATTGGTAATCCGCCCCTGAAAAGTAAGAGCTTAGAAACGTTCCTCCGTTTTTGGAAACTGAGGCGGCGTACGCACTTGTAGCCAAGAAGGTAAGAATCACAAGCACGGCAAATGTCCTTGTTGCACTTTTCATACTAACACCTCCTATAAACACTCTGCTGTTTGGCTTGCAACCCGAAAAGGAGAATGTGTGTCCGAAGGTATATGCAAATTCCCCCTCCAGAGATAAGCCGCGCCTCCCACGCGACGCACTCAATTTTATGAGCTATCCCTTTAAATAGCTTTGTGTCTGTTTGCGCTGTTTTGCATTCTTTATACTATCTTTGCGAAAAAAAAACAGAAAAAAACAGGAAAGAAAAGATATTTGGAAAAAATGGCTCAGTAGTCGCCCATTCCGCCTGAGCCGCCTTCTGCGCCGGGCGAGCCTCCCTTGCCGGCTGCGCCGCCGTTCTTGCCTTTTGAGGCAATCATGTCGTCAATGCGCAGAAGCATCTTTGCCGCCTCGTAGGCAGAGGCTATTGCCTGCGTCTTGACCTTAAGCGGCTCAAGAACGCCAAGCGCCTTCATGTCGGCAACCTGCGAGCCGAACACGTCAACGCCGAAGTGCTCCCCGCCTTCCTTCTTGTGCTTTGCGCGAAGGGACACTAAGGCGTCAATAGCATCCATGCCGGCATTCTCCGCAAGGGTGCGCGGCACTATTTCAAGGGATTCTGCAAACGCCTGTATGGCAAGCTGCTCCCTGCCGCCTATCTCCGTTGCATACTTGGCAAGCTGCACTGAAAGCTCAAGCTCGGTTGAGCCTCCGCCCGTGACGTAGTGCCCCTCCTCAATTGCAGAGGAAACGGCTCCAATCGCATCCACAATCGCCCGCTCGCCTTCAGAAACCACGTGGTCTGTGGAGGCGCGCACGAAGATGGTGACTGACTTGGGGTCCTTGCAGTTCTCTACAAACACCATCTTCTCGCCGGCAACGACCTTTTCGTTCACCTCTCCTGCCGAGCCGAGGTCCTTTGAGGACAGGTCGTCAAGTGTGGTGGCGATTTTGGCTCCGGTTGCCCGCGCAAGCTTCTCCATGTCCGACTTTTTCACGCGCCGGACTGCGGCTATGCCCTTCTTATTCAGGAAGTGCTGGGCAACATCATCTATGCCCTTCTGGCAGAAAACGACGTTTGCCCCAGTCGCCGCGATTTTCTCAACCATGTCGCGCAGCATCTTCTCCTCCTGCGCCAAGAAAGCCTGCATCTGCTCAGGCGAAGTAATCTCAATCTTCGCATCAACCTCTGTCTTCTCAATCTCAAGGGCGCAGTCAAGAAGCGCTATCTTTGCGTTCTTTATGCTCTTTGGCATGCCCGGATGGACAATCTCCTTGTCCACCAAAACTCCCTGAATGAGCTGGGTGTCGCTTATCTCTCCGCCTGCCTTCTTCTCAATCTTGATAAGCTCGTCATCAACGAAATACTTGCCGTCGGCGCGCTTTTCGGCAACCTGCGTCACTGCGCTTACCACAAGCTTTGCCAGGTTGTCCTTGCTTGAGCCGACGCCTATTGACTTTGAGCCCATCGCAACTGATGCTATCTTGAGAAGGGTGTCCTTGTCCTCAATGCCCACCTTGATGCCGATTTTTCCGAGAAGCTCGTTTGCCTTCTTTGCCGCCAGGTCATAGCCCTTGACTATCGTGGAGGCGTGTATGTCCTGGTCCAGAAGGTCGCCTGCCTTTTTGAGAAGCATGCCGGCAAGCATCACCGAGGTGGTGGTGCCGTCGCCCACCTCCTTGTCCTGCGTCTTTGCAATCTCCACCATTATCTTCGCAGCCGGGTGCTCAACGTTCATCTCCTCAAGAATGGTGGCTCCGTCGTTTGTTATCACTATGTCGCCAAGCTCGGAAACGAGCATCTTGTCCATGCCCTTGGGCCCAAGCGTTGTGCGCACGATGTTTGCCACGGCGTATGCCACGGCTATGTTGATGCGCTGGGCGTCCCGCCCAAGCACGCGGTTGCTCCCCTCCGGGAGTATCATGACCTGCTGTCCCTCCAGATTCTTTGCCATAGAACTCACCTCTTTACAAAGCATTGATTTGAGCAGGAAAGCAAGAAAGCACCTGTTAATACAGTATTAACTTTTTTAAATTTTTGTCAATACCATATTAACTTATACACTTTCTAACACAATTACAACTTAGTTATCTTGCCGTATTTGCCTGCCGACAGCTGCAGCCTTCCCTGAAACTCCGAGACCCAGCCTTTTTCAATCCTCACAGTGTCGCCCTGCGAAAAAGCTTCCGCATCCTCGTTCCAAAGCGAAAGCAGTATCTCTCCGCTGTCATCTCTGAGGGTGGCGTTTGCCACTTTGAACTTCTTGCCGAATTTGTTTACCACTTCCCTGGCAGGCTCAATTGAAACGATTTCGCCCGTCACATCAACGTTTCCTGTGCGGGCTCTCAATTCGCTTATTTTCATCTTATCATCTCCCACCAACTGCCGGATGCGAAGGAAGGTTAAAATGGAATAAGTTAAAATAGCTTACTAGTATGGAGGGTCAGGTCCCTTCCTCAAAGCTCGCAGCGTATTCCATCTGCTGCTGCGTCGGCTTTTCAAGCCTTATGCCGCGCGATTTGAGGAGAAGCAGGGCAACTTCCTCGTCTATCTCCCTTGGAACCTGCAGCACCCCTGCCGCAAGCCGGCATTTTGGCTTTGCCAGCCTTTCGCAGCAAAGCGCCTGGATCGCGAAGCTTCCGTCCATTATTTCAATCGGGTGCCCCTGCCCCGAGGGGCGCGCCAGATTCACAAGCCTGCCCTCGGAGAGAAGATAAAGCCGCCTGCCGTCTTTGAGAGTGTAGCAGGCTATGTTCTCCTTCACCTGCCGGACGCTTTTGCTCATTTTGCGCAAGGCAGGCTCGTTTATCTCAACGTTGAAGTGGCCGGCGTTGCAAAGAAGCGCGCCGCTTTTCATGAGCTTGAAGTGCTGCGCATCAATGACATTTTTGCCCCCTGTTGCGGTTATGAAGATGTCGCCTTCCCTTGCCGCCTGCCGCATGCTCATCACGCGGTATCCCTCATAAAGCGCGCAGAGGGCGCGGTGCATGCCAGACTCGTGCGCGCCAAGCGCGGCTGCGACTTCCACCACTATGACGTTTGCGCCCATCCCCTTCATCCGGCAGGCAATCCCCCTTCCGCACCAGCCATACCCTGCCACCACCACGGTCTTGCCCGCTATGAGGCTATTTGTGGCTCTGCAGACTGCATCAAGGGTGGATTGCGCGGTGCCTATCTGGTTGTCAAGGAGGAATTTTGAATAGGCGTCATTGACCGCGAAGACCGGGAAGGCAAGCCTTCCTGCCCTCTCCATCGCCCGAAGCCTCCGCACGCCTGTTGTGGTCTCCTCGCAGCCGCCCCTTATTTTCGGGAGAAGCTCCCTGCGGCTTGTGTGCAGAAGCGAAATCAAATCCCCCCCGTCATCAATCACGATATCCGGCTTTGAGTCAAGCACTGAATTGAGGCAGGAGTAATACTCTTGCTGGCTTTGCCCAGACCACGCAAAGACCTCCATGCGCCTTGCAAGCGCGGCTGCCACGGAGTCATCTGTTGTCAGCGGGTTGCAGGATGCCGCCCAGACCTTCGCCCCGCCGGCAGCAAGCGTTTCAAGAAGCACGCCTGTTTTCTTCTCAAGATGCAAGGCGACTGCTATTGTAAGCCCTTTGAAGGGCTTTTGCCTGCCAAACCTTCTGCGGATTTGGGCAAGAACAGGCATGTTGCTTCGCGCCCACTCAAGCTCGCGTTCCCCCTTTTTGGCAAGCAGCGGGTCTTTGACTTTTGGCATGGCAGCACCGCGGAAGATAATGTTGCCCATTAGCATTATTATATTAAGTATGCTCTGCCAGCATCTTGCCATGCAAAAGATGTCGTCTTCAGACCTTCATTTTGCCATTTCTGAGATGAAGGGGCTGGAGGGGAAGAGAATCGCCAGGATAAGAAGGACGGAGGACGGGATTTTCCTAATCAAAGCAGGAGGCGAGGAAATCCTTTTCCAGCCCGGCGTGCGGCTTCACCTCAGCCGCCAGTCCTTCCAAGCCCAGCAGTCCCCAGACGGTTTTGTGGCTTTTTTGCGGAAGAGATTTGAGGGCAAAACGGTTGCGTCAATAGCGCAGCATGACGCCGACCGCATAGCGGAGATTGAAACGAAAAGCGGGGAGAGGCTGGTATTTGAGCTTTTCAGGAAAGGCAACCTCATCGCCCTCTCGCCTGACGGGACCATAGAGGCGGCTTTGGGCAAGGACGAGGCAGGGGGAAGGAAAATAGCGCGGGGGGAAAAATACTGCTACCCCAAGGCGACTGCCTTCCAGATAAGGATTCCGGCAAAACCGAACTTTGGCGTGAAATGCGATGCGGAAGGCAGGCCTGTTTCCTACTCAGCCGAGGCGGAGGCTTCTGATTTGGCTTTCGGCTCGTTTTCCGAGATGGCGGACTTTTACTATTCGCGCCAGGACAGGCAAAGCCAAGCCCAAGCCCTTTCCGCTGAGCTTCTTGGGAAGCTTGAAAGGCGCCTGGAATCGCAGCAGCGGGCGCTTGAGGAGATTTCCAGAAAGCGCAGCGAGGCAAAGCAGGCGGCAGACGCCATTTATCTCAACTTTGCAAAGGTGGAGGAGATACTTTCTTTGGTGCGCAGGATGAAAAAGGAGGGAAAAAGCCAGCAGCAGATAAACGAGGAGCTTTCGCGGTTCGGCGCGCGCCTTTCTGGCGGCGAGGTTGAAGTTGAGCTTTAGGCTTCAATGTCAAGGTAGGGCTTTAGGAGCCGTTTTGCCGCTGAGGGCTTGTCCACCTTGGCGGCTATTATGCTGAAGCCCCTCTCCTTTGCTATTATGTAGAGGTTGATTATGTTTATCCCCGCCTCTGAAAGCGCGGAGGAAACCTTGGAAAGCTCGCCTGGCTCGTCTTTGAGCTTCAGCACGATGATTTCGGATTCCAAGATGTGAAAGCCGTATTTTCTCAGAAGCCCTGCCGCCCTCTTCTCATCGCTGACAAAGAGGGTGATAATCGCCTTGCCTTCCATTGAAACTGCGGAAATTGACTCTATGTTGATGCGCGCCTTTCCCAAAATGCAGGCGACGTCTGCAAGCACGCCGACCTTGTCATCCACCACCAGAGTAATCTGCTTGTTTTTGCCCATATCAACAGCCTTTTACGAGGCAGTCTGCAAGCACTGCCTTTGCCTTTTTGGGCTTGTCAACTTTCAGCACATCAAGGGAGTAGCCGTTCTCCCGCGAGATTATGTAGAGATTCAGGATGTTTATGCCCTCTTTTTTGAGCCTCTCCGAGATTTTGGAAAGCTCGCCTGGCTCGTCTTTCACTTTGACCACGAGGACTTCCTCTTCCATAATCTTGTATCCGCTTGCGGCAAGCATTTTTGCCGCCTTTGCCTCGTCTTTGACGCTGAGGATGATTACCGCCTTTCCGCCGTGGACATCAACCGTTATCGCCTCAATATTCACCCTCGCTTTCCCAAGAATGTAGGAAATGTCGGCGAGAAGACCGACCTTGTCGTCTGCAACAATGGTGATTTGCTTCATACTACCTCCCTCACGCAGAGAAGAAAGCAGCAAACCCATATATAATTGAGTGTGTTCGTCAATCAAAGAAGCCATGGGCAAGTCAGATGCGGTATGCCTGCAGATGCGGGACGGACTGTATGAGCACTGCTGCCGAAACGTCAATGCCTGCCTCAGCCGCCGCGCGCATGGCTTTTTTGCCGACTAGATTGATGTTTTTTGCGCTGCGGAGAGCCTCAACGGCTTGCTGGTGCGAAACCCTTCTGCCCTGGTAAAAGCCCGCATACTGCTTCAGGTCAAGCCTGCGCTTGCCGTCTGACAAAACCCTTCCTAAAAGCTCCTCGTCGCACAGGGCAACCACGCTGCCCTCCGCGCCCTCGTGTATCCTCATGTACATGCTGACAGCTTGGATTGAAAGCATAATAAAGGCAGATGCAGCAAAAGGAGAGTATGAGGCGTCTTTTCCTGATTGCCATCCTTGCTTTTGCCTTTGGCTGCGTCGCGCAGCAGCCCCAAACCGCTCCGCAGGCAAAGCAGGAGGTGCAGGAGTCTTCTTTTTCTGTTCCACCCTCGCCGCTGAAATACACAGCCACCTATGAAGTCATTGATGATGGCGCTGAAAGCCAAAAGAGAGTCTTTCGGATGGACAGGATGATGAGGGTTGATATCGGCGTGGGGCAGTCTTCTGTGAGCGCCTATCTGCTTGGAAACCGCGCCTACAGCTGCTCGGAGAGCGGGGGAAAGGCGGCGTGCTTTGACATAACTTCGCGTGTCCAAAATGGGCAGCTGGATTGGCTTTTTGAGATTCCGTCCCTCTCTGATGCCGTTGAGGTTGAGGGTGTCCGGATAGGAAGCGGAGAGGGCAGATGCTACCTTTTCTTCTATCCGCCCCAGATGACAAGGATGCTCTGCCTTACTGACAGGGGCGTAATTGCCTATGATGAATACAATGTGAGCTCAAGGCAGAAGCATGTTGAGTATCTGGTTGAAATTGCCTATGAGGCGCATCCTTCTGATTTTGAGCTTCCTGCCTCCCCTCTGCCTCTTCCGCCTTACTCTTCCACCCAGGCAAGGTAGCTGGGCAGCACGCGCGCGGGCTTGACGGCAAAGACCTGCGGAAGCGAATAGGGATGCAGGCGCAGAAGCAGCTTCTCCGCCTTCCCGTAGTTCCTGGCAGGCATTTTGAGCTCAACCACAAACTCGCGCTGCTTGCAAAGGCTGCCTTTCCAGCGGTAGATGGAGGTTGCTGGAAAAAAAGTGGCGCACGATGCTATGCCCTCCCTAATCATCGCAAGGGCTATTTTTTGCGCATCTTTCTTTCTTGCCACGGTGGTCTGCACAACAAGCATGAGAAAATAGCGGAGCGCCATTATTAATAGCTTGTGCGCCATCAAACCAGCAGGGGCCCATAGTCGAGCGGTCAAGACGTCGCTCTTACACAGCGAAGATGGGGGGTTCGACTCCTCCTGGGCCCAGTCCGGCTGAAGGCTGCGGGGGGGAATTTTCCAGAAAGTTTATATATGGCGCAAGAGAAGCCTAGCTTGGTGATTTGGTATGATACGGCAAGACCTGATAGACAAGTTGCAGCTCAGCGCAAGCGGCTTTGTAGGCAACCTCCTGCAGGGAGTGGTTGACCTTGCCATCCTTGTGCTGATATTGCTGGTGGGCGCATTTGTGGCAAACCTGCTTGGAATGGTTCTGAAGAGGTTTCTTGTTGAGCTTAGGCTTGAGAAATTCCTTGAAAGCCACGGCATCCACGACGCGTTGCTTGGCTTCAGCGTCACGAACGTCGCGGTGCTCCTGCTCAAGCTTTATGTGATGATAGTGTTCCTCGGAATCGCAGCTGACATTGTGATGGTGCCTATGCTCTCCATGCTTGCTGCCCAGGCAACAGGCTATCTGCCGTCGCTTGTGCAAGGAGTGATAATCCTGATGGCTGGGCTGATAGCAGGGGACTACGTCACCGACAGGATGAAGAAAAGCAAGGGCGTCCCGTTTGCAAACACCCTTGCGATAATAGTGGAGATTTTCATCGCCTACAACGCCCTTGTCATCGCACTGCCCATGCTGCTTCCGGCTTCCGACCCGTCCCTTCTTGTCTGGTCGTTCCTGGTTGTGCTTTCAGCCCTTGCCCTCGCAGTGGGGCTTGGCGCCGCAATAGCAATCGGCTTGGGAATGAAGGATGTTGTCGCCGAGCTTGCCAAAAAGCACAAGTCCAAGCTTGACGGGCTGTTCTGAAGGAGGCATTCTTTTCCTTTTTTGTTTTTTTTGTTTTCTTTTTGTTTTGCGTGTTGGCTGAGCTTAAAGCGAGTCCAAGCCGCCTCTTGCGATTGAAGAGATGTCCGCTTTTTGCTGCGCGGGCTTGCCCCTGCCCTTCAGAACAAGCCACGCTGAGATTGCATTGGTGAAAAAGATTGTGAAGAGGGCGGCAAGGGGAAGGTTGAGCGGAGGCGAAACGCCGTGCAGGCTAAGC
>JAOAJL010000035.1:418-530 GCA_026414185.1 Microcaldota archaeon | reverse complement strand
CTTGTAGCTTTTGGTAGATTTATGTTTAAATTTCTCAGGATTGAAAAAAGTGGATGATTTAGTTTTATTTTGACAAAGTCGGCGTATATTATATTTAGAGCTTCTATGGTGT
>JAOAJL010000035.1:127-408 GCA_026414185.1 Microcaldota archaeon | reverse complement strand
ATCCATACCAGCCATGACTTCCCTTATGGTATCTACTTCCTTCCTGCAAAGCCTTATGCTCTCCGCCATTTTTTCTTTTCTGTCCCTTTTTTTTGGTATAGCACTGGCTCTTGTGGCAGACCTACCACCCAGCGGTGCAGTGGTGGCTTGCATGGTATTTATGTTCCTTCTTGTAGCTTTTGGTAGATTTATGTTTAAATTTCTCAGGATTGAAAAAAGTGGATGATTTAGTTTTATTTTGACAAAGTCGGCGTATATTATATTTAGAGCTTCTATGGTGT
>JAOAJL010000035.1:0-117 GCA_026414185.1 Microcaldota archaeon | reverse complement strand
ATCCATACCAGCCATGACTTCCCTTATGGTATCTACTTCCTTCCTGCAAAGCCTTATGCTCTCCGCCCTTTTTTCTTTTCTGTCCCTTTTTTTTGGTATAGCACTGGCTCTTGTGGC
>JAOAJL010000034.1 GCA_026414185.1 Microcaldota archaeon | reverse complement strand
AGTCAAAGTGCTTACCGGCGACAACGGTTTGGTGACAGAAAAGGTCTGTCGGGATGTGGGATTACCCGTAAATCGAGTGGTGACGGGCGAGGAGCTTTCTCAGCTATCGCCGCAACAGTTCGCACAAACGATTCAAAGTGCAAACATTTTTGTGAAGTTGTCGCCTTCGCAAAAGGAAGAGATTGTCAGGAGTTTGCGCCGACAAGGTCATGTGGTCGGATTCATGGGTGATGGGATCAACGATGCACCGGCGCTGAAATCGGCTGACGTGGGCATTTCGGTGGACTCAGCTGTGGATGTCGCTAAGGAAGCGGCTGACATCGTGCTGTTGGAAAAGAGTTTGCTGGTGCTGGAAGAAGGCATAATGGAAGGCCGACGGGTCTTTGCCAATATCGTCAAATATATCCGCATGGGGGCAAGCTCCAACTTCGGCAACATGTTCAGCGTCGTGGGGGCGAGTTATCTATTACCTTTCCTCCCGATGCAGCCGATCCAGATATTGACCAATAATCTCTTGTACGACATTTCCCAAACCGGAATCCCTACCGATAAGGTCGATGAAGAATTGGTGGCTAAACCGCTCAAGTGGAATATTGACAACATCAAGTGCTTCATGATCTTCAT
>JAOAJL010000033.1 GCA_026414185.1 Microcaldota archaeon | reverse complement strand
GGTTTATGGTCTGCTGTATCGTCTTTGGATTGACAACGGAATAATCCCTGCTGTCCGGCTTGACCTTGCGGCTTGCGTCAAGCTCGGCGTATATCTTTTCAGTCACCTCATCCGAGTCCGCCCCCTCTTTCAGGAGAACCGCCATGGCGCCCAGGTCGTTCGGACCGAATGTGTGGCGCAGCAGCGAGCGCGCGTCCTCAAAAGGTATGAATATGCCGTTGTCTACCCTTCCGCCGCCAAAGGCATTTCCGCTCTTTTTCATTATCCCGATCACGCGGAACTTCTGCCCGCCAATCTCAAGATAGGAATTGACGCTGACTTTCTTGTTCTGGCCAAATGCGTCGTTCGCCACGTTGCTCCCTATGACCGTAACGTGGCGGTCGGATGGGAGGAGGAACCTGCCGGAATCAATCTCAACCGCCATGGTCTTCTCAAAGACGCCAGGCTCAATGCCGAACACCGGAGAGCTTATTTCCTTCTCCTTGAACACTACCCTTGTCCTGCCCATTATAAGCCGCGTGACGTCCTCTATCTCCGAAATGCGCCTCAGCCTTTCGTAGTCCCTCTGCTGGAGCTTGCTGGATGAGGGCATTGCGGCGACAAAAGGCGAGGAAGAAATGGAGGAAACCGGGCTTATGAATATTGTCCTTCCGCCAAGCGCGCCAAGCTGGCGGTTCACCTCTCCCTGGAAATTCTGCCCCATATTCAAAAGGGCAACCACAGAG
>JAOAJL010000032.1 GCA_026414185.1 Microcaldota archaeon | reverse complement strand
GACAAGCGTGGACTTGCCGCTTCCCGAAACGCCCGTGATGCAGACAAGGCAGCCAAGCGGAATGTGCACGTCTATCCTTTTGAGGTTGTTTTCCGCCGCTCCGCGGACCACAAGCCACTTTTGGGGCTTCCTGCGCAGCTTTGGGGTGGGGATGGAAAGCTCCCTGCGAAGATAGGCGCCCGTGAGGGAATCCTTGCTCTGCTCTATTTCTTTGGGGGTGCCGACTGCCACCACCCTGCCGCCATGCACGCCTGCGCCTGGACCCAAATCCACCATGAAATCCGCATTGCGCATCGTCTCCTCGTCATGCTCCACCACAATCAGCGTGTTGCCCAGGTCGCGCAAGCCCTTCAGGCTTGAAATCAGCTTGTCGTTGTCGCGCTGGTGAAGCCCTATGGACGGCTCGTCAAGGACGTAAAGCACGCCTGTGAGGTTGGAGCCGATTTGCGTGGCAAGCCTTATCCTCTGCGCCTCGCCGCCTGAGAGGGTGCCTGTTATGCGCGAGAGCGAAAGGTAGCCCACTCCCACGTTGAGCAGGAAATCAAGCCGCGAAAGAATCTCCCGCATGACCGGTTTTGCTATCTGCTCGTGCTCCCTGCCCAATTTCAGCGAGGTGAAAAAGCCGTAGGCGGATTCAATTGAAAGCTCGGTCACCTCAATTATGTTCTTGCCGTTTATCTTGACCGCCAGCACCTCCGGCTTGAGGCGCTTGCCTGCGCACTTGGGGCAGGGAATCTCGCGTATGTATTTTGCTATCTCCTCGCGCCGCGATTCCGATTCTGTCTGGTTGTAGAGCCGCCAGAGGTTGTTCACCACTCCCTCAAAGCTTGCCACGCCCTCATAGACGCTGTCGCCAGCCCTGCTTTGCAGCTTGTAGCGTATCCTGTCGCCGGTGCCGAAAAGGATGGCATTCTTCTGCTCCTCGGTAAGAACGTTCCACTGGGTGTCCATGGAGAAGCCCATCCTTTCGGCAAGCCCTGCCAAGAGCTGGTAGTAGTAGCCACCCATCACCGTTCCGCGCCAGGGGGCAATTGCCCCCTCGGCAAGCGTCTTTGTCTTGTCAGGAACCACAAGTTCCGGGTCTATCTTCTGCTTGACGCCAAGCCCGTGGCACTCCTCGCAGGCGCCGTAGGGGGAATTGAAGGAGAACATGCGGGGGGAAAGCTCGCCCAGCGAAATTCCGCAGTCAGGGCAGGAGTTCTTCTGGGAAAACAAAAGCTCCTTCCTCTCAAGCGCTACGATGACAAGCCCCTCCCCGCTTTCCCTTATGGCGGTTTTTATCGCGTCCAGTAGCCGCTGGCGGTTCTGGCTTGCGGCGGTGAACCTGTCCACCACCACTTCAATCGTGTGCCTTTTTTGCCTGTCAAGCTTGGGTATGGGCTTGTCAAGCTCCAACACAGAGCCATTCAGCCGAACGCGCGAGTAGCCCTTCTGCCGCAGTTCCTCAAAGAGCTTCTCATAAGTGCCTTTCTTCCCCCGGATTATTGGGGAGAGGATGCGGCATTCCTTCCCCTCGCCCTGCGAAAGCACCGCGTTTGCGATCTGGTCCGTGGTCTGCGAGGAAATCCTCTTTCCGCAGGATGGGCAGTGCGGCTCCCCAATCCTTGCGTAAAGAAGCCGCAGATAGTCGTAGATTTCGGTGGTTGTGCCCACGGTGGAGCGCGGGTTGCGGCTGGTGGTCTTCTGCTCTATTGAAATCGCTGGCGACAAGCCCTCTATGCTGTCAACATCCGGCTTGCCCATCACCCCCAAAAACTGGCGGGCATAAGCCGAGAGCGACTCTACGTAGCGCCTCTGACCCTCTGCGTATATGGTGTCAAAGGCAAGCGTGGACTTGCCGCTTCCCGATATCCCGGTGATTACGGTAAGCGCGTTCCTCGGGATTTCAAGGGAGATGTTTTTGAGGTTGTGCTGGCGCGCGCCTTTGATTATTATCTTGTCCTGCATTCTGGCACCTTTGGGCGCCAAGTTATGCCGAAAAAGACTTATATTCCCCACTACAGCAAAATTCCAGTTGGTTTGTGGAATATGGCGAAGAAACCTGCGATATCGGTGCTAATGACGTTTTATGATAATGGCAAAGCCGAGCCGAGAAAATATTTGGAGGAGTCCCTCCATAGCATTCTCAACCAGTCATTCAGGGATTTTGAGATTGTGCTTGTTGTTTCAGGAAAGAGAGATTTCGCGCGAAGGCTTGCCCGAAAGTCCAGGAAGATAAGGCTGTTTTTCTTTAAGCAGAAAGTCGTCCTCGCCGATCAGCCGGAATTGGAAAGGCGAAAAGGCATAGTGAGAGGAAGGAACGAGTGCATCAGGAATGCGAGGGGCGATATCGTGGCATTTGCCGACGCGGATGACATCTGCCTGCCTGAAAGACTTGAAAGACAGTACCGGTTCATGAAAACGAACAGAGATATCGGGGCGATTGGCTCCTCGCTTATCCATATAGACAACGGGGGCGGCAGAATATGCGTCCGAGGAGCCAGGGAGAACGACATGGACATCCGCAGGGGCCTTCTGTCGTTCTGTTCGCTTTACCAGACAACTATGATGGTCCGAAAAGAGCTTTTGCTGAAGGCGGGCGGATACAGAACGACCAGGTTTGCCGAGGACTATGACTTGTTGGTGCGCCTTGCAAGGCTTACAAAGTTCCACAACATCGTTG
>JAOAJL010000031.1 GCA_026414185.1 Microcaldota archaeon | reverse complement strand
GGTTAAGAGCACGTTATATTATAACGACGGCAAAACCGAAACAAAAATTTACGACTTTACAAAGGAGGCTGAACAAGAGCGTTACAGATCTGACCTCAAAAAATTCGGAGCAACTGATGAGCAGATCATAGAGGTTCTGAACGAGATACTAAATCAGCTTAAGATTCAGCCGACCGTGAAGAAAAACCCAATATATACGGAATTCATGGGGCCCCTCCAAACAATAGAGCAGCAAAAGCAGAGAAAGAAGGAAGAAGAAATGAACGAGCAGAAAACAAAAGCCAAGGAGAAAGCAGAAAAAGAAGAAAGCGAAAAGTTTGCCTGACTTCTTAATGTGTCCTGCGCTTGGAGCAGAAGAAAGTGTCAAATCTAATGTATCTCCTTTTGGTTCCAAAAGAGCGACCTGATAAGCGTTTTTTCAGCCCAGTCAGGCACCCTTCCGCGAAGCATCCTGCGCAAGACAGCCGCATCCTCGTGCTCAAACAGCCTCATCAGGTTCAGAAGCACAAGGTAGAAAAGCAGGCCTGCGGCGAAGAAAGCAAGTAGGTAGGCAAGGGTGGCGACCTTGTTCAGTATGAGCCCTGCCAGCCCCTCGCCAAGCTGCAAGGCGGGCGCCTGCGCCGGTCGCCTTTCGGCAACGAATATTTATAAACAGATTAACCCCAATATTTGAGCAGAGGCGACATATATGGGAAACCTTGGGAAAGAGAAGCTGCCAACCACCACTCAGAAGATTGCTCATGAGGGCAAGCCCCCGTTCAGCCGGCTGAAGGACAAGCTGCTTGACAAATCCAAGGTGGCGCTAACCGCCCTCTCCGTGGCAGCCGTGCTCTCGTTTGGCAAGGCAAGCTGGCAGGGAAGCGATGCCAAGCCGGTTGGCAACATCAGCTACTCTACAAATATCGCTTCGCCGATGGACAGCACAAAACTCTCCTCCGAAAAAATGGACGAGGTGATGGATGTAAAACCGCTCACCATTATTCCTGCAAAAGGAACAAATTGGGTAGGGGTGTATGAATGGGGGCCGGAACAGTTTATCATCCTCAAGGTCCAGCCAAACAATGGGGAGAAAATAGTGTTTACTGATAAAACCGCCGTTGAGTCAGTAAAACTCTCTAATGGATGGAACTACGTGATAACCGACCCCACCTGGACTTACGCGGTAATTCTAAGTAATTTGAGCAAGGAGAAAGGCACGCATTCACAAGCAATTGTCGAAAGTAATGACGGTTCAAAGCCACTCTTTCCTCTAATTTATGGAACGTACCGAGATATTCTTGCAATTGCAACTAATAATGGTGTACTCATCCAGAAGGGAGACTATGGAGGCTATAAGAGCCTTACGACTCAGCTAGGCGCGCTTACGGCTCCGTCTATTGCAGTTACGGAAGACAAAGTAAGCGTTACCCAGAACGGCAAGACCGCAGAAGTCAATTTGGAGACTGGCGAAGTGACGATGACAAGCAAAAAGTGAGGTTCTATGCCAGACTTGCAACTCAAAGAGAAAGCTAATACTAACACCTCCGGCTTCTTGACACTCAACAAAATCACCGAAATTGCTAACAGTAACAACCCAAGCGTCAATCCGAACAGCATTCCCAAATCAAAGGAAAACATCACCGCCCAACTTAAAGATGCCAAATCAAAATTAAACCCTTTGAACACGGAGCAGAAAAAAGCATATGATGCGATGTGCTAGTGGGGAAACCGAATTCTGAATGAGAACGCAACGAACGAAGAAATCCAAAATTGGATAAGAGATTATTACAACTACAACTGGGCGAAGATGTATTTTGACATGCTGGTTGACCCACTGAATACGGACATGAAGCTGAGGGATAGTGCCACGAAGCTTGGAGTGACGCAAAACGAGATGGATAACTACTTGTCAAATGCAAAATTATTCGCGGCTGCCATTTTCGTTGTAGTCGCCAAAAAAATCAGTGCCGAAACGTTCTGGATAGAGTACCAAAAGACACCCGAATCAGATGCGCCTTATAAACGAATAGAGAATACTCTGCGGAATATCGGCGGCGAAGAACTTGTTTCACAATGGAAAGAGGCGATTGAGGCAATTATAAATGCCATGTATAACTGCATGGGTGTTGAACAGGCAAAACTGCCAACGCCGCTTAGCATGATGACAGCATTTGATATGATGACAAGGCTTCTCCAAAAGCAACAAATGTTCAGTAAATATGCAAGAGAGCAGGCGTTGGAAATTGGCAAGAGGCAGAATGAATTTTACACTTAACCGCTTAAGCTTTCAATGTATCTCCTTTTGGTTCCAAAAGAGCGACCTGATAAGCGTTTTTTCAGCCCAGTCAGGCACCCTTCCGCGAAGCATCCTGCGCAAGACAGCCGCATCCTCGTGCTCAAACAGCCTCATCAGGTTCAGAAGCACAAGGTAGAAAAGCAGGCCTGCGGCGAAGAAAGCAAGTAGGTAGGCAAGGGTGGCGACCTTGTTCAGTATGAGCCCTGCCAGCCCCTCGCCAAGCTGCAAGGCGGGCGCCTGCGCCGGTCGCCTTTCGGCAACGAATATTTATAAACAGATTAACCCCAATATTTGAGCAGAGGCGACAGGTATGGGAAACCTTGGGAAAGAGAAGCTGCCAACCACCACTCAGAAGATTGCTCATGAGGGCAAGCCCCCGTTCAGCCGGCTGAAGGACAAGCTCCTTGACAAATCCAAGGTGGCGCTAACCGCCCTCTCCGTGGCAGCCGTGCTCTCGTTTGGCAAGGCAAGCTGGCAGGGAAGCGATGCCAAAATTGTTGGCAATGCCAATTACACAAGCAGCGTGGTTCAGGATGAAAACAGGAAGAAGACTGGCGAGATGAGAAGCAAGGACCCAATTGACAGCCTGTATGCGACCGTGAACATTACTGGCAAGGTGAAATACCTGACAGCAAAGGAGCTCCAGGTAATACTCAACAGCCTGGATAAATCAACATTCACAGCAATGCTGGTCAACGGAGGCCTCCTAATTGGTGATAAGAGCGGTATGAAGGTGGTGACCAACTTCGGCTCTGCGCTTCTGCAAGCCGGTCTGCCTGAAAACTACACTGCGAACAGCAAGCCGATTCTTGCCACGATGGACGGGTATATGGG